>JAAZAT010000146.1 GCA_012514185.1 Spirochaetales bacterium | reverse complement strand
CTGTGTTGCCGACTTCATATTTCATACAAATAACTACGTATTCAAGGTAATATGTTTGGAGGTATTACGTGATTAACAGGTCTGCTGAGAAAAGAGAGCGACAGAACAGCGTCAGGAGAATGAGGAATCGTGCAGCCAAGAGCACAATGCGCACTGCAATCAAAAAGTTTGAAGCCGCTGTGGCCTCCAATGATAAGGATACTGCTGCTTCCGCACTGGCTTTGAGCCTCAAACTGCTTGATTCAACCGCAAGCAAGGGGATTATCCATCAGAACACCGCCAGCCGCAAGAAATCCAGATTGCAGGCCAGGTACAACAAGTTCAACAACCAGGCTGCCGTCCAGGCATAACGGTCTCATGTATTCAGGCCGATTCTGGCATCGGCTTACGTTCTTTTGCAAATATTGTGTGTTAAGGAGTTACCATGGCAGGACCAAAGTTGACAAAAGCAGCCATTATTGAGAGTCTCCATGAGAAGCATGGACTGAATAGAGCCGATATCCATAAGATCATCGATGAGTTCTTTGAAGAAGTGAAAGAAGGCCTGAAGAACGACCAAGTCATCGAGCTCCGTGGATTTGGAACCTTTGAAGTTCGTACCCGCAAAGGCAGAGAGAAAGCTCGCAACCCCAAGACCGGTGCCATAGTTGCCGTCGAGACACACGGGGTCGCAATTTTCCGTCCTGGCAAGGAACTCAAGGATTATGTATGGGACTTGCGTGACAATAAGCCGGAGAACGACTGAGTTTCACGTGTTTTACAGTAGGAGAACATCTCTTGGTTGATTTGCATCCCAGACGGAACCTCGGAACGGCTTGTTCTGAGGTTCTTGTGTTATTGGCAGCGGCTTTTCTATACTCATTCGCCTTTCCCGGCCTCATATCGGTCAACGGGCTGGGGTTCATCGGGTTTATTGCCTTGATTCCTGTGTTTGCGGTGATTCGCAACACAAGCTGGAAACTTACGCCGGTGTACGGGTTCTTGTATGGCTTCATGTTCTATCTCTTCTTCAATTACTGGCTGAAAACCTTTCATCCGCTCGCCATCCTGATTGTCCCCATCATCAAGGGCGGTGAGATGGTTGTCTTGTTTCCTGCATTGAAGGCCGCCCAGAAGCTGTTCAAGAAGTATGGCTATATCGTGGAAGGCATCATTTGGGTTGCCTACTCATACATCAGCCAGGATTGGTTTGCAGGTTACCCCTATGGGACCCTTGGTACTGCAGCGTACCAATACCTTCCCTTTATCCAGATCGCCGAGTTCACCGGTGTCTGGGGTGTCACGTTCATGATGGTGCTTCCTCAAACCTTTTTGGCATTCATCCTGTTTGAGCAGCATCGCAATCGCCTGGCCGGTTTTACTGTGTACCTGAAGCAGCATCTGGCTTTTTTGATCGGCTATGCAGTCGTCCTGATTGCAATCCTGGTCTATGGATTTGCCAGCATCTCCTATTGGAGATCCCAGGAGCCTGAAAAGACCTGGAAGGTTGCAACCATCCAACACAGCGCCGATACCTGGAAGGGCGGATATGCAACCTATAAGAACAATTTCAACAATTTGCGTCGCATGAGCCTTGAAGCCCTGCAGGCGGACCCGGACATCATCCTGTGGTCTGAGACAGCATTCGTCCCCTCGGTTGCATGGCATGAGAATTACCCCTCCGACCCTGCGACCTCGGCCCTGGTCGAGGAGTTCGTCGCCTTCGGCAAATCCCTGCCGGTACCTCTGGTGACCGGCAACCCCGAGGGTGTCATCGACGACCCTTCCCAGCCTGCCTTGCTTGCAGACGGCAATTGGAACCGCAAGGATTACAATACAGTCATTTTCTTTGAGGATGGCAAGATCAAGAATACCTACCGCAAACAACACCTTGTTCCGTTCACCGAGCACTTCCCCTATGAGAAACAGCTGCCGCTGCTGTACAACCTGTTGTTGGCCAATGACTACAACTGGTGGGAAAAGGGGTATGAAAGCGTAGTGTTCGAAACCGAGGAGGGGGTAAAATTCTCCACCCCGATCTGCTTCGAGGACGTCTTTGGCTATCTGAATGCAGGCTTTGTGGCACATGGGGCCGATGTCATCGTCAACATGACCAATGATGGCTGGTCGAAGGCCGTCTCGGCCGAGATGCAGCATCTTGGGCTTGCTGTGTTCCGTTCCATCGAGAATCGGCGCACCACCGTTCGAGGTACGAACAGCGGCATGACCTGCGTCATCGATGTGACCGGAAAAATCATCGACCCGATGGAGCCCTTCAAGGTAGGTTGGCATATCTATGACGTTCCGGTATTCACCGGTGAAAGTCATGGGTTCACCTTCTACACCAGGCATATCGACTGGTTCGCCTTTTTGGCAATCTACCTGTCGTACTTGTTGCTTGGCCTGGGAGTCCTTTACCACATCATACACTTCATACGCGAGAGAAGGCAGAATAGAACATGACCTACATCAGTGCAGCACTCTTTATCATCGGGACTGAATTGACCCGCGGTGTCATTGCGGACAAACATTGCCAGGTCCTTGCCAGCCAGCTGACACAACTCGGCTACCGGGTCGACCGCATGGTCCTGGTTCCCGACGATGGGACCATCGAAGAAGTGCTCAAGGAGTGCATCGACACCTGTGACATTGTCATTCTCACCGGCGGGCTCGGCCCCACCAGCGATGACTTGACCCGCAGCATTGTCGCCCACATGGCACAGGTGCCCTTGGTACGTGACCAAGCAACCTTTGACGCATTGTATGCACGCATCGGGGAACGGATTTGGGGGGCCAACGAACAGCAGACAATGATCCCCCAGGGGTTCACCGCCATACCCAACCCGAATGGAACGGCAGCCGGCTTCAGGGGTATCATCCCTGAAGGGGACCGCGAGATTGTCTGCATCGCCATGCCCGGGCCTCCCAGGGAGATGGATCCCATGTTCTTCGACCAGGTGCTGCCCTATCTGGCTCAGCTGATCGGTCATGATGATTTTGCGCGCAGTGAATACTCCACCTTCCTGATTCCCGAAGCAAAACTCGATGAGCTCTGCAGGCAGGCAACCTTCAATGGTCTGCAGTGGGGTACACGGTTCCAGGACCTGAAAATCAGCCTGTATCTGGTGGGAGGCAATGAGGACGAGCGGCATGAGATGGCCGAGCGCCTCCAGGCCTTGGTCGGGCCGTCCTTGTTGGTGGACGGCGATGTCATGCCTGCCCAGCTCTTGACGGATTTGCTTGTGGCCAGGGGTGAGACGATCAGTTGTGCTGAAAGTTGTACATCAGGGTTTGTCGCAAAGCTGCTCACCGACCAGAGCGGAAGCTCAGCCTGGTTCTATGGAGGGGCGGTCACGTATGCAAATGAGGCGAAAATCGCCATGCTGGGTGTGCAGAGCGAAACATTGCAGACTTATGGGGCCGTCAGTGAGGCCTGTGTATTGGAGATGGCACAAGGTATGCTCAACCGTTCACATACTGATTGGGCGTTGTCTGTCAGCGGCATCGCCGGCCCCGACGGCGGCAGCAACGAGAAGCCTGTGGGAACCGTATGGTTCGGTTTTGCCTCCAAACATCGCGCCAGCGCAGCAGTGAAGGTGCAACTTACGTCCTATGGCCGTGATTCTGTCAGAAGAAAAGCCTCCGTAGTTGCCCTGATTCTTGCAAGTCAGTACATCAAAGGAGCTTGCTTGCTTGACACTGTGAAGAAGTGGCAATATATTTAGAGTACCAATCGCGGGAAGTTATCCGTATATCGTTAAGTATATTCCCGCATATTCTTACATCCTGTATCACAGTTTAGGAGTTGGGTTGTCGATGTACCTTTCGGGTACGTATAAATCCCTGTTCCGTTGGAGTTTATCCTATGTCTTCCGAAGAATTAGTGCAAACTGAAGCAGCGTTGTCTGTACCTTCCGAGCCTGAAAAGGCCAAGAAACCGGTACGACGTATCACCCGAAAAAAAAGCCCCGTGGCTGTAAAAGCATCAGATGCAGTTGCTGATCAGAGTGCCGAACTACAAGAAGAAACGAGTGAGTCGCCGGAGCAGAAAAAGCGAAGGGGCAGACCCAAGAAGGCCGGCGTCAAGCTGAAGGATGAGAACTCCCAGGGGCAGGACAACCAGCAACCCCAGCTCGACTTGGGCGTTGAACAGGCGAGCGAGCCGGTGAAGGAGGAAGCTTCAGCTGTGGTGCAGCAAATCCAGGTTGAAGTTCAGCAAGAAGCCCAACCGTCCCAGAAACCGAGTCAGGGTGAGCAGAAGCCTCAAAACCAGAACCAGAATCAATACCGAAAGAATCCCCAATACAACAAAGGCGGCAACCGCAACCAGCAAAGCCGCCATCCCAAGAGCTCTTTCCAAAAGAGCCAGAGCTTTGGTCCCAACCGTTCCATGCGCCAAAACCAAAATGAAGAACCTTCTTTTGACTTGAATATCGAGGAACACCCCGAGGCGCCGGTCCTTCAGCTCGAACACTATACCAATATGTCCATCGATGAGCTGCGCAAAGTAGGCATCGAGAAGGGATTGAATGCGGATACCATCCTTGATTTGCGAAAGCAGGAGATTGTTGCCGAGATTCTGAGGATTCATAGTTCCAGCGGTGGTGTGATCGTGGGTACCGGTACCCTTGAGATTCTTCCCGACGGATTTGGATTCCTTCGTTCCCCCTCCAACAGCTATCTTTCAGGACAAGAGGACGTATATGTCTCTCCAGCACAAATCAAGAGCCTGTATCTGAAAACCGGCGATGTCGTGTATGGCCAAGTGCGCACCCCGCGTGAGAATGAGCGCTTCTTTGCAATTCTCAAGATTCTCAAAGTCAACGGCGATGAGCCGATTGTGGCAAAGATGCGTGTTCCTTTTGATAGCCTGACTCCGCTCTTCCCTGATCAGAGATTGAAACTGGAGACAGCTGAAGAGGATATGTCGGTTCGCATCATCGATATGTTCTGTCCCATCGGCAAAGGCCAGCGCTCCTTGATCGTTGCACCTCCGAGAACCGGTAAAACCGTTCTGCTGCAGAAAATCGCCAACTCCATCAGCACCAATCATCCGGAAGTCGTCCTGATGGTCCTTTTGGTGGATGAGCGGCCCGAGGAAGTGACCGATATGCGGCGTCACGTCAACGGTGAGGTTATCGCCTCCACTTTCGACGAGCAGGCAAGCCGCCACGTACAGGTTGCCGAGATGGTCATTGAGAAAGCCAAGCGGCTTGTCGAGCACAAGAAAGATGTCGTAATCCTGCTCGACTCCATCACCCGCCTGGCCCGAGCATACAACCAGACGGTGCCTGCGAGCGGAAAAATCCTCAGCGGTGGTGTCGACTCCAACGCCCTGCACAAACCCAAGCGCTTCTTTGGTGCAGCTCGAAACATCGAGTTCGGCGGGAGCCTTACCATCATTGCAACCGGTTTGATTGAAACCGGCTCCAGGATGGATGAAGTCATTTTCGAGGAGTTCAAGGGTACCGGCAACAACGAGATCATTCTCGACCGCCGGCTTGCAGACAAGCGGCTCTGGCCGGCCATCAACATCAAGAAAAGCGGAACCAGGCGTGAAGACCTGTTGCTGCCTCCTGATGAAGCTGCCAGAATCTGGCTTACCCGCAATGCTGTCAATGATATGGACGACCAGGAGATGACCCCGTTCCTCATTGACAAAATTCGGAAGACAAAGGATAATGAGGCGTTCTTACGCTCTATTAACACCGGGATTCCTACGAACTCCGCAGGCTATTAGGACCAAGAAAATGTGACACCAGTCTGCTGCGTACAGCCAGCAGATTATATATTCCTGGAGGAATTTGAACATGAAAGACGGAATTCACCCCCGCTACGAATTGACTGAGATTCGTTGCTCCTGCGGCAACGTGATCAAGACAAAGACGACTTCCAAGAGCTTGGAGCTGGAAATTTGCTCTGCTTGCCACCCCTTCTTCACCGGTACCCAGAAAATGGTTGACACCGCTGGACGCATCGAACGTTTCAAGAAGCGCTACGGTTTGGAAAAATAAGCATGTACCAGAAAGCCACCAGAAATGGTGGCTTTTTTAAGGTATTTGCAACACAGTCTGTGCATCTATCGAGGGGATTGAGAAATGCTGGGTCGGCAGGTTATACTAAAATAGGTTTTTTTGTTGCAATATGCTGACAAGTATCCTAAAATTGACGCATAAAAATTAGGTTGGGGCATGGATAACGTCATCAAGCAACATAACAAAGAGTACGGAGAGACTCCTCTCGTAATAGCTCAAGTGCCGGGTACATGCACCCTGCTGGGTAGCTATGCGGATGCATGCAAGGGGTGGTCGCTCGTCGGTACCGATGCCTCGACGCTGTTTGTATCGGTCTCGCTTCGTGACGACCAGCTGGTGAGACTTACCAATGCAACCCTCAATGACCGGAAACGCTTCTCCTTGGGCACCATCAAGTACCGCAAGGAGGATCGGTGGGGCAACTATCTGAAGGGCGTCATCGCAGTGCTTGCCAATGAGGGGGTCTCCTTTACCGGCTTGAACATCACCGTGGAAGGAAGCCTCTTGTATAGTGACAACCAAATGGTCAGCACCGCTTGCTCATTGGGAACCGTCATTGCCCTGAATGCCTTGCTGGGCTTGAATCTCGGCCTGACCTCCATGATCAGAATCGCCTACCAAGCCTGTACCGCTTTCAATAATGAAGCATGCAAGGTCAGCGACCTTTTGACGATGCTCAACGGCAAGCCTTCCAAGGTGCTCTTCTTCGACTTGCAACATGTAACGTATAAGGAAATTCCCTTTCCCTTTACCGAGGAGAATGATGAGTATGTCGCCATTGTGGTGGACAGCAAGATTTCTCCGAATGCGATGCGTGAGGAAATCAACAGTAAAAGACGCGCCATCGAACGTGCCTTCGGCAAGCTCAAGGAACTGAAGAGCGGCGGCTTCTTGCGGGACTTTCCTGAAAACGAGCTCTCGGCACGCATCGTTCCCCTAGACGAGGAAGCCCGGCATATCTGCGAATATGTACTGATGGAGTCGCATCTGGCAAATGATGCGGCCTCCCTGTTGACCTCCAAGGACGCCCCCCTGTACGGCAAGCTGATGAACCGGGTACAGGCGGGACTGAGAGATTTGCTCGAGGTTACCTGTCCTGAGGTCGACTGGCTTACCAAACGTGCTTCAGAACTCAATGGATGCCTCGGATCGGTCCAGATATCCAATGGTTTTTCCGGCAACATCATGGTCCTCTTGAGTAAACAGGCGCTTCCAAGCTATATTAGCCGTCTGGAGGACTACGAGCATATCTTTGGTTTCCATCCCCGTTGGTATATCTATGGCGGGCATGAAGCTGCAAAGGTTGTGCTGCCTGAGCACAGATGAACATACTGCTGACAAATGACGATGGGTATCAGAGTGAAGGACTGGCTGCGCTGTCCGACGCTTTGGTGCAGGCCGGACACGATGTCTGGATTTGTGCGCCCTCGACAGAACGAAGTGCCAGCAGCCATTCCATGACGCTTCGCGGTGAGATTGTCATCACCGAGTATGCAGAGAACCGCTATCACTGCAGCGGGACCCCCGCTGATTGCATCCTCTATGCATCTAAAGGCAGGATTTTTCCCGTGACACCCGACTTGGTGATCAGCGGCATCAATCACGGCTACAATATCTCCACCGACATTCTCTACTCAGGGACAGTGGGGGCTGCACGCGAAGCGGCCTTGACAGGACTGCGTTCGATGGCTGTCAGTTGCAGCAGGAGCAAGGACGGCTCTTTCCCCTTCAAGCGAACCGCATCCTTCGTGGTGGAACACCTACCGCAGTTTCATCCGCTTACCAGCAGCGAGTGCATCATCAATATCAACGTTCCCGGGGATGGAAACGGCAAGTGGAAGAGCGGCGTACTCAGCTATCTGGAATACCATGATGCGGTTGAGACCAAGCGTGAACAGGAGCATCGGTATTTTGACTCAGCGTCCGTTCGCTTCGGAACTTCGGTGGTACTCTCCCTCAAGGGTGGAGTGCAGCCGATACAGCGGTGCGACACCCAATTTACTGACTTTCAAGCCGTACGCGATGGCTATATCAGCGTAACCGCACTTTCGATTCTCCCCCCGGTGCACCAGAAGGTGCAACTGGCACTCGATGCGATGAGCCGGGAGGTCGATTGTGGGTAAGTGTTGGGAGGAGAAATGCACCAAGTGCGGGCTCTGTTGCCATGAGAAGGCCGTGTACGGCCGTAATCTTGTCATAGACCTGGATTCCTGGTGTGAATTTTTCGACCCGGCGACCAAGCAGTGCAAGGTGTACACCCAACGGTTTGCCCGATGCACCCGGTGCCAGAAAATGACCCGGCTCAGGGCGATGTTCGCCTCCTACCTGCCGGATACGTGCGGCTATGTGGCATGGGCCCGAAATAATCATCTGCGATTTGCCAAGCGGCGCTTCATCCGCTTCATTCATAGCAAGACTTGCCCCTCTGAAGACTCCGACGAACCTCTGTACGATACATTTCGCGCGTGAAATGGGTGCACATTGACCCTTTGGGTCATGCTTCACTATGTTGTATATGAGGTTTTATTATGGAACAGCACACGATCTATTTGGATAATAATGCGACTACTGCGATGCATGAAGATGTCATCGAAGCAATACATCAGGCCAATATGCTTTACGGGAATGCTTCCAGCATGCACATGGCAGGACGCCAGGCGGCACTAGCCATCGAACAGGGCAGGCAATCGCTTGCCTCCCTCATCGATGCCGAGCCTTCCTGGGTCGTCTTCACCAGTGGTGCAAGCGAAGCAAACAATACCGTATTCAATATCTTCAAGGAGCGCATCGACCTCGGCTCGAAGCGCAATCGGATGGTAACCACCACCATCGAGCACCCGTCCATCATCGAGACGGTCAAATACCTGAAACAGCACGGCTACAAAGTTGATGAGTGTCCGGTCGACCATACGGGAAGGGTGAACATGGATGCCATGAAGAGCCTTCTGGGCGAGGACGTCGCCTTGGTCTCGGTGATGTTGGGGAACAATGAGATTGGGACGATCCAACCGGTTGCTGAAATCGCTGAACTCGCACACCGAGTTGGAGCTTATGTGCATACCGATGCTACTCAAGCCATCGGGAAAATCCCTGTTTCGATGAAAGCGCTGGGAGTCGACTACCTCAGCCTCTCCTCCCATAAATTCTATGGACCCAAAGGGGTGGGTGCATTGGTCGTCAAGGCCAAGGCTCCCTATACGCCTTTGGTGCACGGCGGACACCAGGAGGGCGGAAAGCGGGCAGGCACCTATAACACCGCGTCCATCGTCGGCATGGGGGTGGCTGCCTCCATCGCACAGCGCGATCAGAAACAAGAGCAAATGAAGCTCTGGAAGCTCAGGGAGATGCTGAGAGTCGGCATTCTTGAGCGTATCAGCAACGTGGTGGTCAACGGGAATCAGGAACACTGCCTGCCCGGCACCCTGGATGTCTCCTTCCCCCATGCGGAAGGGGAGTCCATCCTGCTCTATCTCGATATGGAAGGAATCATGGTTTCCACCGGGAGTGCGTGTGCAAGCGGGTCGCTTGAACCCAGTTATGTACTCTTGGCCTCCGGGGTGGATATCGAGCTTGCCCACGGCTCCATCAGGTTCAGTTTCGGTCGTTACAACACCGAGCAGGACGTTGCCTATGTCCTGGAGAAGCTGCCGCCGATTATCAAGCGATTAAGGGAGATGTCAACACGATGACCAATTTTATGAGCCAATGGGTCTACACCCCGGTGGTGAAGGACCATTTTATGAATCCCAGGAATACCCTCAAAGAGGATGAACAGTTTGATGCCGATGGTATCGGCAACGTTGGATCGTTGGCGTGCGGGGACCAGATGGAAGTCTTGATCAAGGTCGAGGATGACAAGATTGCAGACCTCAGATGGCTTACCTACGGCTGCGCCTCAGCCATTGCAAGCACCTCCATGATGAGTGAAATGGCCATCGGCCTCACCCTTGAGCAAGCCTATCACCTCACTCCGGCTGCGATCACCGAGGCCTTGGGAGGGCTGCCGGAGCATAAGTTCCACTGCTCTGTGCTCGGCGACAAAGCCTTGCGTGCCGCCATTGATGACTATCTGGTAAAACAGGGGAGGGATAATCCCTTCAAGAAGCATATCGCCAAGACCATCTGCGAATGCAAGAATGTCACCGATGTCCAGATTGAGGATCTGGTGAAAACCGGTCAGGCAAAGACGCTTGAGCAACTGCAGGAGATTACTGAATACGGTACGGTCTGCGGGAAATGCAAGCAGGCGGTGAGCGAACTCTTCGACGAGTATAAGCACATCTACAACGTGTAAACAGGTGAGGCGGCCTTTCGGCCGCCTCAAACATCATTGCTTGGATAATCCCAACAACAAAAGGTGCTTGCCGATATGCTTGGCCAGCAGCTCTTGGTACGCTTCCTCCTTGCGGGCTAGCAAGGCAAACAACTCATCGCCGAGCAGGCTGCCTCCCTGATCGTTCGTGTCCCGAAGCAGGTAG
>JAAZAT010000051.1 GCA_012514185.1 Spirochaetales bacterium | reverse complement strand
TGTTCACCGTCTGGGTGGTGACAACCCTGATTTTCTTCCTTATTCGGCTCATGCCGTCCAACCCGATCGAACAGTACATCCAGAACCTGGTTGTCCAGTACGGTATGAGCTACGAAGAAGCGAATGCCCGTGCCAAGGCGCTGTTTTCCATCGATTTGGACAAAGGACTGTTGATTCAATATTTCGATTATCTCAAAGCTGCTGTACAGCTGGACTTTGGCACCTCGTTTCTCTCCCCCGGTGTTCAAGTCTCCACGATCATAGCAAGCCGTCTGCCTTGGACCTTGTTCACTGTCGGTGCAGGCCTCATCCTCTCCTTTTTGGTAGGCATAGTCTTGGGAGCCATTTCCGCATATCGACGCAACTCGTGGTACGAACCGATCATCTCAGGTTTGAGTTCATTCCTCAGTGCCATTCCCGACTTCCTCATTGCCATTTTTGTCATACTCATTTTTGGCGTCTTCACCTATGGAGGGACAAAAAGCATCGTACCCATCTTCCAGATGAGGGGTAATTTTGATGCCGGCGTCACCGCAGGCTTCAATTGGCCGTTCATAAAGAGCGTTTTGGAGCATGGCTTCGGTCCCATCCTGACGTACTTCCTCTCTCAGATCGGCATCTGGGTCATCCTCATGAAGGGAAGCACCACCGGCTGCCTGAACGCCGACTATGCTGTCATCGCCCGGGCTCGGGGGCTCTCCAACCGCACCATCCTCACCTCCTACATCGGACGCAATGCAATGCTGCCCATCGCTACCGAGTTTGCGATGCGTCTGGGCTTCATCATCGGGGGCTCGCTCATCATCGAGCAGCTGTTCGTATACCAAGGAATCGGTCTGGAGTTGCTGAAAGCAACCACCAACAGGGACTATCCATTGATGCAGGGCATCTTCTTGGTCATGACGATTGCCATCGTGCTTGCAAACCTTTTGGCAGAATTGGTATACAGCGTGCTTGACCCCAGGATTCGAGTGAAAGGAGGGGCTTCCCATGCCTGATGATCTACAAGCCTTGGCAAAAAAACATACCACCACCAAGTGGAGCAGAACCTTCCGAAACCTGCGTTCAGCCTTGTTCGGGGATCCCATCGGAACCTTGGGGTTCGCGCTTCTGATGGCAATCATCCTGATGTCTGCGATCGGGCCCATCTGGTTCCCGCTTGATACCATCTCCGATCCGACCAAACTCCTCATGCCTCCCTCTTCCGAGCACATCCTGGGAACCGACCACCTAGGAAGGGATGTTTGGGCGCAGATTGTCAGCGGCGGCAGGGAACTGTTGGTCATGTCGTTCATGACCGCAAGCATTGCAGTAGTGCTGGGTATAACGCTGGGCTCCCTCTCGGCTTTGGTCGGTGGAAAATTTGATGAGATGTTGCTCTTCTTTGCAGATGTCTGGCTCACCATTCCCCGCTTTCCGTTGTTGGTGGTCCTCTCAGGCTTCTTCACCCTGAATGCAACCACCCTTGCCATCGTACTGGCAATTCTTTCCTGGGCAGGGCTCTACCGAACCGTCCGGGCTGAAGTTCTGTCGTTGAGAAACCGGGACTTCGTCGAGGCGGCGTTCATGCTCGACATGGGAAAGACGCACATCATCTTCAAGGAAGTGCTGCCGAACATGATGGGCTTCGTAGTCGCAAACTTCACGTTGCTCATGCGGGCCGCCATCTACTCGCAAGTCGGGTTGGTCTTTCTTGGCTTGCTCCCCTTGGACCAGAACTGGGGAGTCATGATCAACGTGGCCTGGAACCAGGGGGTCATCTACAACCCCGATGCAATTTGGTTCCTGCTTGCTCCG
>JAAZAT010000098.1 GCA_012514185.1 Spirochaetales bacterium | reverse complement strand
CGAGGAGCTTGAGCAGGCCTCGTCCGACATACTCCGGGCCTGGGAAAAGGAGGCCCGCAAGGCCCGGAAAGCCGGTTACCACGGATTCTAGGAGGAGGAAAAAATCATTTACGGGCTACAGGGAATTTGACACGCAGGTTCGATTGGGGTACAGTTTCGCACACATGGACACACTCTGGTATTTGGGAAAATTGGCTTTGGCCTTGATTATGGGCATGCTTTGCGCACGTGCTGCAGGTCATGACCGCTTTCATAAAAGCGCTGCTTTGTTGCAGACTGTATTGGTATGGCTGTTACTGTTTTTCATGGGCGTGAACACCGGCGGCATTGAAGGGATCACCTCGCAATTCGGGACCATCGGTTTCTCCGCCCTGGTTCTCACCCTCTTGGGAATTGGCGGGACAGTGCTTTTCTCCGTGGTCGCATCCTCCATCGTCACTCCGACGGAGCACGCTGAAGGAATCGCCATAGCCAAGCGCAAGGAACAGAGTTTCCTTCGGCGTCTGTATGATATTGTCAAAGAGCCCCTGATCCTGGTCGGCATTGTCGTTCTTGGCCTGACGCTCAGGTTGACCACCCCTTTGTTTGATTGGTTTCAAAGTTCGCTGGTGACCTATCTGCTGTATACCCTGCTTTTCTTTGTGGGCATGGGGATGGTTCACAAACGGATCAGCTTCAAAGGAGTGTTCGCCGACAAGAGTCTCTTCCTGCTTCCTGTCTATAGCATTGCAGGAACATACCTGGGAGCCTTGCTTGCACCTCTGGTGACTAGCTATACCGTCAAGGAAGCTTGGGGGATGCTCAGCGGGTTCGGCTGGTACTCACTCTCAGGAATTCTTATCAGCGATTTGGGATTCCCGATCCTCGGGTCCATCTCCTTTTTGGCGAATCTGATGCGCGAGAGCTTTTCGTTCTTTCTCATCCCGTTCTTCGGGCGGTTGGGAAAGCGGTATTACTATCCCGCAGTCTGTACAGCGGGAGCCACCAGCATGGATGTCACGCTCGTGTTGCTCTCATCCCACTTTGGGACGAGAACCATGCTTGGATCGATCTATCATGGGGTGATCATGAGCCTCGCAGCCCCGATCCTGATCCCGCTCTTCTTCTAGCGCACCACCCACAATTGGGCGACGATGGCGAGGGCATTCTCCTTGAGCAGGCGGACATAGATGCAGTTCGGTCCGTCAAAGAGCATGGGGATATGTCCCAATAACTCTTGCAGATGGTTTGTCGGAGCAAGCTGGAAGAACTCGTAGCGACCCGCTTCAATACAGTATGGGCCTTCGGCCAATGGTTGAACAAGGCCCTGTTCCACGGCAAGCCGGGTGTCCTCCCCTGGGGGGTCCTGAAAGCCGGAGAACAGCAGGTTGCAGGTGGATGAGAGGGCGAGGCATCCTTCACTTCCCACCGGTTGCCCATCCAGCAAGGAGAGCATTTCTTGATAGGCTTTTTCTGCATCCGTTGTTGAAAACGGTGCCTTCTGATAGGTTATGGGCTGCTGAAGATGCAAAATCATGGACTTGGCTGGTTGCATGGGAGATACTGTATCAGAATGAAAACACAGGGTAAAGTAGCATCCATTCCCTACACGTTGGAACGCAGGAAATCCAGCCGGCTTATCTCGGTGCGGGTGCTCGGTGATGGGACGGTCAAGGTGAATGCTCCCTACCGGGTATCACTGGCTGCCATAGAGCGGGTGATCGTCAATCATCAGGAAACATTGAGGCAGGCGATAGCCGACCAGAAGATGCATCTGCACACCTACCAAACCGGTGATGCCTTCCTGTTTGGTGGGGATTGGTATGTACTCGAGCTGAGAGAGGGTGCGAAAGAAGCAATTGCCGTACAAGGGAAAGCTATTGTAGTGACATACTGTGGACAAGAGGCCCGGCCGCTGGTTGTCCAGCACCTGGTAAAGGAGTTGTACCGTAGAACCGTCAAGGCAAGGCTGGAGCCGTTGGTCGTGTACTGGGCACAGCAGCTCGGCCTTCCAAAGCCCCTCTTCTCGGTTCGCGACAGCAAGAGCCGGTGGGGCAGCTGTTCGGCGAAGGGGCGGCTGAGTTTCTCGCTCCGCTGCCAGATCCTGGATGAGGTGCAGCTCTCCTACCTGGTGCTGCATGAGATGGCCCACCTGGTGCATTTCAACCATTCCAAGGATTTCCATACCCTGCTGGCCTTGCATATGGAGAGATACAAACAGATCCAGGCCTCCATATTTGCTTTGCAAAAGCAAAGCCTGTTCCATCTCTGATTCACAACTTCCCAAATATTGTGTATCGTATAGCGAGTAAGGAGATGCAACGAAATGAAACCTGACAGATTAGCTGACGGAGTCTATCGAGTTGCCGCAAAAATCGGCAACCGTGACCTGTTTGAAGGAATTTGGCCCATTCCGGATGGAGTTATGTTGAACTCCTACGTGATCAAGGGCGGCAGCAAGAGCGTATTGATCGACATGGTGAAGGACTGGGATGGAGCCTTGGCAGCTGTTGATCAGCAGCTTGAATCCCTTTCGCTAACAAAGGGAAAGCTCGATTATATCGTTATCAACCATATGGAACCCGACCACACAGGGGCGATGGCCAAGATTGTAGAGAAGTATCCCGATGTGCAGATCCTGTGCAGCGACAAGGCCGTGAGTCTGATCAAGCACTTCTATAAGATTGAAAAGAATGTCCGTGCCGTCAAGGACGGGGAAAAGCTCGACCTTGGTGGGAAGACCTTGCAGTTCTTCATGACTCCGAACATCCATTGGCCGGAGACCATGATGACCTACTTGGTGGAGGACGGGATTCTTTTCAGCTGTGATGCCTTCGGTTCGTTCGGACGGTACGACAAGTGCTTTGACGATGAGCAGAGCGAAGAGGAGCTGGTTCATCTGGCAAGCGAGACAGAGCGGTATTATGCCAATATTGTCTCCTCCTTCTCTTCCTTCGTCCTCAGGGGTATT
Organism: Spirochaetales bacterium; assembly: GCA_012514185.1. GTDB lineage: Bacteria > Spirochaetota > Spirochaetia > Sphaerochaetales > Sphaerochaetaceae > Sphaerochaeta. The sequence goes on along the minus strand of JAAZAT010000098.1, from coordinate 15,927 downwards.
GCGAAGCTTGATGGACTGGACATCAAGGTGGTGGCCCCCAGCCATGGGGTGGTATGGAGAAGCGAGCCGGAGAAAATCATAGAGTGGTACAAGCGCCTGGCTACGTATATGCAGGGACCCAGGGAGAAGGAAGTTGCGGTAGTCTGGTCCAGCATGTACGGCAATACCGAAGCCCTGCTCTCTTCGGTCATCGAAGGCATCAAGAGTGAAGGTCTGCCTGTTCATGTGCTGCAGGTGCCTCAGACTCATGAATCCTTTGTGCTTGAGAAGGTCTGGAGAAGTGAGGGCTTGGTCATCGGGATGCCGACCTACGAGTACAAGATGTTCCCGCCCATGTACCATGTACTGGATATTCTGGAACGAAGTCATGTAGTCGGTCGCAAGACGCTTCGCTTCGGTTCCTTCGGGTGGTCTGGAGGGGCACAGAAGCAGTTTGATGAGTTCGCAACGGCTATGAAGCTTGACTGCAAGGGGGTAATCGAGTACCAGGGGTCACCGACCGAGGAAGACAAGAAGAAAGCCTATGAGCTTGCCAAGGCAATGGCAAAGGAAATCAAAGGCTGAACAGGCAGGGAGTCCGGGGAAACCCGGACTTCCCTCATGAAAGGGCTTTGCGGATGAAAGCCTCAAAGAGGCAGTCCATCCCGCTGCCCATCGCTTCCGGGTGCCACTGCACCGCTGTGCACCACGCTCCGCTGGAAAGCTCGATTGCCTCAATCGACCCGTCTGATGAGACGGCGGTGACTTTGCAGTCCGCTCCGGGTTTTGCGATACTTTGGTGATGCAGGCTGTTCACCCCGAGACAGCCAGTGCTGAAGAGCTCGGAGAGGATGGTATGGGGTATAACTTCCACCTGATGGCTGACACTGTCCCATCTCTCATAATCCGGATGGAGTATCGGCGTCTCGCTTTGCAAGCGATAATCCTGGAACAACGTCCCTCCCTGGGCTACGTTGATCAGCTGGGCGCCCCTGCAGATTCCAAGAATCGGTTTGTTCAGCTTGCGGGCTGTATGAAAGAGCTGGATCTGATAGCGGTCGACGTCCGGATCGGAAGGGCCGCACAGCTCATGCCTCTCTTGGTTGTAGAACGATGGATCGATATCAGGACCACCGGGCAGGAGGATGCCGTCGCATAAGCCGACCATGCATTCCAAATCGGCCTGTGATGCGATGGGAAGCAGGATCGGCAGGGCTCCTGCCTTCTGCAGCTTTGCCAGATAGCCTTCGTTGGTGAACAGGCGCCTGAAGGTGGGAAAGGCGGAAGAGGGAGGAGCCTTTTCCAGCACTCCTCCCAAACCGATGACCGGCTTGTTCATTCGATGATGGACAGCAGGTGGCGGGTGAAGCCGCTGATGCGCTCAACCGATGATATCGAGAGCCTCTCCTTCACCGAATGTACATCGTACATGTTCGGACCGAAGGAAACAGAGTCCATTCCCTCGATTCTGCTGTTGATGATTCCGCACTCAAGCCCGGCATGGATTGCCGTAATCTCAGGTTTTTTGCCGGTGTACTCTTCATAGGCTTTTGCGCAGAATCCTGTGAGGGCGGAGTGCGGATTCGGCTTCCAGGATGGGTATGCACCTTCAAAACTCACCTCTGCACCGCTTAGCTTGAAGACGGAGGCAAATCGATGGGCGATATCGTCCCGGGCGGAGAGCACCGAGGAGCGATGACTGGATATCACCTTGAAGCAATCCTGTTCCAAACGCATGATCGCCAGGTTGGTTGACGTCTCAACGATGCCCGGAATCGACATGCTCATGGCATCCACACCGTGCGGAGCGGCATATACGGCTGTAAAGAACCGACGGCTGATTTCTGTGTCGACGGCCTGCAAAGGAAGGTCGGTCTCGACCAATGAGAGTGTCAGGCCGGGATCGGAAAGTTCATACTCCCCTGCAAGCTCCGTTTGAACCTTTTGAACCAATGAGCGAAGCAGGGGCTCGTCCTTGGCTTTGATCACAAACGTTACGGTACACACCGAAGGAATGACATTGCGCTTGGTTCCGCCTTCGGCCTTGCATACCTGAAAGTCGGGTCCTTGGTGCAATACTCTCGCTGCAACCTTGATCGCATTGGCCCGCTGTTTGTGGATCTCGGCTCCGCTGTGGCCCCCGAGCATGCCGTTGGCAGTCAGGATGAAGGCCTTGCTTGCGCTCTCGGTCTTCGTCCACGTCACCGGTATGGAAGAACGGACCTCGATGCCCCCGGCGCACCCGATGTACAGGACACCTTCATCCTCACTGTCCAAGTTGATCATCAGGCGGCTGTTCACATGCTTTTGCTCGATGTTGAAGGCACCGGTGAGGCCTGTCTCCTCGCTGACGGTGAAGATTGCCTCGATCGGTCCATGCTTGCAGGAAGGATCGGAAAGGATATCCATGACAAGGGCGATTGCAATGCCGTTGTCACCTCCCAAGGAGGTTCCATCGGCCTTTAAAAAATCGCCATCACGAACCAACTTGATCGGGTCCTTCGTGAAGTCGTGGCTGCTGCCTTCCTCCTTGACGCACACCATGTCCATGTGTCCTTGCAAGGCGACCCAAGGCCTGTTCTCATACCCCTTGTACGCCTGCTTGCGGATGATGACATTGCCGATGGTGTCGACGACTGCCTCGAGGTTGTGCTCTTTGGCGAAGGCAAGCAAAAACTTGCGTACGCCCTCCTCGTTGCCCGACTCCCGGGGAATGTCGGAAAGAGCGGAAAAATAGCGCCACAGATTCTCGGGCTTCAGGCCCTGTACTGCTTTCTGCATCTTGGAAACTCCTTACAGTGTGTTTCAGGCAAAACGGTCCCTGATCAGGTTGCCGTCGATGAACAGCCCCTTCATCTGAAGGTTCTGGTCGAGGACCACCACATCGGCCTTGTAGCCGGGGACCAGCATGCCTTGTTTGGCAAGGCCGTATATGCGTGCCGGATTGGTTGAACTCATTTGGCTGGCTTGCTGGATGGGGATTTCCCATTCAACAACATTCTTCAACCCCTGAAGCATGGTTAAGCCGCTACCTACAAAGAGGTCCGGATCCTTGATGCTGATGAATGCACCGTCACTGGCCATAGCCACGTCCACTCCGTTCGCTTTCAAGGTTCCTGTTCGTTGCTTGGTGGGCTTGAGTGAATCGGTGACCATGACGATGTTATCCAAGGGTTTTTCCCTGAGCAGCATCTTGACCAGCTCGGGGTGTACGTGGATGCCGTCGCAGATGATTTCGCATTGCATCTCGCGCTGGATCAGGATAGCTCCGACCGTCCCCGGGTTCCGATGGTGCAGGCGGCTCATGGCGTTGAAGAAATGGGTGGAGTGGAAGATGCCGCACTGCATGCCTTCCATGATGTTTTCGTAGGTGGCGTCGGTATGCCCTGCTAGGAGAACGATGTTCCTCTCACGGGCCAGGAGGGCGAGTTCGCGCATGTGTTTGAGCTCCGGGGCTACCGTCATGCACAAAACCTTGCCTTTCCCTGCATCGATGAGCTGGTTGAAAACATCCAGGTTGACCGGAAGCACCCCTTCGGGATTTTGAGCTCCGACACGCGCCATCGAGATGAAAGGGCCTTCCAGGTTGATACCCAGGATCTTGGCGCCTTGTTCGCTCCCCATGGCTTCAACGATGCTTTGGATGCTTGCAAGCATGACTTCCAACTTGTCGGTGTAGACGGTGGGCATGAAGGCGCTGACTCCAAAATCAGCAAGGCGTTCGCTCATCCCCAAAATGGAGGAAGCCTTGCAGTCCTCGGTGCCGAAGCCCCCGATTCCATGAATGTGGGAGTCGATGAATCCGGGCATGATATAGGAGCCCTGCACATCAATCATGATGGTATCGGGGGGGAAGTGTTTCTCCTCCAATCTTCTCATATTGAAGATGTCCCCGATCTCTCCTTCCTCAGTTATATAAAGGGCGCAATTCTTGAGTTTTGCATACCCGGTTACGACAGTTCCGTTGGTCAGTACAGTTCTCAGACTCATAAGGTACCTCTCTTGGGTAAACTATACGAGCATATTGTACACAGGTCAATGAAGCTCGGTCAGGTCGTTGACCCAAGCCCCTTTTTTGATGCGGTACATGCCTAGAATCAGTTTGGAGACTTCCTCCATTCCCAATAACAGATAGAGCTGGTAGATGTTCAACTTCAGGACCAGGGCGCCGAAGAAAGCAAGGGGAACCCCGACGGCCCAGACCCCGAACATCTCTGCGAACATCGAGTAGCGGGTATCACCTCCGCTGCGCAGGATGCCGACGATGATGACCATGTTCAGGCTCTTGATTGGAAGCAGGGCGGCGTTGATGTACAGGCAGTAGACGGCAAGTTGGCGCACTTCGTCGCGGATGTTGAAGAACTGGGCGAAGACCGGAGCAAAGAAGGCTTCAAACAAGCCCATGCCGACGCCTACGAAGAAGGCGGTGGTGATGAAGCGTTTGGCATACAGGCGTGCAAGCGGAATCTGTTTCTCGCCGATCTTCACCCCGATCATGATCAGGGTGGCGTTGCTCACCCCCATCATGGCGACAAAAAAGAGGTTGCCGATCGATTCCGCCACGTTGATGGCTGCTATAGCTTCTATTCCCATCCGGCTGTACGCAATTTTGTACGTGGTCATGCCCAAGGCCCATAAAAACTCATTGAGAATGACCGGCAGGCTGGTGGGCAGGATGTGCATGATGAATTTCTTGTTCCAGATGAATGCCTGCCTGCTTCGGATTGCAATGACCGGGTAACGCCTATAGACGATGTACAGCAGTGCAAGCATCTCGAATAAGCGACTGATGGCAGTGGCCAATGCTGCTCCTGCAACCCCCCATTGGGGAAAGGGCCCGATACCAAAGATCAAAAGGTAGTTCCCGATTGCATTCAGCGAAAGGGAGACGAGTGCGACCTGCAGAGGAATTCTCGCTTTCCCGATGACCCGCAGCGCAGTGGCCATGATTTGGCTGAATGCGGAGAAGATATAGCTTATTGCAACAAGTTTCAGGTAGGAAATCCCAATGTGGACCACCGACTCCTCGGAGGTGAAGATATGCATGATCTGACGAGGGAAAAAGAAGGAGGTGAGAGCGAAAAACAGAGCCCCGATACCGGCAATACAGAGAGAAATGCCCAGTACTTTCTGGATGTTCGTCTCATTACGGGCCCCCCAGTACTGGGAAAGGAAGATTGCCGAACCGCTGGTCACCCCGAAAAAGAGGAGGCTGATGAGGAAAAACATCTGGTTTGCCAGCGCAACTGCGGCAATGGACGACTCACCAAGTTGGCCGATCATCAGGGTGTCGACGAAGGACAGGGAGTTGTTGAGCAGGCTTTGTGCCACCACCGGAAGGGCGATGGAGAACATCTTCAGATAGAAATCCTTGCGTTCAGAAATCTCTCGAGTCACGTAGTATACCGTCTTGCGAGGAGAATCCTCGTCAAGTCCTTTCTGTTGGCTTTGTCCAAGGCTTCAAGAACCAAGGCTCTGTTTTCTGGCTTGTTGTACTGCAATAGAGCACGTTGCAGGTGACGCTCACGTCCTTTGGGGATATGTATGGAAGTAAATCGTTTGCCAGGTCGTGGATCTAGGCCAGTATAGTACATGCACGTGGAGACTGTCCCCGGGGTTGGGTAAAATTCCTGCCCCTGATCAGGAATAAAATGCGTCTTTTCCAGATAGAGGGCCAAGGTGATGGCATCATCCAGTGTGGATCCCGGATGAGCTGCTATGAAATAAGGGATGAGGTACTGTTTCTTTCCCGCCTGCTCGGTTGCATCCTGATAGAGCGTACTGAAGGCATCAAAGAGCTCGGCGGTAGGTTTCCCCATTGCATCCAACACCGCAGGACTGACATGCTCGGGGGCTACTTTCAACTGACCGCTGACGTTGTTTTGGACCAAGTGATGCATGAAGCGTTCTCGTGTCTGCTTGTCGCAAACCTCCAGCAGATAGTCATACCGGATTCCACTTCGAATGAAGACTTTCTTGACTCCCTTCACCGCTTCGAGAGCCTCCAAAAGGTCCAAATAGCGTCCATGATAATCCTTCAGGTTCTTGCACGGCTTCGGCCACAAGCACTCTTTGGCAGGGCAGGGTCCGTTCTCACGTTGTTGGTCGCAGGCAAGCCCCTGAAAGTTGGCAGTCGGCCCTCCCAAATCGTGGATGTATCCTTTGAAAGCCGGGTGATCCGCCATCCGCCGGGCTTCCTTGACCAACGATTCCTTGCTGCGGGTCTGAATCATCCTTCCTTGGTGGTTGGTGATGGCGCAGAAGGAACAGGAGCCGAAACAGCCGCGGTTGCTGGTGAGGGAGAACTGGACCTCCTTGAGTGCAGGAACGCCTCCTTCCTGCTCATAATCGGGGTGGGCGTCCAAGGTGAAGGGCAGTTCATAGAGACGGTCGAACTGCGCTTCATCGAGGGGAAGGGCGGGAGGGTTCTGGACGACCAGACGGTCCATGCATGCTTGGATGATGCGCTTGCCCCTGACGGGGTTCTGCTGCATCATCTGGATTTGGAAAGCCTTGGCATACGCCAGCTTGCCGCTTTCGGTCGGAGTGTTGGACTGCTTGTCCCGGTCGGCGACCTCCTCAAAGGAAGGTATTTCGATGGTGTCGAACAAGAGCTCTTGGAACTTGGCTCTGGATGCAGCATACACCGTCCCTTGGATATCGACCATGTCCTGGATCGATTCTCCCCCATCAAGGCGCTTGACGATTTCCAGGCTCTGGCGCTCCCCCATTCCGTATACGAGCAAGTCGGCCTTTGCGTCGAGAATGATGGGCTTGCGCACCTTGTCGGTCCAGAAATCATAATGGCTGAGTCTTCTCAGTGATGCTTCCAAACCTCCGATGATGATGGGAACATCGGATCCGTACGCCTGTCGGGCTTTAGCCGTGTAGACAAGCGTGGGTCGGTCGGGTCGGAGTTTTGCTTTTCCGCCGGGGCTGTACTCATCAGTGCTGCGTGGTTTGTTGTTTGCTGTATAATGGGAGACCATGCTGTCGATATTTCCCCCGCTTATCATGCAACAAAGCCTGGGTTTTCCCATTTTGAGAAAATCTTTGGTTGAGTTCCAGTCGGGTTGTGCGATAATACCCACACGATATCCTTCACTCTCGAGCAATCTGGCCAGCAGTGCGGCTCCAAATGAGGGATGGTCTACGTAGGCATCGGCACTGATGAAGGCGATGTCGATTTGGTCCCAGGACCGTGCATGCAAATCTTCCTGCGTAGTAGGGAGAAACGCTGAGCGAGGGGCATAAGTTTTCACATCGCCATGATAGGGTATTGCCCTACGGGTGTAAATAGCTGTAAGGAGCCGAATTAAATGCAGGATAATGAGCTCTTCGTGATACTGAATCCACATGCTGCCAAGGGAAAAGCGAAGAAGCAGGAAAATATGATTCGCACCCTGCTTGGTGCAGAAGGAAACGTAGTTGTGCTTTGCCACACCGAAATCGGGAACGGCGCGGAAAGGGCCGCGTACCAGGCGGCAATGGATGGACGCAAGGTGATCATCGCCGCAGGTGGCGACGGCACGGTGAATGAGGTGGCCAACGGCATCCTCAAGGCAGTGACCGCCCACAAGATCCAGGCTCCCGCCCTTGGGGTCATCCCCATCGGCAGGGGCAATGATTTTGCCTGGGGGATGAAGATTCCCAAACCGGTGAAAGATGCCTGCAACGTAATACTTGCCGGAAAAACACGTTTCATAGACGCCGGAGTCACATATGGGGGGAAATATCCTGAAGGTCGCTTTTTCGTCAACGGGCAGGGGGTGGGCTTTGAACCCTTGGTCAACTTTCTTGCCAGCGACTTCAAGCATGTCTCGGGTACCTTGAGCTATGTGTTCGCTCTTATCAGGATCCTCATGCACTATCCTGCTCCCTACCACGTCGAGCTCAGTCTCGATGACCAGGTCCTCGACCTCAAGACCCAGCAGCTGAGCATCTGCAATGGAAGAAGGATGGGCTCGGCCTTTCTCATGGGTCCTGACGCCCTTTTCGATGACGGGTACTTTGATGTGGTCTATGCCAATGCACCGGTTCCCAGCAAAAGAATGGTTCCGCTTGCGCTGACGTTTCTTTCAGGCAATCAGGTAAAGCAGAAGGAGTTCAGTGTCGCAAGGGTGAAGAAGCTTGTGATGAAAAGCCACGACTTTCCCATGCCGGTGCATGTGGATGGCGAGGAGATTTCGAAAGGATGCATGGCTTTTCGCACCGAGCTTTTAGAAAGAATTCTTCCGGTATTTTGCTGAGAGTCGGGAAAATTCGCAAAACCGTGTCTAGAGGTTGGCAAAGTATGATTCATCAGGTATAAGATTGCAGTTTTCTGAAAAAACCACTCTTTTCTTTTGGCTTACAATTAGCTATTATATAAATGATTAAAAATATGTACCTCGATAAGACTATGGGTTTTCTAAAAAATATGGCCGTTTCTGATTCTTGGCGTGTATCTGATTGACTTCTCATAAAAGAGAGTATATCTTTAAAAATGCGCGTCTTATGTAGTTTTCCAGTGTTTACCTGCTAAGTAAGGAGTTCCCAATTTGATAAAGGATATGGTGCCGTTCGTACATTTTTATGATCAGGATTTTGTCGATATGTATGACAGGTCCTGGGTCTGGATTGACGAACTCTGGAAGAGTGGAACCGAGGCCAACGGCTTTAGCGGTTCCTATCTTTCATATCCTGGCCAGACAACCTTCAATCAGTTTCTTTCCTGTTTTTCTTCCTTGTTTTTGGTCTACAGCAACCAGAACAACTCGCCGTTTCCCTTGCTCGACTATTTCTACCAGAAACAAGAGAGCAATGGTGCAATCCGCAGCGATTACAGCATTGAGGATGGAAAGCCGGTTTTTAGTGCAAATAATCCGGAGGGTGTTTCGCCCCCCCTTTTCGCCTATGTCGAATTCAGTTTCTATCACAAGATTGGAAACAAGAAGCGGCTTAAGGATATCGTTCCCATTCTGGAAAAGCATTATGCTTGGATACAGGCAACCTTCCAGAAGCCCAACGGGCTCTTCTCCGTGCCTGTAGAAGCGTGTCAAAGCGGCAACATTCCCCGTTCTCATATGTACTATCCGCTTGACTTCAATGCCCAGCTTGCCGTCAACGCACTGTATATGTCCGCCATCGGTGATATTCTCAACGACAAGGAGCTGAGTTTCCGTTACAAGCGGATATACTTCTCCCTCAAGACGAGGATCAACAGCCTGATGTGGGACCCGGCGACCAACTTCTATTATGATTTGGATATCAAGGAAAACCGCATCACCAATAAGTTCATCGGAGCGTATTGGGCAATGCTTGCCGAAATTCCCAATGATGAGCGTGCAGCCTACATGATCGATTATCTGCACGACCCGAATGAGTTCGGGACCGATAATCCGTTCCCGGGAGTTCCTGTTTCCTCTCCTGCTTTCAGCGAGGAGGGCAATGGCCACTGCGGTGGTGTCATCAGTGTAAACACCTTCATGGTCATCAAGGCTCTCGAGAAATACCAGCAGTTCGTATTCGCCCGCGAGTGCGCCATCAGGCACATGTACTTTTTGCTCGATACCCTGCATCCCGATGCTGAAACAATCGGTGATGTCTGGGAGGCATATCTGCCCAACAAGGAAGGGTACTCAAAAACCACTGAAATCGCAGATTTCCCCCGCAGAAGGCTTATGCCCTATGCCGGACTGGTTACCATTACCTTGATGATTGAGAATATCATTGGCTTGGATATCTCGCTTCCCCGCAAGACGGTCAATTGGGTGATGCCCACCCTCGAGGCAATGGGAATAGAAAACCTCTCGCTGAAGAGAAATATGATCACCATCCTGAGCAACAAGACCGATCGTGGTTGGGAGATTCGCTTGGAGAGTGAAAAACTCTACTACTTCACCATCGAGATCCTGGGAGAGAACAAGAAGAAGACCCTTCCCATTCCTTCCGGCAAGTGCTCGATGCTGATCGATAAGCTCTAACGTATGGCTTGGCTTGGCAAACTCTTTGGAGGTACCGTCGGCTTCATGTTCGGCGGTCCTCTCGGCATGATCGCCGGCATCGCCTTCGGCCATATGTTCGACAAGGCTGGTGAGGTTGGGACCCAGGACAATCAACGAACGCAATTCAATGCATACACACCCCTCGACCGCGAGCAGATGCTCTTCTTCGTCGGGGCTTTTTCGATGCTTGCACGTATTGCTACCGCCGATGGTTCGGTCTCATCACATGAGAGACGCAAGGTGGTGGAGTTCATCCGCCAGGACTTGCGGTTGGGACCTCGTGAGGAAGAGGCGGCTCTCAGGGTTTTCGATGCCGCCCTGACCGGTGGCGGGACCCTCGAGCAGTTCGCAACCCAGTTTTACCAAAACTTCAGTCATGCTCCGAATATCCTGCAGCTGATGATCGATATTTTTTATCGGGTGGCTGCCGCTGATGGACAGATCAATCAGCGTGAAGAGGATATGATCAGGCGGGCTTCTCAGATTTTTCACCTGCCTGAAAGCTTTGTGGACATGTTGTGCAGCCGGTATGGCGGATGCACCAGTGCAAGCGACAAGGCATACGCAACCCTCAATATCAGCCGGACGGCTACCGATGACGAGGTCAAGCGTGCCTATAGGAAGTTGAGTATCGAGTTCCATCCCGATTCGCTTGCATCGAAGGGAATGGGCGATGAGTTCCTGGCCCATGCAACAGCAAAGTTTCGCGAGATCCAGGAAGCCTACGACTCCATCAAGAAAGAACGCGGCATTAAATAACTAAAACCGGACTCTTCCCCTCAGCGACCGGGCCAGGGTGATTCTGTCTGCGTACTCCAGGTCTCCCCCGATGGGCAGTCCGCTGGCTAGTCGGGTGATGGACAGCTCGGGATGATGCTTCAGGACATGACGAAGGTATAAGGCGGTGGTATCGCCCTCTTCGGTGGGATTCGTGGCAATAATGAGTTCACTGAAGCCGCCTTCATCGATACGCTTGACCAGCTTGGAGAAGGATAGATGTTCCGGTCCGATACCGTCCAGGGGGCTGATGGCCCCTCCAAGGACATGGTACAGCCCGTTGTAGGCTCCACTCGACTGCAGGGTGAGTACATCCTGCGGTTGTTCGACAACGCACAACTGTGTCCTGTCACGGCCGCCGTCGCTGCAGATGGGACAAGGGTCGTACTCGGTAAAGCTTCCGCAGACCGAACAGGGAAAAATCTTGTCCTGGATGGTTGCAATCGCTTCTGCGAGCGTGGTGTTGTAGGCCTTGTCCGTCTTGATCAAATGATAGGCCAGGCGTGAGGCGCTCTTGGGGCCTATTCCGGGCAGGCGTGAGAGGGTTTGGATAAGATTCTCAAGCGCTGTCATGGTCAGGCCTGTGTGAACGAGGATGCATACTTGATACCCTCGCTCTGGATTTTCTGCTGGATTTTTGCACTTGCATCGTTGAATGCGCTGCTGATCAAAACCTGCAGAGTTTCGATGTCCTGTGGATCGAAAAGTTCCTTGTCGATATGTACGTTGGTGACAATGAACTTTCCATTGAGGGTTACTTCAACCATTCCGGCCCCGGCGCTTCCGGTAGCTGTGATGGTGGGAAGCAGGTCCTGCATCCGTTTCATGTTTTCCTGGATGCCCTTCATATTCTTCAGCAGTTCAAATGGATTCATATCCATGGATTTCCATCCTCGCTTATTGTTATTGATGCTTGATCTCGCCACGGAAGACGGAGGCAATCTTGGAGATTACCGGATCGTCGACGGTGGGAGCTTCTTGTTTGACTTCCTCAGCGCATGCAAAGTGCACCGGTCCCTTGAAACCTGTGATTTCTGTGATGAGGTCGCGGAATTTTGTTTCATGCTCCTGTGCCTTGTTCTGACAGAACTAGGTGGAGAAGGTGAGCGTCAGCGATTCCCCTTCGGTATGCACCCCTGTGATGGCTTGTGCAACCTGGGAGAGCAGAGGTGCGCTGGACAGCTTGCTTACCAGAAGCGGCAGATCCTGCTCTTTGAAGTCTCTTGCCGTTGCTTCCTTCTTTCCAGGAGGTGGGGTGGTAGGAACAGCTGAGCTTATCGCAACAACGCTGGAAGATGCCTCGGCTTTGATCTTGGGCTCGACGAATGCCTGGGTGGCGATGAGCTCCGGTTGGACTTCAAGCTTGCGTACAGGAAGTTTCACACTCCCGCTGAGCAGCTCTTCTCGAAGCTGGGCGATTTTTCTGACCAAGGCAGTCGGGCTTGCGATATGCGTCAGGCTGGCAAGCCGGGAGACAGCCAGCTCCAATTCGAACCGGGGGTTCAATGAGTAGCGGATGTCGCGGTAGAGCTTGAGAAACAGCTCCAAAGCAGCTTCCAGCTGCTCGGTCGTATAGGCATTCCTCAAAGAGAGGGGAATCCTGTCGGACTGGATGCCGAGAATTGCATCTTCCACCACTCCCGCCTTGATGAAGAGCAGGCTTCTGAAGAACTGGGTAAAGTCCTTGATGCACTGTTCAACCGAGACACCGGCAGACAAGAGATCTTGGACTGCATGAAGAGCCTGGCTGGTCTTGTTCTCCAGCAAGTGGCTGACTATGGCGACAATTTGGTCGATGCCGACCAGTCCCAGCTTGCTGCTGATTTTCTCCATCGTGATGTGGCCCTGAGAGAAGGAGACCACTTGGTCAAAGAGTGTGTAGGCATCACGCATGGAGCCGGTCGACTCTTTTGCAATCCAGAAGAGGGCATCCTCATCGGCTTGTACTTCCATCTCGGCGGCTGCTTCCAAAAGGCAGCTCTTGATGAGATCGATGTCGATAAGCTGGAAATGGAACTGCTGGCAGCGTGACCGGATGGTTGCCGGCACCTTCTGCAGTTCCGTCGTGGCGAAGATGAAGATTATATAGGCCGGTGGCTCCTCAATGGTCTTGAGCAGCGCATTGAAGGCGCTGGTGGAGAGCATGTGCACTTCGTCGATGATGTAAATCTTATATTTGCTTGCCTGGGGAGGAAACAGCACCTCATCCTTGATTTGTCGGATGTCATTTACGCTCGTGTTGCTTGCACCGTCGATCTCGATGACATCCACGTTGTTGCCTTGGGTGATCTCCCTGCAATTGGAGCACACTCCGCAGGGATTTGCCGAGGGGCCCTGCTCACAGTTCAGCGCACGGGCCAGAATGCGGGCGGACGATGTCTTTCCGACTCCCCTTGGGCCGCTGAACAGGTAGGCATGGGCAATCCTTCCCTGCTCGATTGCATGTTTGATGGTGGAAACCACGAACTCCTGACCCACAAGATTATCGAAAATCTGGGGCCGTTTCCTGGTTGCAGTTACTTCATATGCCATGAATGCTCCCTTGCAAGCGTACTGTGCGAGTATACCATACTTTGCTTTATAGGGGTAGAAGCTCAAGAAAGTGTTGGTGTTGTTCAGCGATAGTAGTATCGTGCATGTGAGGTGAAATCGGCATGCAAGGACGAATTGTAGGCAAACGCTTCAACCTTGATCATATCCGAGCGCTCAATTTTTACCAGAAGCAAACCGATGGGGTTCTCATTGCCAACATCAAGAGGATCCTCATATGGGACTCCATGCCAATTGCAAAAGGACGTGTCATACAATACATATACTACTTCTTCACCGACCGCTGCGTCAGCGAAGGGTATGAATCCATCTTGGGATGGTAGCAATGCAAAACCTCGTATCTCCCCAACAGTGGGAAACGGTTGACTTACTCGTATTCTTGGCTGAGACGGATACCAATGGTCATAGTGGAAAGATATTCCCTCATCCCATCGTCCTTCAGAGAGGGGAACGAACCAATTGCCTTGCAAACAGTTTGCAATATCGTAGGTAAAGGTTCCCTCAATCGAAGGAAACGTAGAACGGAGATCAAGATAGTGGGTACGAAAAACCTCTTCTGTTGATTGTGTGGAGTCATCAATGAGGCTGAGGTAGGATGAGGAGTGACCTCCATCAAGTGTAGGATCATGTCGTTGAAGAACAGCCATTGCATCATCATGACTTCCTGCAGGTTTGGGAGGAAGGAGCTTATCATATAGTTGTTCCCGCAATTCGTCAGGAAAATAGGAGAATGGGTTTTGCGCATAGGGCATTGTCATCGGGTACTTGTCATTGTCCAGTGAGTTTCCTCTGGCCCTATCCAATACATAAAGGTCGAGCTTGCTCACTGGACCGAATGTTCCCAAGATTTCTCCGGCTTCCACCATGTCTCCTACATGCAAACGCTGTAAAACCTCTGCATCCATCATGATATGCCCAAATATATACGTTACATCCTTCGATACTGCGATTCGTATGCTGTAATCGTCGTAGGTCGAACTCGACTCTTCAGGAGTCTCGATGTAATGTATCTTGCCGGAGGCAGGAGCATATACAGTGGCATTCGTCAGCATCTCTTGTGGCGTTACCCTTGCAGACTGTGCAAGATAAATATGGTCTGCAGGAAAGACATGCGAACCTGCCATGCCAAGCGGGAAAACTTGTCCCAAATCAGCAATCAAAACAGGGAGATGGGTGAACACTAATGGTGTTGCTTCAGCGCCGAGCGTAGAGTCGAACCAATCCTCTTCCGGATCGACTCCGATATTCCATACATCAGGCTCTCCTTTGCAGGAGAAAGGAGTGAGGGTAAGCAAGCAAACCAGAATGAGCAACAACAGGCGAGTATGGTTCATGTGCAAGGTTCCCTGTTTTCAGTATTGCATGTCGATATCGAGTTGGCAATCCGAGAAAGACCGAGAATAAATACGTATGTATTTGTTTGGTGTGTATACGAATACAAAATGACAATTTTTCGTCGTTTTTTCTCGATTATCCTTGCACCGGCTCTCTCCTTGTTTTAGTATCTGAAGTCGAATTACACCTCAGCTGTGCTTCCGAAATGTCAACTACACAAGGAGACAAACGATGCACCACGCCTTGGATTCGACATGCAAAGCCTTGGTTGAGAACCTTCCTGACGGAGTCTGCTATGTCAGCATGGAAGGCATGGTCTTATATGCAAACAGAAGCTTTGCAAATTTGCTAGGATTCGCCTCCCAACAGGTTCTTTTAGGCCTCTCCATGCTTACTTTCATGCATCCCGATTATCATGTTCCCATGGAGGACTTCCTGTACAGGGTACTCCAAAAGGACCATAGTCTCTCCGCCATACAAGTCCGAATCCTCGGCTCTGAGGAGAATCAACGATGGATGGAAATACGTTGGATCGACATACCGGTTGAAGAGGGAGCCTTCCTCGTGGTTCGAGACCTGACAAGCTATAAGACCCTGCAGGAGGAGTTGCTGTTGCAGGCTCTTACCGATGAGCTGACCGGTCTGTATAACCGCAGAGGGTTCAAGATGATGGCTGAGCAGGAACTCAAGCATTGCCACCGGCTTAAAAACGAAGTCGTACTCTTAAGCATCGACATAGATACCTTCAAGCAGATCAATGACACCTATGGGCATGATGAAGGTGATCGGGTGCTCAAGTTGGTGGCGAAGACTCTGGAAACAAGTTTTCGTTCCTCCGACATCATCGGCAGGTGGGGAGGAGATGAGTTTTTGGTACTTGCCTTGGATGCCCCGAGCGGAGCCGTCGACCTGTTGACTGCACGCTTCAAGCAAGCCTTGTTTGACATCAGCCAACGGCAAGGGCTTCCGTACATGATTGCGGTCACCATTGGGAGTGCGTTCAGCAATGTGAAAACTGTATCCTCTTTGGAACAGCTTATCCAACAGGCTGATAAGGCCATGTACACCAATAAGCACCGTTAAAAGAAAACCCAGCCAACAAATCGCCTGTGTCTCATGGACAATCCACTTACCGCTGCTACCTTCCGGTCCTGACGGGGTTGGGTGAATGTCCATAGCACAGAATCTGTTGACTGGGAAGAAAACGGAGAAGGGGGGATTCGAACCCCCGGTGCCTTTCAGCACACACGCTTTCCAAGCGTGCACCATCGACCACTCGGACACCTCTCCAAGGTACAAT
>JAAZAT010000244.1 GCA_012514185.1 Spirochaetales bacterium | reverse complement strand
GGCAGCTGGGACTCACGGAACGTAAGCTCCCCGCTTATCGCATCGTACTGCTTGTCGAAGGTTCCCCCGGTTGTGATGATTCTCAAATCTTGTGCCATGGTACAGTCCTCTTATGTAAGAATCTTGGTATACGAGTCGTCTCCATCATCCTCGAAGACAGAATATTCATCAACGCGCAGCAGAAACGTCTCTCCTACGGTGGAGGAATCAAAGCTTGTTGGTTCTGCAATGACACGAATCTGTTCTCCCCCGAGGTCGAAACGACAGTCATTCACATCTCCAAGGTAGAACTTGCTGATCAGCTTTCCTTCGAAATCACCTTTCATGGAAACAAAACGGATATTCTCAGGCCTGATGCCTACCACCACGTTTCCTGTCAATGGTCCATCATACGGCAATTGGTGTCCCGATTTCTTGAAGGTCAGCACCTTCTCCTTGCTGGTTGCTTCCAGAAAGTTGATTTTCCCTACAAAGTCGGCGACGAACTGATTGGCAGGGTGTCGGTAAATCTCCGTAGGCTTTCCGATCTGCTGGATGACGCCCTTGTTGATGACAATGACTCGGTCGCTCATCGTCATGGCTTCCATCTGGTCGTGGGTGACATAGACGACAGTGATACCCAGCTGCCGCTGGATGTCCTTGATCTCAAAGCGCATCGAATCGCGCAGTTTCGCATCGAGGTTGGAGAGCGGCTCATCAAGGAGCAGCAGCTGCGGCTTGGCTACAAGCGCACGGGCAAGGGCAACCCGCTGTTGCTGACCGCCTGACAGCTGGCTGGGAATCCGCTGGGCATACTGGGAGAGGTGGACTGTTTCCAGAACCTCCTCGACCAAGGTCTTGATCTCCTGCTTATGCATCTTCTTCATTTTCAATGGGTAGGCGACGTTCTCAAAAACCGTCATATGCGGCCAAACGGCATAGGACTGGAATACCATTCCGATATCCCTGCGCTCAGGGGGAACAAAATTCTCACTTGAGCTGACATCCCGCTCCCCTATGTAGATTTCCCCTTCAGTGGGCTTTTCAAAACCGGCAAGCATCCGAAGCATTGTGGTTTTTCCACACCCTGACGGTCCAAGGAGGGTGACGAATTCACCATCGGCAAATTCTGCATTGAAGGAGGAGAGGACCACCACCTCCCCGAAAGCTTTTTTTACATCCTTAATGACAATTCTGGACATTCTGTACCTCGTTTAAATGGAGAATTCACCGCCGGTGAGCTTGTTCAATAACCAGTTGATTCCGAAGACGGTGAACAGAATCGCAGTTGCCAAGGCTGAGGCTGTCTGCTGGTTATGGTAGGTCTGATAGGTATACAGCTCATACCCAAGCGTCTTGGTGTTGGTTGAATAGAGCAGTGTGGACATGGTCAGCTCGTAGAAGCAGGGCATGAAAATAAGGAACCAACCTGCCACCAAGGCGGGGGCTATCAGCGGTAGGGTGACATTCTTCATGCTTCTGAGCCACGAAGCCCCTGATATTTGGGAGGCTTCCTCCAAGGAGGGACTGATTTGCGTGAGGGCGCTGACCACCGTACGCATTCCCATCATCATGTACTTGATCATATAGGCGATGACCATGATGGTCAGCGTATTGTAGATATTGATGCCGAACTTGCCGCTCATCGACATGATCAGAGAGAGGGCGATGACAACACTGGGCGTTCCGCTGCCCACCGTGATCATGAAGTCGGGAATTTTCTTGCCCTTGATGTTGGTTCTGACCAACAGGTATGCCATCATGCACGAGACCAACAAGCCGAATGAGGCAGCCATCACAGCCGTGATCAAACTGTTCCTTGCTGAATTGAGAATGGATTTTCGGGTAAAGATGCGTTCCCAGTACCGCCAGGTTATGTTTCCCTCGGAGAATACCGATTCTCCCAAGTTCACTGTAATGCTGGAAAGGGCGACGGTCACAAAGGGAATGATGACAACTATGAGGGCGAAGGCTATTACCACGAGAGTGATGAGAATTCTCCACCTGCCCAAGTCTACAATATTAGGTCTGGTCGATTTGCCGGAGACAGTGATGTACTGTTTCTTGCCGATCGAGAAGGTGGAAAGATAGAGCACCACATTGGCAATCAACATGAGAAAGACCGCCAGCGTTGTGGCGTCGGTGAGCCCCTCCTGACTGCCGATATATACAAAGTCTATGATTCGAGTGGTGACCGTATGAATCTGTCCCGGCACCCCGATGATCGAAGGAATACCGTAGCAAGAACCTGCCGCAACGAACACCAGCAGTGCTGCCGCCACAATGGAAGGGAGCATCATAGGAAGGGTGATGGTGCGCAGCGTTGTCAGGGGACTTGCTCCTGAGATGCGTGAGGCCTCTTCCAAGGAAGGATCCATTTTCTCCATGGCACGACTGATGGTGATGAAGGCATAGGGGTAGTAGAATCCGGTCAACACCCAGATCAGGCCCCCCATCGTATAGATGTCGAACGGTGCCGATCCCAGATTGAAAATCTTCATGAAAAACATATTCATGGAACCGACTGTGGGATTGAGCAGCCGCATCCAAGCCATGGCTCCGACATAGGGGGGAACCATATAGGTCGCGACAAACAAGGTGCGGAAGAATTTCTTCCCATAGAGGTTCGTCCGTCCAACCAACCAAGCCAGAGGAAAGGCTATGAGGACGCCGAAAACCATCGAAAAGGTGGCTGCGATAACGGTATTGGTCAAAGCAGACCAGTTAAGGGGATAGGTATATACGCGCTTGAAAGCTTCAAGAGAGAACTTTCCCGTGGAAAAGAAGGCGCGGAATACCAGATAGACAAGAGGAAACACCTGGAAAACGAGAAGAAAACCTACAATGGCAAGGATGATGATCCACTTCGGATCAAGGAACCATCGGCGCTTGCCCGGATCCATGTGGGTACGGAG
>JAAZAT010000239.1 GCA_012514185.1 Spirochaetales bacterium | reverse complement strand
TTTCAATCCCAAGGGGTTCTTCTCATGAAAAAACAGAGAAATGAAGCTGTACAAGCCTTGTGCTTTGTTCTCCCGAGCCTGGTCCTTATTCTCACCTTCTCGGTGCTCCCGATTCTTATGAATGGGTATATCAGTTTCACCAAGTACAACATCATCCAAAAACCGCAGTGGGTGGGACTGGCGAATTTCAGCCGGATGTTCAAGGACCAATATGTCTGGGCTGCATTAAAGAACACCACCCTGTTCACCTTGTTTACCGTACCGATCCAGACCTTCGTCTCCTTGGTGTTTGCCGCATGGATTGCAACGAACTTCCAGTCACGATACGGCAGGATGGTCAAGAGTGCACTGTTCATTCCAGTCATCGCTTCAGCGGTGCTGGTCGGTACCTTGTGGTCGTTGCTGCTCTCCCCCCGGGGTCCGGTCAATATGATCATGCAAGGAATCGGGCTTGACCCGATAAACTGGCTGGGGGGCAAGCTTTCCTCCTTGCTGAGTGTCGGAATGGTTTCCGTTTGGAAGAATATCGGCTACTTCTTGGTTATTTTTTATGCCGGTATCATGGATATACCCGCAAGCCACTATGAGGCTGCCAAGGTCGATGGAGCCACCGTCTGGCAACAGTTTTTCTATATCACCCTGCCCAGTCTCTCCTCGGTAACGTATCTGGTAGTCACATTGGGCACCATCTGGTCGTTTCAAGTCTTTGACATCGTGTATACCATGACCGGCGGGGGTCCGGGGCTTTCCACCGTCACCTTGGTGTTGACCATCTACAACGCAGCCTTCAAGGAGTACAACATGGGATATGCATCCGCAGTGGCTCTGCTCATGTTCGTATTCGTCATCCTGATCCAAGCCTTGCAGAAGCGGCTTGTACGTGCCGGGAGGGAAGGGTGATGATCAAGCGCACTTTTCCGATTTCCGCCTCCCTGCAGGCTTTGGCATTGACCTGCTTTGGTAGCATTGCGGTGCTGCCGTTCCTGTACATGGCATTGGTCTCCCTGACTCAGAAGGAGATTCTGGACCTGTCGTTCAACCCGGCGACCTTTGATTTCATCAACTACGTGAGAGTCTTCCGAAATTTCAATATTCTGGTCAACTTTCGCAACAGCCTGATTGTTACCGGCGGTGCCTGTTTCTTCAACGCCCTGATCAGTTCCATGGCGGCCTATGGATTTGCCAAGAAACGTTTTGCAGGTCGTGACCAGTTGTTCATGGTCTACTTGGCAACCTTGATGATCCCAGCCCAGGTAACGCTGATTCCCGTTTTCATCATCATCAGGAAGATGGGTCTTATGAACACCTATCCGGCTCTGGTTTTTCCCATTCTGAATGCATTTGGTGTCTTTCTAGTCCGTCAATTCATGGTCAATGTGCCTGATGAGCTTCTCGAAGCATCAAAAATCGACGGGTGTTCGGAAGTCAGGGTGTTCTTTCAAATCGTGTTACCCTTGGTAAAACCCGTCTTGATCAGCCTCACCATCTTCACCTTCATTACCAGCTGGAATGACTTTCTCTGGCCCTTGGTCATTGCATCCAAACCCAACATGAAAACGTTGACGTTGGCGATTGCAGCACTCAAAGGCAACTATTCGACAAACTATGGCTTGGTTATGGCAGGTTCCACCCTGACCTTCCTCCCTCCGTTTCTCTTGTACATTGTCTTGCAAAAACAATTCATCGCCGGAATTGCCCTCAGCGGCATCAAAGGATAGGACTTGCATATGTATGAATTCTTTCTCGCCGATTCATTGGAAAAAGTGTTTGCCGACACCCGTCCCAGACCGATGCTCGATTGTGAGATCAAGAGCCTGCAAGGCGCACGGTTTGCCTTTCAACTGGTTTACCATGCACAGCCGTTCTCCGATTGCGATTGGATGCAACGTTTCACAGTCTCTGTATCAGGCGCTCCAGGCAAGGTGCGTATACGGGAGTTGGGTTTGGTTCCTTCGGACCTGCCGGCCCTCGATCAGCGTGACTGCGGTTATCTCCGTACAGCGCCCGGCTTGTATCCGGATGTGCTGCTTCCCTATGATGGGTACATCCGTCCCATCCCTGGCCAATGGCGAAGCCTGTTCATAGACTTCGTCGTTGATGCAGATGCAAGAGGGTTGTATGATCTGACCGTCACCCTCGAGCCGGAAGCAACTTCCCGTCTCGGCAATGGCCAGCTAGTCCAGCGTAGGGCGGGAGTCGATGTCTGTAAGCTGAACCTATGCATGGATGTTGTGACTGCAAAACTTCCCAAGCAAACGTTGCTGGTGACACAGTGGTTTCATGCAGATTGCCTGGCGAACTATTACCACTGCGAAGTGTTCAGCGAACACTACTGGCAGATACTCGATTCATTCATCACCTTCGCAGCACAAGAAGCGGGGATGAACATGCTGCTCACCCCCATATTCACCCCTCCTTTGGACACCCGCAGCGGAGGAGAGCGGACAACAGTACAACTGGTCGGGATCAACAGGGAAGGGGATCGGTACACCTTCGATTGGAAGCATTTGAGGCGTTGGTGCGCCTTGTGCAAAAAAGCGGGTATAGAGCATTTGGAAATGGCCCATCTGTTCACCCAATGGGGGGCGCTCTTCACTCCCAAGATTGTGGCCACCGTGGATGGCATGGAAGAGAAAATTTTCGGCTGGCATGTTTCGGCCACCGATCCCCGCTATCGAACGTTTCTTGAGCAGTTCATTCCATCTCTCAGAACGGTACTTGAGCAGGAGGGCTTCGGCTCCGACCGGATTCGGTTCCATATCTCCGATGAGCCGAATCTTGACCAGCTTTCGGACTACCTGAAAGCCAAAGCACAGGTTGTCGATCTCCTTGACGGCTGCATTGTCATGGACGCTCTGTCGAATTTTGAGTTTTATGCCGACAAGGTGGTGGAACACCCAGTGTGTGCAAGCGACCATATCAAGCCGTTTTTGGACAACAACGTTGCAAATCTTTGGGTGTATTACTGTGTCGCCCAGGGTGTCAAGGTTCCCAATCGATTCTTCTCCATGCCAAGCAGCCGAAACCGCATCATGGGAATCTTGATGTACCTGTACAACATCGAGGGATTCTTGCATTGGGGCTATAACTTTTATAACAGCCAGTATTCGGTGGAGGCCATCGACCCCTATCGGGTAACGGACTGCAGGCTGGCGTTTCCCTCGGGCGATGCCTTCATAGTGTATCCGGGAAAGGATTACGCGCCGCTGAGCTCTTTGCGCAATGAGGTGCAGGTGCATGGCTTTGAGGATATGCAATGCCTTATGTTGTTGGAGGAACTTACATCGCGTGATTTCGTGGATGCTTTGCTTCATGAGCATCTGTCGTACAGGCTGAGTTTTGACAGGTATCCCTTGGATGCATGCTACCTTTTGCAGGTAAGAAATCGATGTCTTGAAGAGATTAAAAAGCATCTGTAGCTTTTCTTTGCAGGTTGGGCCGGGCCTTGGTATACTAAGGCCCGATGCAACTAAGGAGGTACAGAGTGGAGAAGGCGAGTTGGAAATTAAGCAAGTCTATCATGATTCTTGTCATGATAGTGCTTCTTCTGTGCTCCCTCGTCCTCGGCTATGTGCTCTCTTCGCTCAGGCAGGCGTTGCTCAATGCCTCATACGTGGCCATCGAGGTCATCGACCAAAGCCTGAACTCACGTTTGATGGAGCTGCGCAAATACAGCCTTACTCTCGAGCTCAGCTCGGCAAATTCCCAGATCAAGAAACTTGACAGCCTCGATTCGGCCCACGACCCGATTCTCTATGAATTGGTGAATCAAATACAAAGCTATAAGTATCTTAATCCTTTGCTTGATGGAATTTTCATATACTACCCGAAGCTCGATTGGATAGTCGGAGACATAGGGTCGTACCGCAGTGCCTCCTACTATGTGTTGGATAATGATCTGCAGACAGAAGGATTCGATGCGTTCCTGGCAGCCGTGGTGGCCGATACCAGACCGGTCTTGTTGTTCCTGGGCGATGAGAAGAACCAGCTCTACTATCGCAAGTCCATGCTCTATCAAGGAAAGATTGTAGGGTATTTGCTGATGCGCCTCGATACCGACCAGCTTCTTCTCTCATCGCAGGGGAGGTTCCCTTCCAACGGCCAGGATTATGCTTTTGCCCTAAGCCATTATGACATGCACATTGCATCAAGTGGTAATCTGGACCTTATCGCACAGAGAATACCAGACGCCGATGGTTCGTACTTTCTCGACCGCTCGTTGCTGTTGCAAAGCCGGTCCACTGCTTTGACAGGTCTTTCCTACCAGCTCTATCTCTCTCTTGCCGATCAACTCAAGCCGGTCTCCCTTGCGCTGAAAATCTGCATCGGTGCCATGCTGGGCATTGCCTTGATCGGTCTGGTCTTTGCTTTTCTCCTGGGAAAACGGAACGCTCGCCCGCTGCTGAAGCTTTTACAGCAGGTGGGAGCCGTCGACCACAGTACGGCCAATGATGCCTATACCCTGCTCAGCAGGCGGATTGATGAGCTGCTGCAGCAGAAGGACGAAAAGATCAGGGCATTGCAATACCAGCGGGAAGCGATGGGTCCGCTCTGTCTTCACCATCTCCTCAGTGGACGCGTCGAATCCGAGCATGCCGCTGTAAGCCTGTTGAAACGCTACAACATCAGCTTCGATTACCCTTTCTATGTAATCGGGGTCATACGAGTTCAGAGCAAGGAATCGGCGCAGATATTGCGGTTTCTGCTTGAGAAAGCGAGAAACACCCAAATTGACCTGTTGGCTGCCGAGAAGGACGGCGATGTCGTGGTACTCTTCACCAGTGACGCCTACCTCGATTACCCAAGTGCTTGCGGTACGCTTGGCGCGTTACTGGAGGACTGTCCCGTTTTCAAACAGGCCAAGGCTGCCCTGGGTACCTGGCACGATCAGTATGCACAGGCCATGCAGAGTTATCATGAAGCGCTGTTGCTCCTTGACCAGGCTCCCCAAGGAGCTTGGTGGTATCAGCAAGAGGATAAGGAGTGTACTTCTTCCTTGCTGTTGCAAACAAAAGATGCTGTTATGTGCAACCAGCTCGAGCATGCCTTGGACTTGCTGGATGAGTTGGTGAATCGCTGTACCTGCCAGGCTCTTGAAACCCCGTTTGCCCGTACCCAACTTCAGGAAATTGAGCGATTGATAGCCGATCAATTTCAAAAAGCAGGTATTTCCCAAGTTGCGGTGCAAGGAGAACTTTCCTCTGTACAGCGCTGCAGAGTTCAGATCGGAAGCTTGCTCAAAACAAGGGGTCAGGGAAATGCTGAAGCCTCTCTCTCCATCGCAGAGCGGGCAGCAGCGATCATTGAGCGCGACTTTACCGATCCCCAGCTGGGATTGTACCGCATAGCTATAGAGCTTGGTTTGAGCAACTCCTATCTCTCAACCGCTTTCAAGGCTCGCTATGACATCGGCATTGTTCAGAGCATCAACCAAAAGCGTATTGACTTGGCAAAAGAACTGATCATCAATACCGAGATGAGCATCAAGGAGATCGCAATCGCCTGCGGCTTCTCCAGCGACATCTCCTTCATCCGGGTGTTCAAGCGGCATGAGGACCAGACTCCTGGAACCTTTCGCCGGAGCTAGGCTTGCCTGAACATCCTCCAATTCACTAGGATGCAACCAGGAGGCTCCCGATGCACCTTATCGAATGCTCCCGATCCTATGCCGACCAGATCCTGGCCATTTACAACGATGTCATCAAGACTTCCACTGCCATGTTTGAGACCCATGAGCGTAATCAGGCATACATGAGCACCTGGTTCGATGCAAAGGAGCAGAGTGGATATCCCGTCATCGGCCTGGTGGATGATCAGGATGTCTTACTTGCTTTTGGGACCTATGGCTCCTTCAGGTCAAGTTCCGGGTATCTGTATACCATCGAGCACTCAATCCATGTTCGCAAGGAACATCGAGGCAAGGGCCTTGGGAAGATCATTCTCACTGCCTTGATCGAGAAAGCCATCGAACAGCAGTACCATTGCATGGTTGGAGCGATTGATTCAGAGAATACCGCATCCATCCATCTGCACGAAAAG
>JAAZAT010000255.1 GCA_012514185.1 Spirochaetales bacterium | reverse complement strand
GCCAGCTCGTCGAGGCACTTCAGACACCGCGCAAGGTGATGATGATGGTCAAGGCAGGCCAGGCGGTGGACGACACCATCGAGACGTTGCTGCCACTGCTGGACAAGGGTGACATCATCATCGATGGCGGGAACTCCAACTACGAGGACAGCCAGAGACGGATGGCCTATGTGGAGAACCAAGGCCTTTGGTATATCGGAACCGGTGTGTCCGGCGGTGAGGAAGGAGCCTTGAAGGGTCCGTCCATTATGCCAGGAGGTTCAGTTGAAGCATGGGAGCAGGTAAAACCGATCCTGCAAAGCATTTCCGCCCACGTTGATGGAATTCCCTGCTGCGATTGGATCGGAAGCGGCGGAGCAGGTCACTTTGTAAAGATGGTGCACAACGGTATCGAGTACGGGGACATGCAGCTCATCGGCGAGGTGTACGACCTGATGAGAACATTGCTCGGACTCTCCAATGATGAGATGCAAGCGGTCTTCTCCGAGTGGAATGAGGGGGAACTCGACTCCTATCTCATTGAAATCACCCGTGACATTCTCGGGTACCGCGAGGAGGACGGTTCTGCTCTCCTGGACAAGATCCTGGATACCGCAGGACAGAAAGGAACCGGCAAGTGGACAGGCATCAGCGCCCTGCATGCAGGCGTCCCGCTCACCCTGATCGTTGAATCGGTCTTTGCCCGCAGCGTTTCCAGCCAGAAGGAGGAACGCATTGCTGCAAGCAAGGTCTTCGATTTCAAACCGTCTGCACCGGTTGCCGACTCCAAGGCCTTCATCGAGGCCCTGCGCTCAGCCCTGTATGCAGCGAAGATCATCAGCTATGCCCAAGGCTTTTCCCTGATCAAGACAGTCGGAGAGGAGAATAAGTGGGACCTGAATCTGGGCGGCATCGCGCTTCTGTGGAGAGGAGGATGCATTATTCGCTCGGCATTCCTGGATAAGATCAGCCAGGCTTTCACCCAGGATCCCACGTTGAAGAATCTCATTCTCGACCCCTATTTCTCAAGCATCCTGCACAAGACCCATCAGCAACTGCGCGAGGTTGTCGCCTCTGCAGCGCTGAACGGCATCCCCACACCGTCGCTGTCTGCAGCCCTGTCCTGGTTCGACAGTTATCGTACCGAGAACCTTCCGGCAAACCTCCTGCAGGCCCAACGGGATTACTTCGGCGCACACACCTATGAACGGGTCGACCGCCCGAGAGGAGAGTTCTTCCATACCAATTGGACCGGCCGCGGCGGCAACACCGCTTCTACTACGTACAGCATTTGACCTGAGGAGGATCGTATGGCTCAGCTTTCACTCATTCCCAAGGAGCACGCCCATCTGGATTTGCTCTCACTCGGAGCTCTTGTGGTCCGCTTGGATCCTGGAGTAATCCCTTTTGAATATGCTTCCCAGCTGGACCTCCATGTCTCCGGCGGGGAGTTCAACGTTGCGGCAAACCTCAGCAGGGCGTTCGGCCAGCGGACAGCCATCGCCAGTGCGATGGTCGACTACCCAATCGGGTTGAAAATAGAGGCCGAAGTACGCCGGATGGGGGTGACGGCCTTCTATAAGCGGTTTGCGCACGACGGAGTCCGCGGCCCGAACATGGCCCACGTCTACAGCGACCGAGGGCAAGGCCTCAGGCCTCCTGTGGTGTTTTACAATCGAAGCAACGAGGCTGCAGCCCTCTTGGACGAAAAGAGCTTTGCTTGGAATGAGCTGTTTGGGGGAGGCGTCCGTTGGTTTCACAGCGGCGGCATATTCTCCGCCCTCTCCTCCTCCACCCCTGCCTTGATCATAGCGGCGATGCAGAAAGCCAAGGAGCAGGGAGCGGTGGTCTCCTTCGACCTCAACTACCGTGAAAAGCTCTGGAAATCCCTCTCCGACAAGCCTCAGGAGCATGCACAAAAGGTCCTCTCATCCATCGTCGAACATGTCGATGTACTGCTCGGGAATGAAGAGGACCTGCAGCTTGGACTCGGATTGAAAGGTCCCGAGGTGGTCAAGGCCGACAAGCTCGACCCCACCTCGTTCTACAGCATGATGGAGTCGGTGCAGAAGCGATTCCCCGCTGTCAAGGCGGTCGCAACAACGATGCGGGAAGTGCAGTCCACCAACAGGCATCGCTGGAGCGCCGTGCTCTTCCTTGACGGGAAAGGGTATCAGGCACCGACCTGCGAGCTGGATGTGTACGACCGCGTCGGTGGCGGCGACGGCTTCGCCAGCGGCTTGATCTACGGCCTTCTGGAAGGCAAGGAACCCGAAGAAGCGCTCAGGCTCGGCTGGGCTCACGGAGCCCTGTTGACCAGTTACCCCGGAGACACCACCATGGCGACTCTCTCCCAGGTCGAGGCTCTTGCCCAAGGCGGCAGCGCCCGTATTCAGAGGTAAAGCATGCAAGCACTCGTTTTGACGGCATATAAAAATTTGGAGATACAGGAGGTTGTAAAACCCAGGCTGCTCTCCCCCACCCAAGTCTTGGTGAGGATCAAGGCTGCCTCCATCTGCGGCAGCGATGTCCATGGCTACGATGGGTCGACCGGAAGACGCAGGCCCCCCTTGATCATGGGCCATGAGGGAAGCGGGATTATTGAAGAAGCTGGATCGCTGGTTGCCAATTTCAAGGTTGGTGACTGCGTAACCTTCGATTCAACCATCTACTGCGGCACCTGCCCATTCTGCAAGCAGGGCTTGTTCAACTTGTGTGATAATCGCAGGGTGCTCGGAGTCAGCTGCAGCGATTATCATCAGGATGGGATCTTTGCCGAGTACGCCCTGATCGAAGAGCGGGTGCTGTTTCACCTTCCAGAAGGTCTCTCCTTCGAGGAGGCTGCAATGGCCGAGCCTGCAGGAGTTGCAGCCCATGCTATAAGCCTCGCAGCGCCGAAGCTCGGCGAGGATGTTGCGGTGGTCGGCGCCGGCTTGATCGGCCTGCTGGTGATCAAGTTGCTCAGGACGATGACCAGCGGCACCATCATCGCCATCGAGATGGATGAACAACGGAGAAAGAAAGCACTTGAAATTGGTGCCGACCATGCCATCGATCCCCGCGACTCAGCATTGCTTGAACAGGTACGATCCATCACCAACGGTGAGATGCTCAATCTTGTCTATGAGGCGGTCGGCGCCAGCAGTCCGATCAATACGGCCATTTCGCTGGTGCGCAAGGGAGGAACGGTTGTCCTGGTGGGCAATGTCACCCCTACCATCGATTTGCCGCTGCAAAGTGTGGTAACCCGCCAGATCAGGCTCCAAGGCTCATGCGCCATCAACGGGGAGTACCCGACCGTATTGAAGATGATGGCAGACAAGAAGCTTGACGTCACCGACCTCATCAGCAAGGTTGCCCCCCTGAAGGAAGGCAGAGTCTGGTTCGACAAGCTATACAACCGGGAGGACAACCTGCTGAAAGTTGTCCTGGTTCCCTGAATAAGGCGAGGAATGCAATGAGTACAATACGATATGCTCTGATCGGATACGGGAAAGTAGCCCAAATCCACGCCAAGGCCCTCAAGGATGCCAAGGACAGCACCCTTGTTGCAGTATGGGGTCGCGATTCGCTCAAGGCTCAGGCCTTTGCCCGGGAGTTTGGGATTCTTGCCTATACCGATATCAAGCTCATGGTCAAGGAAGCGAAGGTCGATGCGGTGATCATCACCACACCACACCCGCTTCACAAGGAACACACCATCGCAGCCCTGAGAGCGGGCGCCCATGTGCTGGTGGAAAAGCCGATGGCCCTCACGGTGGGCGACTGCGATGCCATGATCGAAACTGCAAAGGTCGAGAAGAAATTGCTTTCGGTGATCAGCCAGAGGCGGTGGTTTCCCGCAAGCATGCGCATCCACAAGGCCATCGAGGACGGGAAATTGGGAACGCCGATGCTCGGCCAGGTTACCATGCTTGGCTGGAGGGACGAGGAGTACTACAAGAGCGACCCATGGAGAGGCAGCTGGAGCCTTGAGGGCGGTGGAGTTTTGATAAACCAGGCTCCCCACCAACTGGATCTGCTGCACTGGTTTCTCGGCCCGGTCAAGGAAGTGTATGCGCAGTGGGACAACATCAACCACCCCTATATCGAGGTGGAGGACAGCGCCGTTGCGGTTGTGCGCTTTGAAAGCGGCGCCATGGCTTCCATTCTTGTTTCCAACTCGCAAAAGCCGGGCATCCACGCAAAAGTGCATGTCCACGGCTCCTCGGCCTACTCGGTCGGGGTGCAGACCGATGGAGGGGCTATGTTCATCGCAGGACGCAGCGGCATCCTTGAGCCTCCGGTCAACGACCTGTGGACCATCGAAGGCGAGCAACAGAACCTGAGCCGGTGGAAGGAGGAGGATACCGCCTTCTTCGGTTCGATCGATG
>JAAZAT010000202.1 GCA_012514185.1 Spirochaetales bacterium | reverse complement strand
TCTGGATGCTTCCGCTTCAGGCAGCAGGCAGTTCCGAGCGTACCATCACCTATGTGAACGTGGTGATTGCAGTGATCCTGATGGTAATAGGTTTACTCTTCTCCGTGAAGGAGAGACGTAATAATAACGACTCATACGACGAAAAAGGAGTTTGATATGAGAAAGAGAAGACTAGGTTTTGTACTTGCTATGTGTTTGCTCATTGCAGCGGGCCTCGGTGCAGCCGGAAACGTTGAACCGGCCGCCCCAGCTCCTCAAGGACCTCAGCTGGCGCCGACGTTTGCCGGAGGTTGGCCGTATTCCATCCCTCCGACCGGACACTTCAACATGTTCGTAGCCAATGCCATCGAACTCAAGTTCTGGAGAGAGATGCATCAACTGCCCTTGGCGCTGTACATCAATGCCACCGGGGAGTATACCCCCATGCTGGCAACCGATTGGAACATCGACGATGCTTCAAAGGCCATGACGGTGAACCTGCGCAGTGATGCAAAGTGGCTTACCGGCGAGAAGGTGACAGCCAAGGATGTCTGGACCACTTTCTATGTCTATCGCCTGGTTGGCAACCCTGCATGGACGTATATAAGCGATGTGACGGTCGTTTCGGACACCCAGGTGAAATTCGGCATCAAGAGCGCCACCCCGTTGTTTGTCCGCAACGTACTGCGCAAGCCCATCGTCGATACCCTGACCTATGGAAGCTATGCGGAGAAGACCGCCGAGCTGGTCAAGAAGGGTCTCGACTCAACCAGCCAGGAGTGGAAGAACCTGGTTGCAGACTTCAACTCCTTCCGTCCTACGACCGTCAACTCGAGCGGACCGTACTACATCGATCCCGCCAAGGTGAGCCAGGCAAGCATCGAGATGCCGCTGAACCCCAACTCCTTCCTCGCCGACAAGGTCAAGTTCAAGACCTTGACCATCTACAACGGTGATGTTCCCGATCTTACCCCTCTGGTACTCAGCGGCAAGATCGACTACCTGACCCACGTCTTCCCGGCCTCATCGATGCAGGCTTTCGAGCGGGCTGGATACACGTTTGTCCAACTCCCCGGCGTCGATGGTCTTGCCATCTACTTCAACCATGCCCTCGCCCCCCTCGGTGATGTCCGGGTCCGCCAGGCCATCGCCCATGTCATCGACCGCAACCGCATCGGACAACTTGCGCTTCCCGGCGTATCGGTCGGCGTCAAGTATGCAACCGGCCTTGGTGACGGCGTGACTGAATCCTGGGTCGATGTCAGCAAGCTCAACACCTATCCGGTCGACTTGGCCAAGGCTGAAGCCTTGCTCAAGGAAGCAGGATTGAGCAAGCGCAACAATATGTGGTACCTGGCAAACGGCAGACCCTTCGAACTGGCTCTGCAGTGCCCCAGCGGATGGGCCGACGCCTCAACGGCAGCTACGGAAGCCGCCCAACAGCTGACTGCCTTCGGCATCAAGACGACGTTCAACGGAATTGAATCCACCCAGAGAACCCCGAACATCAACAGCGGCAAGTTTGAGTTGGCCATGTCGTTCTTCGGAACCGGTCAGCCGCATCCGATGTACGCCTACGAAGGACCGCTGTTGGCAAGCAACACCGGAGCCGCCGGGGTGGGAATCTCCTTCCCGATGGTGCAGAAGACATCGATGGGCGAGGTGAACTTCAATACCTTGATCCAAGACTCCGTCAAGGGTTGGGATGTCGATCAGCAGAAGAAAATCATCAGCAACCTCGCCATCGCGTTCAGCGAGACATTGCCGGTGCTTCCCATCTACTCCAAAGAGGCACGGAACTTGACCAGCAACGGCCTGAGGACCATCTGGGAAGGACCTGAGAACCTGTACCGCAACTCAGCCGGTGATGACAACTTTGTCGTCTACCAGTTGCTGCATGGGATGATCAAGGCAAAATAATCGAAACGGATCCGGGCCGATGCAACCCATCGGTCCGGTCCATTTTCCCCTACCGGAGACATGCAACCATGTATTTTATTCCCCATCCCAAACACATCTCTGTTTCACCAGGGTCCTGTCATGCAGAGCGTGGCTTCTGCATTGCATCCCTTGATGCCTCTCTCCAGGTTCTTGCTACAGCAATGCTTGCTTCTGTCAGCAGCGACGGCATTCCCATCCACATCGAAGGCAAGCCTGTCGAGGTACCCGAAACCCTTGCCCATCACGACCTGCTGGCTCGTGAGGCATACCGGTTGACCATCAAAGCCGATGAAATTCTCATCGATGCCGTGCAGCCTGCGGCCCTTCGCAATGCGCTCGCTACGCTTGCCCAACTAGCAAGGCAGACAGGCGGGCTGCTCCCGCTCACCCTCATCGAGGACTATCCATCGATTCCCTACCGGGGTGTCATGCTCGATGTCTCCCGAGGAAAAATTCCCAATCGAACAAAAATGGAGGAAGTGATCCGTTTGCTCGCCTCCTATAAATACAATGTCCTGCAACTCTACATGGAAGACTGCTACGTACTCGAATCGCACCCAGTGCTTTCCCGTTCCAACGGATACTATACCAAGCAAGAGATACAGCACTTGGATGCCTATTGCAAGCAATACGGCATTGAGCTCCAACCGAATATCCAATGCCTCTCCCATGCCCACGGGCTTTTGAGAAATCCCGGTTACCATACCCTTGCCGAGTCACGAGTCTCCTTGTTCAGCTTTGCTGCAGGCAAGAGTGAAATCTATGACCTTTTCTCCGATATTTTTACTGAAGTGCTTCCTTGGTTTACCTCCAAGACCCTGAATCTGGATCTGGATGAAGCGTATGACCTGGGAACCGGGTACAGCAAGCAGGCGGTATTGCAGAAGGGCGGGCGCGAAGTTTTCAAAGAGCACATCCTCAGGATTGCCTCCGTCGCCCGCAAGGCGGGAGCCGTCAAGCTCCAACTCTGGGGCGACTGCCTGAACAAGTATCCGAACCTGCAGGACGAATTGGATGATGACATGGTGTTCATCGACTGGAACTACAATCCCTTGGAGAAATTCCCATCCTTGGACAACCACGATGCAGGCAAACACCCCTTCTGGCTGGCTCCGGGCACCAGCAGCTGGAATGCACTCTTTCCCCGGACCCAGCAGGCCGATGCAAACATACGAAACTACATCAGGGAGGGTTTTGCCAGACAGGTGCAAGGCGTACTGGTCACCCATTGGGGTGATTACGGCCATCACCAACCAGTCTCCTTCAGCTATCACGGCTTTGTACGGGGTGCCGAGCACGCCTACAATGGTGCAACCACCCAAGAAAAAGAGCTGGATGCGGCACTGGATGCCCTTTTCTTCTCCGATGCCCACCAAAGCAAGGCATATTCGCTTCTTGGTGCGATCAACACCCTGTCATCGGCTACCACAGCGTTTAAGACCCAGATTTTTTACGCCTTTTTCGACGACCTGTTCAAAGGCCTGTCCTTGGTCGGCAACGATGCCTACCCCGCAATTTCGGACGAGACGTTTGCCTCTGTGGAAAACCTTGCCCGGGAGGCTCTCGACCAGCTGGGAAGAAGCGGGGATGACTCTGTGTTCCAAGAGGAGCTGCTGCATGCAGCAAGGTGTCTCTCCTTCACAGGGCGAAAAGGGCAATTGAGCCATGCCATCAGGCAGGCTTTCCTCAAGAAGGCGGTCACCGAAGACCAGATCTTGACGTGGATCCTTGAACTCAAGGAGCTGTACCGCGCCTTCTTGTCCCTGCGCAACGAGTTCGTCCGTTTGTGGAATCTCGAGGCTGTAGAAATCGGTTCGGAAGGTGCCGTCTACGCATTCGACAAAGCCTCCAGCCGGTATGCCGAGGCGGTGATCTGGCTCAACAGCCAGCGCCTTGCCCTGCACCAAGGCCTTCCTCTGGACAGCCGGATGGAAACATACAAGGCCCACGAAGGGTATACCACCCTGTGGACCGGCAACTGCACGAACCTGTGGGACCGTGCCTATCCTTGGAGGTAATCATGTACACATTGTTTCCTGTTCCCCGGCACATCACCTATGGAACGAAAACCACCCGTTTGAGCTACCAGAACCTTACGGTCTATACCAACTGCCCCCTGCATGTGCATGCTGTCCTAAAGACACTCAGCATCGAGACTTTGGATGTGGTCACGCTTGCCCGCAATGAGGATGAGTCGTACTTCATTCGCTTCGGCTCGGTCTTGGATGCAAATCCCCCGCAGCACGACCAAGGCTTCATGCTTGCCATCGAAGAGGACTCGCTTCACCTCAGTTCGAGAACCGAACAAGGTTTGTTCTATGGATGCCTGGCATATGAGCAAATAGCTCGTCAGGCAAACGAGGATGGTTCGCTCCTGGCGGTGGAGGTAATCGATTGGCCGGTTCTTGAAAACCGCGGCCTCATGCTCGATATCAGCCGGGGCAGGGTATATACGCTGGACTATCTGAAGCAGTTGGTATCGAAGCTTGCCATGCTGAGGATCAATGTGCTGCAGCTGTACATCGAGCACACCTTTGCCTTCTCGTTTCTTTCAGAGGTGCATCAAGGCTCCGATCCGATTACCGCAGAGGAAATCCGGCAGCTTGACCGGTGGTGCAAGGACTACTACATCGAGCTGCAGGCGAACCTGCAGTCCTTCGGGCACTGCAATCGACTGCTCACCACCAAGGGCTTTCGACACCTGCGCGAGAGCGACCTGTACTGGACGCTCTCTCCCGCTGTCGAAGAGACATACTCGTTGCTGGATAGGATGTATGCAGAGTTCCTGCCCAATTTCAGCTCCTCCGTGCTGAACATCGATTCCGATGAAACCTACGACCTGGGCTCCGGCAAGAGTGCTTCCATGGTCGAAAAAGAGGGCAAGGGTGAGGTATACCTTGCTCATCTGCTCAGGCTGCGAAAGCTGGCAGCCAAGCAGGGAAAGACCCTGATGGTATTCGGTGATGTGATCCTGCGTCACCCCGAGCTCTTGGAACAGATACCCAATGACATCGTCTTCCTTGACTGGATCTATGACCCCCATGATGAGTATTCGACACCAAGGAAGTTTGCAGCTTCCAACAGGACCTTCTGGGTTTGTCCTGGCACCGGGGCATGGAATACGTTGTTCCCCCGTCAGGATGGTGCGGTCAAGAATATTCAGAACCTTACCATGGAGGGCATCAGGCAGGGTGCAGAGGGCATGTTGCTCTGCGATTGGGGCGACCATGGTAGTTATACGCCGCCGGCCTTCTCGTTGGCCGCGTTCGCTGTTGCTGCAGAGGTGAGTTGGTCGGGCAAGAAGATAGCCCTTGAAGAGCAGTTGGGACCGGTTTCCCGGCTGCTGGGAGAACCGGCGCTGCAGCCGTTGCATCTCTTGCTTCCCCGCATTCATCGCCTCCCTGCATTCTGGTCGAAGAACCGAAGCCAGTGTGCCATCGCCCTGTTTGATGAGCCGCTGACCGGCCGGATGCTCACCAATGCAGAGCCTCCTGCCGATCTTGAAGCCCTCAAGCCGCTTCCTGAGAACGTGGCCGGGATTCTGGATCCGGAGAGCCATCACCTGATGAGGCCGCTGTTTGGAATTTCAGAAGAGAGCATTGAGAAGCTGCAGACGATAGCGCACGAGGCACGCGCCCTGGTAGCCGGCTTGCAGGATGATTTGCTATGCAGCCAGTACCGATGGTTGTGCGATGCATTGTCGCTTGTATGCGACAAGCTGAGGTTGGGCAGAAGCATCCGTGCCGGCATGCTCTCGGCCTCTGCCGATTGCGACCAATTCCTGGATTGGGAGAATGCCTTGAGGCTGTTGATCAGCCGATTCACCCAACTGCAGCTGGACTTCATCGGTTGGTGGATGCGGGTTGCCAAGACCTCGGAGATCATGATTCCCCTATCGTATTTTGCCCATATCATTGAACGGCTCGATTACCTGAAGGGGTGGCTGGGAGCACAAAGGAAAGCCATGGAAACCAATCATGAGGTCGACTGGCCCATGGCTACGTATCAAACTGCAGGGTACAAGTCGCTGCCGACCTACTGAGGCTCTTCCTCCAGGCCCGCTTTCTGCTGTTCCAGAGCCCTCATCCGGCTCTGGTCCCGGTAGATGACAGGACTTGCTCCAAAGAGAAAATCATCTTCCAAGGCGGTTCGCTCCATCTTGCTCAGTTCCTTGGCGATGGTCGTTACGTTCCGCTTGAAATCGGGGCTGTTGATCTCATCGACTTTCTTTCCCTTCTTCTTGCGGTAGTGCGAGTAGTGCTTCCACAGGCTGTTGGTGATCTTGGCGGTGGTGGATGGGCGGCGAAGCAGGTCGAGGACCTGGGAGCGGAAGGTCGGCTCGAATTGAGCGAAGTCCCCTTTGGAAAGACTTGCAAGCGTTCTTCCCATCTCCCTTGCCCACGTATTGTCTAATTCCTGACAGAGGAACTTGAGAATGTACCAGGCTTGATAGAGCTCCTGCATGCTGGAAAGGGGGTGGTTGGCAAACCAGTGGAAGGCAAGCAGCCTTCGTCTCCAATCCCACCACTTCAGCGGGCTCTGCAGGTCGCTTGAAGGAATTAGGAAGAATCCCTCGTCCAGCAAAAGCGAACCGAAGACTCCGGGGGGATTGCCACGCTTGGTATTCTTGAGTGTAGTCCGGTACACTCCACATGAGGGGCTGCCGTCCATGTAGATGAAGGCTTTAACTCCTGAACGTTTGAGTACTTCCAAACACTCAAGGCTGCCTTGTTTCATCTCCTTGGTCACCAGCTTGCCCGAACGGTTCTTCACCTCGGCCTCACCGCTCCAGACCTGTTCCCCGTTGCCTCCGCTGAGGTGCACCGGGTCGCGGGTCACCCCAAGGCCTGCCTGGCATTCAGGGCAGACAGGGAAGAAGGTGAAGTCGTTTTTCTCCCTGCCCAAGGCAGTGAGGACATCGATGCCCTTCCCGTTGTACCGAACCGGTCCCCCCATCGCACACAAGCTGATCCCGATAGGTAGCTTCTCTGTAATAACGACTTGCTTTTGTTCCATAGGCAGGCCCTCTCTTGCTCGCATTGTAGCATTGAAAGGTATGAACCAGAAAGGAAAGCAGATATTTTTATTCAGCCGGGTATGTAGTACCATCATGCCATGACAGTTGAGCAATTCTTCACCAATTACCCCCGCTCCCTCGATCTCTACACAACAGTAGAGAAGGCCATCAAGGCCCTTGGGCCTTTTAGTATGAAGGTCACCAAGAGCCAGATTGCATTCCTTGCCGACAAGCCCTTTGCCTATGTCTGGATTCCAGCGCGCTACCAGAGGGGAAATACCGCTCCACTGGTACTCAGCCTGCCGCTCTCGTTCAGGGATGATACTGTCCATTGGAAGGAGATATATCATGTACGCAAGAGCGTCTACATGCACCACAAGGAGCTGCGAACAGCCGAAGATCTTGATCAGAAGCTTATGGATTTGCTTGCACACAGCTATCAGGAAGTGAGGAGTGAACATGCGTGATCCCGCCTTCAAAGCGAAGCACCGGGGGGGCTTGCTCTCTGATGCCGACCACCGCTTGCTGATGCAGTGGGCCCTCGCCATGACAGAACATCTTGCTTTGTATCTTACCGTTCCCGTCGATCCCGTTCTCATTGACGCATTGGAGGTTGGAAAGCAGTGGAGTGAAGGAAGAGTGGGAACCGGAGCAGCAATGCAGGCAAGTCGGGCGGTGCACAAATATGCCCAAAGCATTGCAGATCCCGTCAACAAGCTTTTCTGCCGCAGCGTAGGGCATGCGGTGGCAACCGCCCACATGGCCGACCATAGCCTCGGTCCTGTGTACTACGGCACAAAGTTGGTCAAACTGCTTGGTTTTGATGATAAACAGGAGTTGGCTTGGCAGCTAGCAAAGCTGCAAGAGCTCCGTCCAAGTCTTATTCCCATCGTCGAGCAGGCTCTTGAAAAGAAGCTTAGGCTGCAATGAAGATAATGACTGAAAAGATGTTGCACAGGCAGTGGCAGACCATCGAAACGTAGATGTTCTTCAGCTTCCAGGCTGCATATGCGGCAGGAAGGAAGACTGCGATCCTGAAGATGTTGGCAAAGGGTGCCCAGAGATGGTAGAGCGAAAAGAGGATTGTCACGATGAGGGCGGCAGCCTTGCCGAACCTCTTCACGTGGCTGGTAAGGTACCCCCTGAAGTACAGCTCTTCTACGATGGGGCCGACAAAGCCGTTGAACAGGAAGTAGTACACACTCGTGATGATCACCATGGATCGGGGATATCGATCAAGCGAATTCCAGTCAAAACGGTCAGGGATGAGGTTTTGCAGCGGTGTAACCAAACGTGCTTCCCAGGGAGCGACCGTAATGGACATAAGGCCTGCAAAGCCGAAAAGCAACGAGCCGAAGAGCAGAATTTTCCACCACTGCAAGGGCTTTTGTTCAGAGAGGGCGCTGCGCAAGGAGGCTTTGCCGTACTCCTTTTTGCTTGCAAACAGGATAATGCCAAGTTCCATGGGAAAGAGGAGTAGCGTGGCGCACAGATAGAAGACCAAGAGCGGGGGCAGCGTTTGCTGTACTCCTACCAGAACGGCATAGGCAAGGGTTGTTATGAAAGCAGGAAGAAAAATAAGCAGCAATAAGCTTGGCAACCTTGTTTCCTGTGAACGGACACTCTGCATGGTCATGCCATCCTCCCTCTCCCCCTCTCGTCAAGTATGGACCTTTATTGATGAGTTACCAAGCCTCTGTCCGCCTGAAAAGCAGCCATCTCAGGTGAAAACAATCTTTGCTTCATACAGCGTCAGCGCCTTGGCCTGTTCATGGCGGAGGATGCTGCGTTCCAAGAACAGCAGGTCCACGGCTTCCCAAAGGAAGACCCAAGCTGCGATGTACGTCACTTCAAGCACGATGGATCCCAGGTCGAGGTATTTCATAATGATTGCAAAGGTCAGGATGAGTATTCCGATGATGCTCATGCCGATGCCGTAGATGGTGTTTCTCAACATGCTTTGCGACTGTTCCATCAGCCTGGAGCGATATCTGTTGCGGATGGCCGTCTCATACTCGGTACGCTCCTGCTCGTCGATGCAAGTACTGGTGATATGGATGATGATCCCATGCTTGAATGTCACCGGCAACACTACCGAGTTGTCCAGAAACGAGGTGGCTTCTGAAGAGATGACCTTGCCGTTTGCTCCTGCGTACGGGGAGAGGAAACTCCTGTCGTCCAGGACGTGCATCTCGATGATTTCACGACCCGATTCATCAAACTTCCTCAACAGGGATTTCAGGGCTTGTTTCCTGATCGTGCTCAGCTTGTGTGCATTTTCAAACATGGCTTCTCCATTGGCTGGATTATATCATGCAATGGCATGCGGGAAGTAGCGGCATGTGATAATCGGTGAAGCAATAACTGTAAGGGACATAAGGCCTGCAAAGCCGAATAGCAACGAGCCGAAGAGCAGGATTTTCCACCACGGTAGGTTCGCTTGTCCGGACACTGCACTACGCAATGAGCTCTTACCATACTCCTGTTTACTTGCATGGAGAATGATTCCAATCTCCAGGGGAAAGAGAATCACTGTAGCACAGAGATACAAGAGCAACAGAGAGGGAACGGTGGTTTGGACCATACCCAGTATCACATAGGTGCCGGTAACAAGGGTCGTGGGCACGAATATCAGCAAGAGCAGCCTGACTACGCTGATTTCTTGTGTTTGCCTCATCTATGCGCCTCCTGATGGCAACTCCCCCAATTGTGAACCCTCTTTGCCGTTATGGAAAGCCATGGACCGGGTAATCATGATGATGCATCAGGAATATTGGATAATCGTACAAGTTTTATAATATGTATAAAGATTATTCAAATTTATTTTATTAAAACGGTTTTTAATAACTTGCTATTTGCATTGCTTTGAGCTATTCTTTGTGTAGATGTTGCAATTGGAGGATGCTCATGAGATTTGTTGGAAGGGAAACAGAATTGAAGGAACTCAAAAGAGTCTTCAATTCAGAAACATTTGAGTTTGTGGTTGTCTATGGTCGGAGAAGAGTTGGAAAGACGACGTTGATTTCCAAAGCTTGTGAAGGATTCAAAACAATATTCCATTTGTCAACCAAAACAACAGAAAAGAA
Source organism: Spirochaetales bacterium (assembly GCA_012514185.1). Taxonomy (GTDB): domain Bacteria; phylum Spirochaetota; class Spirochaetia; order Sphaerochaetales; family Sphaerochaetaceae; genus Sphaerochaeta. The sequence goes on along the minus strand of JAAZAT010000202.1, from coordinate 1,706 downwards.
AACGCTTACTGAATTAGCAACATCAGTTTATGAGGGGATTGGAGAAGGCAGTGGCCTTGTTTTCAGCACCCTTGATGCTTTTTTTACTTATATCGCACAGAAAGCCGTAGAAGAATCGCTGGTACTCGTGATAGATGAATTCCCGTTCATGGTCCAATCGATTCCCAATGCGATGGGAGTGTTGCAACGATTCATTGACTTGAAGTTTAAGAATACTACATTGAAACTTGTTCTCGCAGGCTCGTCGGTATCATTTATGGAGCATCAGGTTCTTGGGGATAAAAGTCCTTTGTATGGCCGAAGGAGTGCACAATGCAAGGTAATGCCCTTCAATTTGTCTGAAACAAAAACGTTATATGGAGGAACGGAAATCAATACAGTACTTGTTCAGGAGATTACAGGTGGCGTTCCTCTCTATGTTTCCTATTTTCCGCCTGATGAAGCAATTGAGGACTCCATCAAGCGATTGTTCTTCAGTAACAACGGTCTATTATACAACGAGCCTTTAAATATCCTGAACAGGGAAGTCAACGAGCCTCAAGCCTTTTTTTCTGTTTTGGAGCTCTTGGCTCATGGAGTGAATAAGCTATTTGAGCTAGCTGACAAGAGTGGTATGTCAGCTTCCAATATCAGTTACTACCTTTCTACATTGCAGGACATTGGTCTCGTTGATAAGAAACTTCCATTCGGAGATGCAAACAAGAAGAAAACGATTTGGTATATCAAGGATGGTTTATTCCAGTTCTATTTCAAGCAGGTTCATCCATACCGAGTGTTGATCGAACGGGGTATTGTCGATGGTGCAGTGGCATGGCTTGAGAAAACATTCACGACATACGCAGGCAGGCCGTTTGAGGAAATCTGCAGAGATTATGTGCTTTCACACGCAAAACTTCCAATAACTGAAATTGGGTCCTGGTGGGGTTCTGATCCGCGATCAAAGCGTGAGAAAGAAATTGATATAGTTGCAAAGACCATCGATGGAGACCTGATCTTCGGAGAATGCAAATTCACCAATGAGAAGGTAGGAACCCGTGAGTACGATGATCTTGTCCATACAAGCATGAATGTAGCTGGTGATAAGAAACGATATTACTGGATTTTCTCCAAATCAGGGTTCTCGACCAGTCTGCTTGCTGAGGCGAAAGGCAATGAAATGCTGAGGTTGGTGAATCTACCAGATTTATTCCTCTAGCATACCTACGGGATTTGGCCAGTGAGTTGTTTTCGAAGAGAGATCTATGCAACCAGCATGTGTCATGAATGGAAAACCCTCTCTGGTTCGAGCAGCATCGCAACCAGCCGTTTCTCCACATGTGTCCAGCTATACTTGCTGCCATACATCATCAGAGGTTCTTCATATTCAATATCTTGGAAACTGCATAATCCCTTTCGGACCAATGTCTCGTTATATTTCTTGCTGTGTGCTGCTTTAGTTGGGGTGGTATCAAATGGTGTATCAGAAAACAGGTCAAGGCTATTACGTTTCCGGTGGCCGATTCTCAGCGCAATATTTGTTCCATCAACAAGAAAAAAGCCATCCAGCAATGGATCGGCCATCAGTGTTTGTAAAAGGGTGAAGGTACTGGAATCTACACTCTCGGTGTGCAGCATGAAAGCTCCTTCTTATCTATCTCAAGTACAATTGCCGCATAAGAGGCATCCCTTGCAGGAATATGTTTGATGTGCCTCATGATATCCGCCAC
>JAAZAT010000071.1 GCA_012514185.1 Spirochaetales bacterium | reverse complement strand
TTGGAATGCCAAAGGTATCCAAAAAAACTGAGTATTGTTCTTCCTCATTGTAAAAAATAAAGGGTGTTTTTCGCTCCCTGAAGGCCTGCATGATTTGTTTTGCCTTCTTCACATGATTGGGAGCAGGAAGCGGGGGTATGCCGCAGATGATGATGCCATCAACCATACGGTCATACAAGTCGGTCAGGTAATCAAAGTTGCTCAAGATACTCTCATGGTCATAGCTGAATAATATGACTTGATAGTTATTCTCGTGTGCGAGGTACTCTACGGTATGGATGAACGATGCATAAATAGGATTTGTAATTGTTGGGAGCAAGACAGCTATAGCCATGGTTTTTTTTGTCTTAAATCCACGTGCAACCATGTTCGGCCGGTAATTCAAGCTATCTATGCATGCAAGGACTTTTTGTCGAGTGGCTTCGCTGACAGTGGTTTTTCCATTGAGAACAAGGGAAACTGTTGCAATAGAAACCCCGGCTTGATCAGCAACTTCCTTTAATGTGCTCAAACTTTTACCTCCATCTAAAACGTTTAAATAGATTATTATGAAAATATAACATTGTCAATAAAAAATTAGTATTCTTAAAATTGCAAATATTTCTTGACAAATTCAAACGTTATAGTAGAGTGTCTGTTGTAGTGTTGTGAAGGTGAATAATTAGGAGGGTAGCATGTTGCTCACGAGAAACGTGTACTCTGAGCCCGGCAGATTCGGAGGATGGCCTGCCAATCACGGAATCTGGGGATGGGGTAATGAAATAGTTGTCGGTTTTCAAAGTTGCTTTTTCAAGGTAATCGATGATGGCAGCCATGCAATCGATAAATCAAAACCAAGAAAAAATCTGCAGGCTCGTTCACTTGATGGAGGGAGGAGCTGGAACATCGAGGATGGTCCTTCAGAACAGACAAAAAACAATAGTCCCGTCGATAGCAAGGCCCTCTCTGCGTTTGACTTCACATCGGTTGATATCGCTATCTCCTTTGAATCGAATAAGACAGAGAAAGGTACAATGCTGCAATATGTGTCTCTTGATCGATGCAAGTCTTGGCAAGGCCCATATCTGGTTCGCTTGTTCGAAGATCGGACGATTGAACCCAGAATTGATTACATTATCAAAGACAAACAATCTGTGTTTGCGTTTCTCACTGCATATAAGGAAAACGGAGAGGAGGGCAATATTTTCTGTGCCCGGTATGATGGCGGGATTTGGCGGTTTGTGTCCTGGCTTGACGTGGAGCAGGATGGTTTTTTGATTATGCCTTCAACCATCCAGATGGGAGTACATGGATTCTTGACGACCGCACGATGGCAGCGTGAGGGGCGATGGGGAATCTCTTCCTATCGGTCTGAAGACGAAGGCGTTTCCTGGATCACCTATGCGTCCGTGTTCGATGGAATAGGCTTAAGCAATCCTCCTTCATTGCTGCGGTTGCAGGATGGCCGATTGTGTGTGACATATGCAAAAAGAACAACTCCCTATGGGATCTATGCTCGATTGAGTGAGGACGATGGACGTACATGGGGTGATGAAAGGGTGCTTCGGGATGATGGCGGTCATTGGGATCTTGGCTATACGAGATCCTATCAACTGCCTAATGGTGAAATTGTGACGATTTACTATTTTTGTCGTGATAAGAAGTCTGAGCGTACTATTGAAGCGACAATCTGGCGTGCGTGAGCTGAATTAAAGGAGTCTATTTTGAAAATTGTAATAATTGGTGCAGGAAGCCAGATTTTTGGTCGTCGTTCAGTCATTGATGTTCTTTTGGAAAAACAGTTCGCTAATCATCCGGTTGAGCTTGTCTTGGTTGACATCAATGAACAGAAGCTTGAGATGATGTATACGTTTTCGCAGATGGTTGCCGAGGCCTTACACTCTCCAGTTCGGGTATCTGCGACCGCTGATCGAAAGAAAGCTCTTGCTGGTGCAACGCATGTGTTTATTGCTGTTTCCTATCATCGGTATGAGTTGTGGGAACAAGACTTCCGGGTGCCGTATGCCTATGGGTTCAAACAAGCATATGCAGAGAATGGGGGACCGGGGGCGCTTTTCCATGCGTTGAGGAATATCCACATCATCATGGGTATCTGTGCGGATATTGAAACGTATTGTCCAGAGGCTTTGGTTTTCAACTTTTCAAATCCTGAAAGCAGAGTTCTGTTGGCCATCAGCACACTTACCAATATCAATGCCGTGGGCCTTTGCCATGGACAGCATGATGCTTTGCAGGCAGTGTGTAGAATGTTGAATCGACCTCTTCATACAGTTACGATGCGCGGTGGTGGCATCAACCACTTTTTCTGGATTCAAAGCATCGTCGATGCTGAATCAGGGGAAGACCTCTATCCTTTGGTGAAGCAGAAGGCGTCGGAAGAAACAACAACCGATTTTGCTCTCACAAAGGACCTTTTGCGGATTTATGGGATGTTGACCTATCCCGATTCAACCCATGCAGGAGAGTTTATGTCTTGCGGTTACTCCTATATGCAGGGCAAGTGGAAGCACGGGTTGGAAAGCCGAAGTATTGCAACCATGCACAAATCCCAGCTGGATACGCTTTCTCCTTATGTCTCGGGAAGACTTCCGCTGGATCAGATCCTGGTAGCTTCAAGGGAAATAGCCATCCCGATTATTGTCGCTATGCAGAATGATACTCCTGCTGAATTTGCCTCCGGGAATTTTGTCAATTCGGGGTTGTTCATCCCCAATCTGAATCCAGATGGAGTCGTGGAGGTTCCTATCCTTGTCGATGGGAAGGGTATTCATCCACAGTCAATTCCTGCTCTTCCTGAAGGAGTTGCTTCGATGTGTCGAACACAAATGTCAATTCAGAAATTGACGGTACAGGCATATAAGGAGAGATCGAAGAATCTTCTGCTTCAAACATTGCTTTTGGAGCCGACGGTGGACGATATTCCTAAGGCGGAAGCGTTGATTGATGACATGTTGGAACTACAGAAGGACTATCTTCCTGTGTTTCATGCCTGATGAGGGCATTATCAGTAATCCAACCAACAACGATTACTGACCGTCATGATTGGGTTGAGACGATGAATCTCAACCCAATTCTTTACAGACTTCATGCTAAAGCATTAAAAATATTGGCTTTGTCAGTTCCAACACCATACGAAGACAAAATGAAGCCCCCTGCCAAGCAAGTACCTGGCAGGAAGACTATAATTAGAAATAGCGGATAGCTCTAATATGTGCACCAGAGCCTTTATCCCACACATTAAGCACATCATCGTTCCTATCAAAAAATACTGCATGATAATACTTATTTGGCGGATATAGAGTTGTTTTTTGGGTAGATTCAGAAGAACTCATGTATGCAGAACTGTTATAAGTGTGGAAATTGCCAACGAGAATTCTGTTGTCTCGCAATCGCTGTAGCTCATTGAACGAAGGCAGGAACCAATCATCGTAGCCTCCATCTCTCATCGAGTTCGCTTCCTTGGCAGCATATCGGCCTACCTCGCTGCCATCAAGAGCAGCGATGATGGCTTGTGTATTTGTCAAGCCTGTTCCAATCTCAACTGCAGTACCTACTTGCAGCGTTATATTGCTGGACCATTTGATCCCATCAGATGTATCGGATTTTGCGGCAATCAATCCATGTACTTGGTTTGCTATGTACACGGCGGTGTCGGTGCTTTGGTAGATGTAGCCCACCACACCTCCGGCATAGTAGTCTCCGACTGCGAGGTCCTTCGCTCCTACGGAAAGCAGAAGATCAGCTCCTGCAGATTGTGTCGAAGTTTCCTCATATCTGAGCTTGACTTTCTTAGCTGAAGTTATAGAAATCATAGCTCTTCCACGACTGTCAATGACAAGATCGGAATAGTTTTCATACGATGTACCATCGGTGGAGATGCTTGCTTCGATTCCAGTCTGGTTTGCAGTAAATCCAGTGAGATTGATGATGTCCTGGGTGATATTGGACTGAGTAGCAGATACGATTGGATAATACGCCTCGAAGGTGCCACTTAAGGCAGATCCTGCAGTTTTTGTAACCACGGTCTCCTCACTAGTGATGCTACCTGAATAGTTCGTACCTGTAGCTGTAGCAGTCACGGTGATTTTCTTCCCAATATCAACTTCTGCCAGGGTATACGTGGTACCACTTGCCCCACTGATAGCTACCCCATCGCGTTTCCATTGATACGCAGGCGTTCCAGTGTTGGCCAAGTCGGGTACAGCGGTCAAGACTTGACCAAAGACAGGAGATCCTGTGATGGACACAGTACCGGTCATGGCAGCCTTGGTTATCGTCAGCGTCCCTGTATCAGTGATATTAAAACTGTAGTTGGTTGCACTACCGCCCGATATGGTTATTGTAGATTTGGTACCTGCACTAGTGGTTGCGGTAGCCGAAGTCGAGGCCGTCGGTTCAACATAGCCGCTCGCCGTTGAGGCGGTCTCTCCATTCACAAAACCGGAGACGGATACGGGGAAATCCGGATTTGCTGCCCCGTAGGCCCTGGAGTGCTCTCCCACCGTGGCCGTTAAAACGGCTTTTAAGATGGTGCCGGAGGTTCCGGTTAGATCAGGCACGGTATAGTTGGCCGCATCAACCCCTCTGAGGGTATACCTGATGACAAATGCCTTTTCGGTCCCGGCATCACTATTGGCATAGGACCCTGTAACAGTATTCAGTGCCACAACATCGCCTTGAACCACGCCTTGCAATGTCCCATTGGAGGTGATGGGGATATTGGCAGTTCCGTCATACACCTTGGTTGTGCTGTACAATGTACCTGAAACAGCAAGCTGTTTCTGATGTATGACTCCACTAGAATACACCACACGACTATCCGGCTCGATATAACTATCCTTGTCTGCACCTTCGAGGCTGAAGGACACCGTAATTGCTTTTCCTGATCCAGCTAGTTTCGTGTCATACGTTGCAGCCTTCTGCACCGTTACCGACGCAACATCAACGATTCCGTTGATTGTACATGCAGTAATGGTTGCATTCCTTGTCCCATCGTATTCTTTCGTGCCTGTGACACCAATGCTTGTTGCCGTAAGCAATTTCTTATGAATGGTTCCAGTAAGCGTGCCATCAGCCGGAGCAAGGTAGTTGTCCTTGTCCGCACCTGAAAGCGTATAGACAACGGTGGCACTCTTATTCAGCCCTGCATCTTTTGTAGCATAGTTCGCTATTGCAGTGAACGTAACCTGATCTCCATCAACAATACCTTCGAGTCTGCCTTGAGAGAAAATCGGTGCATTTGTTGTTCCATTAAAATCTTTGGTTGTGAGGCTGGTTCCACTCACCATAAGCTGTTTCTTGGTTATGACTCCAACGGAAGTCACCTCGACATCAGCCGGTTTGATATAGTTGTCCTTGTCGATGCCGTCGAGGCCGAAGGCCACGGTGATGATTTTGTTTGTTCCCGCAAGCGCTGTATCATAGGTTGCAGTCTTCTGCACCGTAACCGTGTCACCGGCAACTATACCTTCTATCGTGCATGCATTTAAATCTGCATCTATTGTACCGTCATATTCCTTATTATCTGTCACATCAATGTCTTTTGCCGTGAGCAGCTTCTTATGAATAGTTCCAGTAAGTACAGCATTCGCCGGAGCAAGGTAGTTATCCTTATCGGAACCTGAAAGCGTATAGGCAACCGTAACATCTTTATTTTCACCCGCATGCTTCGTGTCATAGGTCCCTACGGCGGTGAAGGTTACCGTATTTCCAACAACAACGCCTCCTAGCATTCCTTGTGAGGATAGCGAAGCAAGGGTGGTTCCATCATAATCCTTGTTTGCGACAGTGGTTCCACTCACACTCAACTGCTTTCTGGCAATCTCGCCGGTTGCAGTGGCGATTGAATCAGCAGGCTTACGGTAGTTGGCGCTGTCCGCTCCAGAAAGCGCATACATAACAGTAATCGGCTTGTTGGTTCCCGCCGTGGGGGAGGTATAGGTTGCTGTTGCACTGACTTGGACATCATCGGTAGGAACTATGCCCGAACACGCAACGTTGTTGATGGTCGAGGAGGCTGAGCCGTCGTACTCCTTGGTGGATACAAGATCGAAATTGGTTACAGTCAACTGCTTTTGGGTAATCACTCCATCAGCCACAACTGTATCGCCAGGGGCCATATAGTTGTTGGCATCCGTACCGGACAGCGTATAGCTGACGGTAATGGATTTTGAGCTTCCAACATCTTTGTCTGTGTATCTTGC
>JAAZAT010000215.1 GCA_012514185.1 Spirochaetales bacterium | reverse complement strand
ATCGCTATAGTCCATGCCTATCAGGGTTGTGCCCTCAGGCCCGGCCTCAATACGGTCCGGTCCGAGGTAGAGAGGAGGAAACACGATTCCCCCGAATCGTTTCGCTGCACGGGTGAAAATGCCTTCTGCCTGCAAGCCATCGGCTCCCAATACGTTGTGCAGCCCGTGCCACTCCAGCGTTCCCAAGGGGATGTAGCCCACCGGATGCTCTTTCAACCGTTTGGTAAACGAGGGAACACTCAACCTGGCATAGTGTACACACTCATCCATCCGAGGGCCTCCGTTTCATCGCCTCCTTGTTGCGGTACATGGCATTGTCTGCAGCAACATAGGTATTGAACAAATTATCGATGCACGACTCACACCATGAAGCTCCGGAGGCAAGGGAGAGCTTAATCGTCCTGCCTGAGTTTGCAAGCTGAATCTGCACATCCAAGAGTTCAAGGGCCCGATCGATTTCCTTCCCCTCGATCTTGGAACTGATGACTGCAAACTCGTCCCCGCCGACGCGATAGACCTTGCCCAGGGACCTGAAACACCGCTCGATCAAGGAGCCGGCATGCATGAGCAGCTCATCTCCGGCTTTATGCCCCCAGGTGTCATTTGCCTTCTTCAAGTAGTTCACATCAAGGACGACGATCGAAGCAGCATCACGGCTGGTGCGTTGCAAATCCAGAATATCCCGCATGAACATGGTACGGTTTCTCAGGCCGGTCAGGGTATCGATCGAATAGCGTTGCTCCAAGAAGAAGAGGTAGAAGAGCAGAAGAGAGAGGGCGATGCCCGGCCAGAGGGTAAGCACCCATGGGTAAAGCATCTGGACAATAAAGCCCAAAATCGGGGTGGTGAGGATGCAGATCAGCAGCAATCGATCGGAATTATTGTAACGCGGCAGCGACTTTGCAAGGTACAGAATGCTCAAGCCATAGTAGAAAAGCGTAATGGAGGTGGAGACAAAAAAGAATGGGCCGCGCCGGTAGATATTCTGTTCGTCAACAAAGAAGGCCCACCCCGTCCAATAGCTTGCAAGGCTGAACATCGAATTAAGGATGAGGGGAACCACCAAAACAGGGCTATACTTCCGAAAGCTTGAGTAGCCGATGAAGTGCAACAAGAAGAAGCAGACAACCGGGGAGAGAGAGAACCCCAGGACATTGGTCGCCCGGTGGTAAAAAATCTGGCTGGCAACGCCCACATCATCCACCTGATAGGCGAACAGCTCGGTTCCAAGCAGGACAAGCAGGGAGAATGCGGAGAGAATGTACCACCGATTACGAGGATTGATCTGCACGCTTCTGCTGGCCAAGGCTATGGCGAAGAGCATCATGACCACGGATAGCATGTCCAATTCCAACGTTGCTTGCATAGCGTTACCCTTGGTTTGTATGATGACATAGCCATTTCCCTTTGACTAGGGGAAAGGTTGCCACAGCGGCCACTCTTGCGTACTATAGCCGTATGCATCCACCGCTTCCCCAGTACCCTGCAAAGCTTCACGCCCTCTACTTGCAGCACTTGCTTGCAGAAAAACGCGCCGTTGATTTTGAAAGCGAGTGCAGCATCAGCACCGACCGGTTCTTCCAAAAGGGCGGCGGCATCATGTTCGGCGTGTTGACTGCCCGCGACCGGGAGGGGAACGAAGTATTGCTCAAAGCATTCTCCGGCAGCCTCGGCGGAAAGCGCAACCTCCCCGGCTGGGCTCTCCATCTGGTCGATGAGCAGGACTATACGGCCTATCTGCAGCAGTATGACAACAGAATCAAGGAGCTGGCCGGCTCGCCGGAGCAAGCCGCCCTCTCACGCGAAGCCCTTTGTCGCTACTACAGCCTGTACAGCCTCTCCACGATCGATGGAGAGCGCATCCCTCTTTATGCATGCTTTCCTCCGGACGGCATTCCCACCGGAAGCGGCGATTGCTGCACGATCAAGCTGCTGCATGCAGCACTCAGAGCAGGGCTGCATCCACTCAGCATGGCCGAATTCTTTTTCGGCAATAGCCCCAACCGCGAGCATCTGGCCTTCTACGGTCCCTGCGACGAGAAATGCAAACCCATATTGCAACACATGCTCGGCCTGGATATCGTCTATAGAGACCAGCACATCGCAGTGGTCAACAAACAAGCGGGACTCCTGTCGGTTCCCGGTCGCACTCAAGACAAGATTGACTCTGCTGAAAGCCGGATCCGAGCCCTTTTTCCTGACGCCCCGTTGCAATGCGCAACCCACCGCCTCGACATGGATACCTCCGGTCTTCTCGTAATCGCGCTGAACAAGGAAGCCCACCGAAGGATGCACAGCCTGTTTCGCGAGCAACAGGTAAAAAAGCGCTATGTCGCCCTCTTGGAAGGTGTTCTGAAAGAGGAGAGTGGAGCCATCACCCTCCCGTTTCGCAGTGATATCACCAACCGTCCCCACCAGGTATATGATGAGGTTCATGGCAAATGGGGAACCACGTTGTACAAGCGTCTTTGTGTCGAGCGAAATCGCGAGGGCAGGTTGGTCACCCGTGTAGAATTTGAGCCGCTGACAGGCAGGACCCATCAGCTCAGGCTCCACAGTTCCCATCCCAAGGGATTGGGCATACCAATTGCAGGAGACCGGCTCTATGGCAGCGGCATGCAGGACCGCCTATACCTGCATGCCCACATGATCAGCTTCGTGCATCCGATTACAGGAGAATTGATGACTTTTTCCAGCGATGTTCCTTTTTAGGCAACACATAGTTCTTACTTCGTACTTTCTAGAGTGCCAAAGCTGGTGTATAGTAGGCAGACAGGGGGCAACACATGCACAGGAAAAACAATGCCATTTACATCGATCTCGAGAACATCCCTTCCGGACTCGATTTGAAGATGCTCTTCGAGGAGCTTACCCTCAAGCATAATGACAGCCCCGAAGAAGAGAATATTTTCGTTATCAAGATGGCTTGCGGCAACTCAAAGGCCATCAAGAAATTGGAAAAACAGCTTGCCGAGTATAATTTCACCATCCGCGACACCCCTTCGATCACCACCAATTACAAGAACAGGGCTGATTTGATCATCAGCCTTGAGGCGCTTGAGACCATCATCATCAACACCCCGGTGATCGACCGGTATGTTTTCATTACCAGTGACAGTGATTTCACCGTGATCATGGAAGCATTGCGAAAGTATGGGAAGGAAGTATATCTGGTGACAAAGGAAGCGGTGAGCGACAAGCCGATTTTCAACAACTGCTGTGATGAGATCCTGATCATTGAATCCTTCATGCCGAAGCCCAAGACGGAAGAGCCGAAAGGAACCCAGAAGGAAAAGGTCAAGAAGGTTGAGAAACCCGATTCGGAGCATACCAAGAAAATTGACCTTCAAGTCGAGGATTTGATGAGAAAAGTGATCGATTCCTTCGACCCTGATGCTTGGCAGCTGGTCAGCTATGTGGGCGTCAAGTTCCATCAGATGGACAAGAGCCGGATGATCGAGCGCAGCAGTTATCGCAGCCTCGGCAATCTGCTGTCCAAGCTGGAACAGGACAAATTCATTGAGCGCAAGCTCAACGAGAAAGGGCATCCGGAAATCCGAAAGGCAGCCCAGGCTGCGCATGCGTAGGAGCATATGATGAAGGCTGCCACTGCTGAACGTCACATGCAACGCATCCTGTTGTTTTTAGTCGCAGCCATGTTTTGCGTCGCCTGCTATTTTGACTCGTTCTTGTCCATACCTGCTTTGGACAATGAGCCGGTTACCGAATGGGAAGGTCCTTGGACCATCTATGAGGCCGACAAGCCCATCGCCCGAAACGTCAAGCTCCCCTACTCCATCGAGGGAGATCTCTTGGGCAAAACCTTCACTGCAACGTATCGCCTGCCCTCCTCCTTTCCCAACCATAACACCGCTATTGCTGTCGATACGAGCATGAGCAGCCTCACCGTCTCGGTCGAGGGGAGCGTCCTGTACCGGTATGAGGGCCCCAAGCAGGGGTGGGCCCGTCCGGTATATGGAGGGTTGACACCTCATTTCATCCGGCTTGATGATGCTTATCAAGGGAAAATCCTTTCGCTGACGTTTGAATACACCTCCAACAATACATTTGCCGGCTATATCCATGAAGTACGTGCAGGCAGCAAGGCATCCCTCATTCTTTCCGAGTTCAAGGAGTGGCCATCCCTCTTCTTCGGTTTCTCACTGCTGTTGCTGGGAACACTCATCGCCATCTTCTCCTTTGCCATCCAATCCATCGAGGAGCGAAAGAGTTTCTTTTATTTGGGAATGGTCCTGCTCGCCCTAGGCGGGTGGGTGTTCAGCCAAACCCCGAGCAAGTTCCTGCTCTGGCGCAACCCAGCCCTTCCCATGAATCTCAGCTTCGCCGCCCTGTACTTGCTTCCGATTTTTTTGACCAATTACGTCATCTTTTCTTATCCGGTCCATCGGAGGATCCAGCACTTCAGGCGCGCTTCGATGCTCTTCTTGCTCATGTATCTCATCGGAGGAATGCTTCAGATTACCGGTATCGCCCAGTATACCGACCTGCTGCTCTTTTCAGGCTTGGCCCTGGTCCTCTTCTTGGTCGCCCTATTTGCCTTCCTCTGCTACGAGTACGCCAAGGGGAACAGGAAGCTCAGTTCGTTTTTACTCGCCTTCATCTGCTTGCTTGTATCTATCTTGGCGGAAGTACTGCTGCTTGCGATGAACATCCTGCTCGACAGCGCCGTCATCCTTCACTTCGGGATGGCGCTTTCAGCAGTCATCCTGTTCTGGCACAGCGTCACCCTGGTCAGATTGAAAACCCAGCAGTTGAGCAAGGAACAGCTGCTGCAACAGATGGCATACACCGATGCACTGACAGGAGTCGGGAACAGGGCATCCTACGACCGCGAGGTTGAGAGAATATCTAACCAACAACGAGTGGAAGTGCTGGGCATCCTGATGATGGATGTCAACAACCTCAAGGAAATCAACGACACCCTGGGCCACAAGGCCGGAGATGGGGTGCTCAGGGACTTCGGCCAACGGATCAGCCGGCTTCTGCCGGCTTCGGCAACCATCTTTCGGTACGGCGGTGATGAGTTCATCGCCCTCATTCCCAAAGTCGATGCGGAACAGGTTGCAAAATTGGCTGATGCGGTACTTGCTTTTTTCACCTCATCGGGCAAGGTAACCTATGAAGTTGCCGTCGGCTATGATGTTTTCATTCCCAAAAAGAAGGAAAAATTTTCGCAGGTTGTCAACCGCGCCGATGCATCCATGTATCGATGCAAGAGCGCAATGAAGGCAAAGAAGGCATGATTCTTGACCAACGCCGAGTAATTCGGCACCCTTGGTGCAGGAGCATTGTATGAAAAGATTCCTAGCTGTTCCCTTGATTCTCATTGCTTTTTCGGCTTCGCTTGCTGCAAACACCACCCTTGCAGGAACTTCGGGGTATATTGTCATTCCGAGCGCCGAAGTGACCCCCAGCACCAATTCCAGTGCAGTCACCACTGCCTACAGCGCGACGCTCGGCAGCAACGGGGCTGTCCACATCCCCGCCCTCCAATTGGCGTTCAAAGACACCTTTGAGACAAGTCTTGCCGTTGATATCGCCGACAATACCGACATCCTGCTCAATGCAAAGTGGCGGTTCAGCAAGAAAGGCACCACCAGCCTGGCCGCCGGGCTCCTGGGTCAATGGAGCAGTGTCTCCAAGGACGACCAGGTTGCAGCGCAACTATACTTTGCATCCACCTTCGACAGCTCCATCATGGACCACCCTTCCAAGACCACTCTTCTGGTGGGATATTCACTGATGAAAGGCATGAACAGCGACATCAACTTCGCTCTCGCCTTCCAGACTCCGCTTTTTGAGAAAGCCTTCAAGGGAAAGGTCGACTTCCTTATGGATTTCGGCAACGTAAGCTACAGCGCAACCCCATCGGCCGGCAATGCTGAAAACCGGGGGCTGGTCAATGTAGGAATACGGCTGCTTCCCATCGAGTTTGTCAAGTCGACCTTCATCGCCGTGGATATTCGCGCCTTGGATCTCTTCGACCACAAGGGAAGGGCTTTGAGTCTGGGAGCTGCCATCTCCTTCAGGCCTTAGGACTACTCAATCTCCACCACCTTGATCATGTTGGTCTTGCCCGAGCTGCCGACCGGAACTCCTGCAGTGATTACCACAGACTGGCCTTTCTCGACCAAGCCATGCTCCTTTACATACCAAGGAGCGTAGGCAAGCAGTTGATCCACTGAGTCCTGCGCCTCGATGAGGATCGGAGTGACGCCCCAGGAAAGAGCAAGGTATTGCACAACCTCCTTAAGGGGGGAGAAAGCGATGATCGGCACCGAAGGACGGAACTTTGCTATGAGGCGGGCTGTAGATCCCGATTGGGTGAAACAGGTGATGTAGGAGGCCCCGATGGATAGGGCCAGCTCGCGGGTGGCGAGTCCCACTGCTTCAGTCGTCGATTGCCTGCGCTGTGGGTCGAGAGTGCTGATCTGGTTGAACACCTGCCTGCGGAAAGCGTTGCTGCGCTCAGCGAGCCTTGCAATCCGGGCCATGGTGGTCACCGCTTGCAGAGGGTACTCCCCTGCTGCAGTCTCCCCGCTGAGCATCACTGCGCTGGTGCCGTCGAGCACGGCATTGGCGACGTCGTTGGTCTCGGCACGGGTGGGTCGGGGATTGTGCATCATCGACTCCAGCATCTGTGTGGCTGTGATCACCGGTACACCGGCGTCGATGCAACTACGGATGATGGATTTCTGAATCAGGGGAACCTCTTCTGCAGGCACCTCCACCCCCAGGTCCCCCCGGGCGATCATGATGGCGCTGGACTCGCTGATGATGTCGGCAAGGTTCTCTACCGCCTCAGGCTTCTCGATCTTGCTGATGATGGGAATGGTCCTGCCGTACACCGTTTCCATGTGAGCCTTCAGGGCACGCACATCATCCCCGCTGCGGACGAAGGAAAGGGCCACATAATCGAGTCGGTTGGCAAAAGCAAAGGCAAGATCGGCTTCATCCTTCTTGGTGAAGGAACTCAGATGCTTCAGCGGAACCTGGGGCAGGTTCACTCCCTTGCGGGGCAGCAAGGTCCCCTCTTCCAACATCCTGCAATGGATGTCACGCCCATCAATATGCTCCACCACCAAGCTTACCAGACCATCGTTGATGAGAATCCGCTGGCCGATGAGAATCTCCTCATGCAGGTTCGGATAGTCTATGCTGATGCACCTCCGATTTCCCACACAAGGCTCGGTGGTGATTATCAGCTCTTCCCCCCTCTTGAGGGTATAGGAGGGCTCTTCCAACTGACCTAGTCGGATTTTCGGCCCCTGCAGGTCCATCAGGATGGTAACCGGGAATCCCAGTTCCCCGCTGGCTTTGCGTACGGCATCGTGACGCTTCTGTTGCTCTTCATGCGAGCCATGGCTGAAGTTCAGCCTGATGACCCTGCACCCTGCCTCAAGGATTGCCTTTATCATTTCATAGCTCTCACTGGCTGGCCCCAGAGTTGCAACTATCTTGGTATAGTTCATATCGATCCCCCTGCACCAATCATCGTAGATGCATCAATCTTTGTAAAGCGGGTGCAAACCGTCCCCTCACCCCAAAAGGTGAGACAAAATGCTCTGTGCAGGTGATTGCGCATGGGTGGGAATTGCATACAGTGATGGTATGGAACACCAACGAAGTCGCGATCTGCTCATCGTCTCTATCTGCATCGTTGCAGCCGTTGTCAGCCTGATGGGAATCGGGAACCTGAAAGTCGACTCCTCGACCGATGCCTTCATCCCCGCCAAGGCTTCGGTGGTGCAAACAAACAACCGAATCGAGGAGCAATTCGGCTCTCTCGACGCCCTTGTCGTCAGCCTGTATAACGAGAAGGGCATCATCAACAAAGAGAGTCTTGCCGTCATCGACTCCCTTACCCGGGAGATTGAAACGCTGCCCGGAGTCAAACAGGCCAGCTCCATCACCAACCTCAAGCATCTTGCGCCATCGGCGGATGGAGTGGATGTGGTTCCCCTCTATGAAGGAAGCATAGACAAGCTTGAAGAACATATCGCAAGCTGGCGGAGTTTCTATGAAGGGACCTTTCTCAGCGAGGACCACAGCAGTGCATCGATTCTCATCCAAACCCAGCTTGATTACAACCAAGCAGAGCTGCTTGGTTCGCTTCGTGCCATCCTAGCCCCGCTTGAGGGTCTTCGAGGGTCCATCCTGGGGCTGCCGGTGGTAACCGAGCAAATACGAATCAGCCTCCTTGCAGACCTCGCCTTCCTGGTACCAATCGTAGCGGCCTTGATCATGTTGGTCCTCTTTCTCTTCCTCAGAAGTTTCAAGGCCACCCTCCTCTGCCTTGTCCCCTTGATTTTCAGCAGCTCGCTTGCCTTGGGGATCATGAGCATCGCCGGCATCACCTTCACCATGGCGACCATGTTGGTGCCGGTACTGCTGCTCATCGTCGGCAGTGCATACACGATCCACATATTCAGCCACTTCTTTGAGGAGTATGAAGAAGCTGGAGTCGATGCCGCCCTTGCAAACGTGGTCAAGAAGAACACCTATCCCATCCTGGCTGCAGCCGCAACGACAGCCTTTGGATTCCTGTCCCAGCTATCCAGCCCGCTGTTGCCGTTTCGGACCTTCGGCCTGCTCAGCTTCATCGGGGTGGCAATCTGTGCGGCGAGCTCATTGCTTTTGCTTCCGGCATTGATCAGGCTGGTCTACAAAAAGCCCGTTCGCAAGCTGGTGCACAAGCAAGCCGGCAGAGGGATGTGGGCAAAGGCGGGAAACACCATTGCAAACCGCTGGGGGAAAGTTGTTCTGATAGTCTCCCTGCTGATTTTGGGCATTGCCCTGCCGCTGTCCTACAGCCGACTCGAAGAAGGAACGAACATCCTTGCCTTCTTCAAGGATTCATCCGCATTGGTAGAGGATACCCAGTCATACAACCAGAGGATGCAGGGAAGCTTCTCCCTTTCAGTCATGCTCAAACCATCCCAGGCCGTCCTGCTTCCCGGTACGCTCACCATTGTTGAAGAAGCAATCACTGTTTTACAAGGGGAGAAGCATGTGGGAGGAGTCCAGTCGATCCTTCCGTTTGTGAAGCGGATGAATGAGCTGCTCGGACCGGGTGAAGAAGCCATGAATACCACTTCTTTGGAACCAGAGCCGGTGTTCGATTTTTTCTCAGACGCGGTGTTTGAAATGGCATCAGGGCAGCTGTTCGAGTCATCGGCTGAACAGGCAGGAGGCATGGGCAGGTATGAAATTCCCCTGAACCCAGCCGAGTATGGCTTGGAGACCGAAGAACAACTCGCCTCTCTCATTGCACAGTACCTATTACTCTACAGTTCATCACTGGACGCCTTCATCAACGACCCGCTTGAGCCGGATGCCCTTCTCATCACCATCCTGCTCAAGGATTCGGACACCCAGACACTGAGGCACCTCACGGCCCTGATCCCCACCCTCTTCCCTGAAGATTGGTCGGTGGAGATCGGAGGGGGGGAGGCGGTAAGTCTTGCACTCACCGATTTGGTGACCAAGAGCCAGGTCATCTCCTTGTTCAGCTCGCTGTTGGCAGTATGGCTCTTGGTCCTCTTTACCTTCAAGTCGGCAAAACTGGCCACCCTCAGCCTCATTCCCTGCCTCTTCGCCCTTGCCTCGGTATTCTCTGTCATGGCCATCTTCCATATCAAGTTGGACATCATCACCAGCCTGCTTGCAGCACTGTGCATCGGTGTCGGGGTGGACTATGCCATTCACCTGATCGCTGCATTCCAACGAAACGACCAGGATGTGGCATCTGTCATGCAGACCACCGGCAAAGCCATCCTTGCAAATGCAGCCTCGGTCGCCTTGGGCTTCTGTGGCCTGCTCTTCAGCCGCTTTGTTCCCATCGTCAACATGGGACTGCTCTTTTCAATCGCCATGCTCAGCGCAGCACTCTCCGCACTGCTGATCCTAGGAGCGATCAAGATTCATTACAGTTCACTCATAACCAGGAGGCCTTCATGAAATATACGATTACTACATTGTTGCTCCTTCTTCTTGCTACCAGCTTTGCCTGGGCAGCCATGCCGGCCGACCAAGTCATGGCCAAGGTGATGGAAGTCCAAACCTCTGACACCTCCGCCTTGGATTTAAAACTCACCCTCATCGAACCAAACGGCCAGATGCGTGAACGCAGGATCCAGACCCTCAGCCAAACCAAGGGTGGATTGACATCCTCGCTGACAGTCTTCCTTTCCCCTGAAAATGTACGGAACACCCGCTTCCTCTCCATCGAGCAGGAAGGAGGGACAACCGAGCAGTGGATCTACCTGCCTGCCTTGAAGAGAAGCCGGCGCATCGGATCTTCGGAGGAAGGAGGTTCATTCATGGGCAGCGACTTCTCGTATGCCGACATGGCTTCGACCACCTATGACGAGAAGGAAGCAGAGCATCTGCTTTTGGATGAGGACCAGAACAGCTGGCGCATACAATCGACACCCTTCGAGCAGAAGACGTATGGGAAAACCATTACGGTGGTCCAGAAGGCGACGTACCTGCCTTTGCGTGTCGAGTTCTACGACCTCGATGGAAACACCCTGGTCAAGACACTGGTCACCGAAGAGACCGGGACGGTCGGTGGAAAACCCATAACAAAAATCCTGACGATGAAAACAGAAGCCAGCGGACATGCCACGCGCCTTGAGATGCTGCAAGCCCGTTTCGATGCACCGTTGAGCAGTGGATACTTCACCTTGAAATTCTTGGAAACCGGGAGGCTCTAATGAAACGCTTACTTCTTGTACTCTTGTCCTGTCTTCTCTTGATGCCGCTGTTCGGCTTCGACCTGTTCTTGGAGGAAGAGCCAAGCAGAATCACCTCCTTTACCGCCGAGGCTGCGGGAGGGTTCTATCGGGATGAGCAGTTTCTTACCCGGACAAAGCTGTCGGTTGCATTGGAGCAGAACCACCAGCGCTATGGTGCAACAGCCCATCTCTCCTACGATGCATCGACGAACCGCATGGAGGCGGGAGAACTTTCCGTCTCACTCTTTGTCGGAAACCTGACGTTCAAGGGCGGACTCTTCACCCATCCCTGGGGAAGTGCTTCCACCTCCCATGTTGTTGATGTCCTGTCCGCTCGAGACCTGAGAGAAGGTTTTGTGGACGACCTTGAGGCGATGAAAAGGCCATCGGCGATGCTGCTGCTCTCCTCCTACATGAAGCGCAGTTCGGTGGACCTGGTTTTCAAGCCGGGCTTTTTGCCCTCCCATCTGGTCACCGAAGGACGGTACAGCCTCATCCCCCCGGCTTTTGCAAGCGCAACCATCACCGAGCCGGATACCATGGGCCTCGGCTCATGGGAAGCAGGCGGCCGGTATCGCACCTCCCTTGGGAAACTGGATATGGGTCTCTTGTACTTCAACGGACACCACCCCGATCCTGGATTTTCCATCACTTCATACGTACCACTTGCTGTTGACCTGGCCTATACCCGCTACCAACTCTTCGGATTGGAAAGCAGCCTGCTCTTCGATCCCTTCACCCTTGCCCTGGAAGGAGGGTTCTTTCTCAGTGAAGACAAGGATGGAACTGACAGCAGTCTCTACAACAGCAGATTCGCCTACCTCGCCGAGCTTTCCTACACCCAAGCCGAAAGTTCAGCCTTCCTCGCCCTCGCCTACCAAGGCAGGTATATCCTGGACTTCAGCACCACGAACCCTGCCGATGTGGATTACCTGGCCTCCTACGATGGCAAGGCCTATGAGAACACCCTCCTTCTGGTCGTAGAGTACCCGTTTTTACAACAACGACTCACCACCAGGGCCGCCCTCACCTACAACCTTGAGAGCGAAGGGTATGCCGTCCTCACGTCTCTTTCCTATGCGATTGAGGATAACCTGAGTGTATTTCTCAAGGGTACGGTGTATGGCGCTGTTGGTACCAAGAGCAGTCTGTATAAGAGCTGGGATGACAATGATTCGCTGCAGGTCGGCATGAAGGCATGGTTCTAGAGCACCAGATGTGATAGGATTCTCCAAGAGGGTCTCTATGGTGATTCTATCCGACATCCTGCTCTTCTTGACGACAGCCTTGGTAGTCTCGATTACCTGCTTGTGCGTGTTGCTTCGCGTTCGTATGAGCGATGCATTCACCGGCTCGTTTCTCACCCTGCTCGCCCCCTTGAGCCTTCAGATGTGCCTGACGCTGCTGACCACCTACCTGGGCAGGGTTTTGGACGAACCAAGGCTCCTTTCCCGCTCCTATGAAATCTATGCCTTGGGGGCGACCCTGTTTTCGATAGTGCTTACCACCTTCATCCTCCTCATGCTCAGCCGATACCTGATCAAGTTGATCAGGGCAAATGAGAAGCAGAAGCATCTGGGCAATCGCATCCTCACCGTCCTGATCCTGCTCTTTCTCATCCTCAGCCTGTGGGTGGTTTTTGCAAAGAGCGGAGGCGACTGGGTCAGGGCCATGGAGGACACCATGCGGTATCACTTTTTCAGTGCAAGCATGTTCCTGGTCATTCATGGAGTGCTGGGCTGCATCTATGCAAGAAAGGCGACCACCTGGGAGGAGGAGAGGCTGCTGAAGGGCATCTGCTACACCTTCCTGCCCCTGTTCTTCCTCTTTCCCCTGGACATCCTGTTCTTCAGGCAGGTGGCTTTCAAGCTGGTCTATCTGAGTTTTGCCGTACTCTCCGTCTACCTGTACTACTTCATCAGCCGACGTTACTTTCTCACCTATGAGATGACCGAATCCATCCCTGCTGCAACAGCAAAAGAACTGGGAGTTTCAGAGCGGGAGGCAGAAATCATCAGCCTCTTGGTCGAGGGCTTGAGCAATCAGGAGATAGCCAAGAAGCTCTTCATCTCCCCCAATACCGTAAAAACCCACATCAAGAACATTTATGCGAAACTCGGGGTGAACAACCGCCTGCAGCTCTTCAATTCGCTGAAGCAGTAGAGCTCTTGCAAGCCTTGCACAGACCTGTCAGAAAGAACGTGTGGTCGCAGACGGTGAAACCATAGGCTTGTTCCCAGCGAGAAAGCTGCTCGTCATATCGGCAATCCCCCAAATCGATGAACCGATGACAGATTTGGCAGTGAAACCAGTGATGATGAGACGCATCCTCCCTGTTTCGATAACTGTAGTATCGCTCGGTTCCATGCTCGGTGCAGTGGAGGATGAATGAGTCGGCCATCCCCTGTTCCTCAAGATAGTGCAGGTTCCGATAGACGGTGGCCTGGTCGAACCGAATCGAGGGATGCTTGATGAGATGGGAGGCCGACACCGGCTCTTCTGATGTCTTCAATACTTCAAGCAGGGCTTTTCTCGCCTTTGTCATGGCTCTTCCTCCGTTTTGCAATCAAGTTGCCTGCAGCCCTTCCCAGAAAGAAGGCTCCAGCGATGACGACCACCATGGCTCCCACCGGGACATCGACGACCCAACCGACCACCAAACCGGAAAAGGAGAAGAAAAACGCGTAGAGGGTGGCCCCTGCCATCATCGAAGCCAGGTTCTTCGCTGTGTAGCCTGCGGTTCCCGCCGGAAGGGTCAGCATGGCGATCACCATGACAATTCCTACAAAGGTCTGTAAGAGCACCACCGCAATGGCGGTGACCGAGAGAATCATCAGAAAGACGGCGCGGGTTGGGATACCCCGGACCTGGGCGAACTCCTCATCGAAAGCTGAGGCCTCAATTTGCGGATAGAAGCGCCAGGCAAGGAAAACCACCACAACGTCCAGCACAAGCAACAGCACAAGGTCCTGGCTGGAGATGAGGAGAATGTTGCCGAACAGGTAGCTTGAAGGGTCGGTATATCCGGGAGTCTTTGCCATGAAGAGCACCCCGATGCTCATGCCGATCGCCCAAATGGCTTGGATGACGGTGTCCTCGCGCTGTTTTGACTTCAACGAGACAGTTCCGATGATCAGAGCAGAGAGCAGGGCGAACACGATCGCCCCCACCATCGGGCTGAGGCCCGGAACCTTTCCGGTTGCACTGAGGTACAGGGCGATGCCGATGCCTCCGAGCACCGCATGGCTGATCGCTCCGGCAAGGCCGGCAATACGCTTGACGGTGACCACCGAGCCAAGCACCCCGAACAGAACAGAGGAGAGCAATCCTGCAAAAAAGGCGTTCCGGACAAAGGGAAAGTCGGGAGAGCCCAACGCACCAAAAAAGCCTGCCAGGTTATCCATTGAAGGCCTCCTTTTGGCACTGGTCGCCCGAAAGCTTGACATCGTGACGGACGCGCTTGATTCCATCCTCATAGTCTTCCAGGGCATGCTGCACCACCGTGCGTCCCACCCCGCCCTCCTTGTGGGCGTCAATGCAGAAAACCCGGTCGGTGAGGTCTGAAACCTGGCGCATGTCATGGGTGACAATGAGAATCGTGGTCGCCCCCTTGAGGTGCGCCAACGTGGCATAGAGCCGTCTCTCGCTCTCCTTGTCCATATTGGCGGCAGGCTCATCCAGAATGAGCATGCCCGGTTTGGCACATAAGGCCCTGGCAACCAGGACACGGCGGCGCTGCCCCCCGCTCAGTTCGCTGTAGGGACGCGAAGCCAGATGAGCAAGCTCCACTTGCTCAAGAGCCCAAAGGGCCTGCTCCAACTCCTGCTTTCGCTGCCCGCGTTTCACCGATCCAACCAAGCCCATCCTTACCACCTCCTGCACCGTGATAGGGAAGGTGGGATCGTAGGACGCGTGCTGGGGGACGTAGCCGATGAGGTTGCTGCTCTTTTTCGGGCTCTGGCCCAGCAATCTGATGGTCCCCGCCTGAGGTTGCTCAAGGCCGAGAATCAGCTTGAGCAGTGTAGTCTTTCCCGATCCATTGGGACCAACGAGGGCGATGAACTCCCCGCTGTGGAAGTGAAAGCTCACATCCTCAAGGACTTGTAAAGCAGGATATGAGAAGGAGACTGAAGTAAACTGCAGTGCAATGGTTTGATCTGTCATGGTTCTACCGAGCCATCAGCAAGGCATCAGCCATTGTCTTGATGCTTTCCATCCAATTGTAAGCCAAAGGATCGAGGCTTACCACGATGGCACCAACAGCATCCGCCACCGTCTTTGCACTGGCTACGGGAAACTGCTTTTGTACAAAGATGACCTTGGGACGCTCTGCTTTTGCCTTTTCGATCAATGCAGCGAGTGCTTTGGCGGTAGGTTCCTTCCCCCCGGTTTCAACCGCCTCCTGGGCGATGGAGAAGGCATCGAGGAAATAGCCGAAGGAGTTGTGATAGACAAAGACAGTGGTCCCCGCCAGCGGCTTGAGTTGGTCGGCAAGCAAGGAAAAAAGGACGTCAATCTGAGAAATCAGTTCTTGGTATCGGCTCTCAACGACTGCCCTGCTCTCAGTGCTTAGTATGGGTAAAAGGGCTTCTTTTGTATTGGCTAGCAGAACCTTGACCTGGTCATGACCGAGCCAGGTATGGCGGTCGATGTTCAAATCTTGCTCATCATCGTGATCATCATGGCCTTCATGCTCCTCCAAATGGCGGAAGACCATTCCCTGTGTACCATCAACAATGGCAAGGTTTGGATAGAGACTGGTTACTTTTTGTCGGAGGGAGAGTTCAAAATCGGTTCCGCTGAGAATCCAAAGCTCGGCTTTTGCAAGCCGGGCCATCTGCGACGGGGATGGTTCGTAGGAGTGGGGGTTCTGCCCCTCTCCGACCAAGGTGACGACATCGACCAGATTCCCGGCAAGCTGGTCGACAAAATAGGCGTGCGGCAGAATACTTACCACCACAACCGGCTTGGAACGTGTATTGCTCGTCTCTTTCGCTCCGCTGCCGAACACAAGAGCGGATGAAAGAGCTAGAATAACTACGAGAATGCGAGTACGCATGGCACCTCCTCATACATTAGGCATACAATAGTGAAATACTCTCATATTTGCAAGTCATTCGCAAATTATTCACTATACAGAATCGTCGGAATGTGGTTCAATCCAGTAGCAAGGAGCACCAGCATGGTAGCCAAACACAATGATCACCAACCAATCATAGGACAGCAGTGCTATATTGCACCGTCAGCTGACATCATCGGAGATGTGCATCTGAGCGATGGCGCCTCCATCTGGTTCCATGCCACCCTCAGGGCCGACGTGAACCGCATCACCATCGGAGAGCAGACAAACATCCAGGACAATTGTGTGCTGCACGTCACCAAGGCCCAAGGCCTGGTGGTGGGAAAGCAGTGCACAGTCGGCCACGGAGCCATTCTCCATGCCTGCACCATCGAAGACGAATGCCTTATCGGCATGGGTTCGATTGTCTTGGACGGCAGCCACATCGGAACACAATGCTTGGTCGGAGCCGGTTCAGTGGTTCCTCCCAACAAGACCTATCCACCCCATAGCTTGATTATGGGCTCGCCTGCCAGAGCCATCCGTCAACTTACCGAGGAGGAATTGCTGCACATGAAACAGAACACCCTTGAGTACTGGCGGTTCGGTGTGGATTTGTGTGAAGGCAGACAGACAATCCTCTAAAGCTCGTTTGCCTGCTCGAATTTCTTGATCGCCGCATTCGAGCCGCCCACCACCAGGATATCACCCTCCATGAGTTTCAAGTCAGGTCCGATGTCGCTGATGGCACGCTCGTTGCGGATGACTACAATGATGTTCAGATGATAGCGCTTCCTCAGATTCAGCTGTGCGACGCTTTGATCGGCGAATGACGGGGCGAGCGCAATATTGGCGATGGAAAAATCCTCACACAGTTCCAAAAAGTCCAAGGTGCCTGTACTTACCAGCGAGTGGGCAAGCCGGGTTCCCATCTCCACCTCGGGAAAGACAGCCTGGGCCCCGATGCGCTCAAGTACCTTCCCGTGGTTGGTGCTGGTCGCCTTGGCGATGACCCTGGGGATGCCCAGCTCCACCAAGCTCATGGTGGCAAGAATATTCGACTCGATGTCCTTGCCGATACAGACAATGGCGGTATGGCAGTGGGATATGCCCGACTCCTCCAATACTTCGGCGGTGATTGATTT
>JAAZAT010000142.1 GCA_012514185.1 Spirochaetales bacterium | reverse complement strand
GCTTCGATATATGCTGCATATATCTCATAGGGTCCTGCCTTAATTATTGGCATTCTTCGATGATTACAGTCAACAACGGTATTCCATTCCATAGGAAGCTGAAGGAACCTCCCTTTACACTCCTTATTTAGAATATCCTGATCATTATATCGATACCGCCGTTCTCCAGCCAAAGCAATCCATTCATCTACTGAATGCAGGTTTTGCATTCTCCTCAAGTCAATAACCAATACCCCTGCCTGAAGATAAGGGTCGTCCATTCTCATCGCTAGCACTGTTTGCATATACTCTTTGAGCGACGGATCCTCCCCCATGGCCATTGAAGGAATCTCCGGGTCGAGGGCAGCAGCAAGGACATTATCACCCAACTGAACGTCGAATAACTTAGCGACATCGTCCAATATCACCGTATCACAATCGAGATAGAGCACTTTTGAATACTGAGGTAGGATATCTGCAATCAGGAATCGGTAGTATGTTTCCAAGCTGATATGGTCGGTAGGATTTTTCTGTATGCGATGCCCTTTCAAGAGGTGCTGCGGATTGAAAAATTGAAGTTGAACCATCGGATAACGACTACATAAAAGAAGCAATCTATGCTTGGAATCATCTGATAAATCAGATTCTAAAACAGCAATATCGTAGTACCGCTCCGGTGAGGCATAAGCAAGCAAAGAATGCATGCACACACCCAAGGCAGGAGCAAATCTTTCATTTGAGGCAAACACTACCGGTACTGCATCGTTTTTCCAGGAGGGGAGAAACATTCTAGTCATTGTATTATGAAAGCTAACCGAAGTGATATGTTTGACTCGTATGTCCGGAAGCGAAGTAATAAATGTTTGATACAGGAGCGGGAACAAAAACTGAAGGGATTGAATTCTTGATAATGGGAAAGAAGCCACAGAACGTCGTTCATGCCAATCACAAATTACTTGCTTTGCAAAATCCCAGAATTGTAAAAACCTGTCCCGTTGCATGATTATTGCAATAGGCTCATACATGGTAGTCATCCCCAATGATTGCAGCAAGAAGTGTTCCAGTTTTGGAAACTTTTCGGAAATGATTAGACGTAGTGTTTGCAAGTCATCGGATTCAACATAGAAATCTGAAACCAAGATCTGCTTCAATGAATGAGAATGAACGGTTGGATACGATGAAACAACATCGCACTCATCGAGTAATCGAATCATTGCCTCAGCATCATCAAGACCATGATTCACGATTGCTTGAGGATACACATAATCTTCGTTGATGACATGCTCCTGAGACGGACTTGCAGAAAGGTAAACACCGCCGGTAAAAATTCCCAGGAAATCTGCTTCTGGCAATTCATGATTAAAAAGCGTTTGAGAGAATGCTCCCGCATCATTTGCAACAGCCGTACAAAAATGAGGATATGAAGGAACAATTGCGCCTTCGTCACTGAGGACTATTACGGAAATTGACAATTTCTAACCTCTCTCAGCCTACCATATTGGTGTATCAGCATGCACCTTTAACGATAATATCATAACAACAACTCTTACGGAACTCCTAATTCTTTCCCACGTTACAGGTGAAGATGGTCATCATAGCGGTCGCTGAGCAGCTTTTTGCAATATGAATCCTTCTGCTTCAAGATCTTCGATCCCCGGGTTATCTTGCACAAGGATATGCCATAGGAGGCGGCAATCTCGCGCTGGGGCAGCCCCTTGTACAAATCCTTCATCAGATTCCACCTGAGCCGCAGATCCTTGAGCTCATTGGGAGTCAACATCTCTTCCAGCAGCTTCTGCATGTCATGCACATCTGTTGTTGAAGCAAAAACCTTGATCAAGTCCTCATAGTTTGTATCCATGTCTCCTCCTGAGCCCTCCGTCAATACTACAAAGAGAAACCGGTGCAGTCAAGCAAAGCTATTTCCAAAACGAAACAGGGTGGGTATACTTGGCCGAGGGAGCAAGCACAATGGAACAGAAATCAATAAGCAGGAAAACCATGCAGGTCCTTCTCTATCTTCAAAAAGGGGAGC
>JAAZAT010000311.1 GCA_012514185.1 Spirochaetales bacterium | reverse complement strand
GCCGGTTCTGAGACGCTGGTTCAACTTATGGTCGATGATAATCTGCAAATTCTTGCAAAACATATGGGAGAAAACACTCTCTCTGCCGGGGACCTTGTTCAGGTTTCCATCCGAACCGACTGCATCAATGTGTTTGATGCAAACACTGAAAAAATCATTTTTGGCATATGAGGCAAATACAAAGGAGGCTAGAATTATGACAAAAAAGAAATGGTTTCTCGTTGTGATGATCTGTCTGTGGAGCATGACACTACTGTGTGCAGCCGGCGCAAAGGAATCGGGAACTACTCAGAAGGTTGCCCAGCAGGATGATGTGCAAACGCTTTATGAGTTGGCCAAAGAGGAGGGAAAGGTTGTAGTCTACTCGGTATCGAGCAGGATCAAAACTGCTGCCTCATCGTTCATGGAGCAATATCCAGGGGTGGTGGTTGAGGCATACGATATGAGAATGCCGGCGATCATAGAGAAACTCGAACGGGAAGCTGCAGCCGGAGTGAAGAACGCCGACGTAATCCTTGGCAATGACAATGGTGGTTCCCTCACCTTTGAAGCACTTCCTTCCGGACTTGTCGAGGGATATATCCCTTCTGACATGAAAGACACGATCTCCGCCGCATTCAAGGAGTCGCCTTTTTTTGATTTCACCGTCGAGCTTGTCACGCTCTTCTACAACAATGAGGTCTATGCTGAAAGCCCGGTAAAGAGCTGGTGGGATTTGACAAGACCGGAGTGGAAAGGAAAAATCCTTATGCCCGATCCCATGAGTGCGCCTGAACTCTTGAGTCTTTTCGGGGCTTTCTCTTTGCATGCAGATGAAATGGCTGCCGATTACCAGAGAGTATTCGGCAAGCCGTTGGTTCTCAACAATTCAGTTGATGCCGGCTATGAATTCATGCGGCGGTTACTTGCCAATGATGTGGTCATCGTGGACTCTCAAGGAGGAGCGGTGAAAGCAATCGGAGCTGCAGGACAAACCAATCCATCATTGTGCATCGTTGTTTCCTCAAAGCTGAGGGAGCGATCCACAGGCCTGCACATCGCCATAGCCACCGAGCTTACCCCTGTGGTTGGAATGGCAAATCCGAACAGCTTGATCATGGTACAGGACTGCCCTCATCCGAATGCAGCCAAGCTGCTCATTCGTTGGATTGCCGGCGAGAAAGATGGCACCGGCGCTGGATACGACGGATTCAAGGTTGTAGGTGGATGGCCCACAAGATACAACGGCGTCAATGTGAGCGACCAGTCTCTTTCTGATTTAAAATACTGGGTTGATGACAGAGCTTACATGTATAAGAATGGCTTGAAACTGCGGGATGCTTGGCTTGCGTATCAGAATTAAGTGAAGGAATGCAAGTACTGAAGAACAGCCCTTCTGCAGCATAGACAGAAAGGCTGTTCTTCTTATTCATTGCAATACGGCCTCAGCAGTGTCGATGTTTCATGCTCTGAACACGTATATCCTGCTGATGCACTTTGTACACTTAGCGACGCACAACACCCAGAGGGGCTGTCTGCTTTCTCAGATACATGACAAACGCAAGAGTTGCAACTACTGCTGCCGCGATGCCGATGGGATAGCTGATGGTCGTTGCAAGGGAGAACCCCTCGGGAGCCTGCAGGATGTAGGTGGTGACGACTGCGGTCATGAAGGCAGCAGGTACGCTGGCCATCAGATGGTTGCGCTTCTCCTGATGCAGGTATACAGCTCCTGTCCAGAGCACAATCGTTGCCAATGTTTGGTTCGACCAGGCGAAGTATCTCCAAATGATGGTGAAGTCAATGAAATTGAGAGCGAATCCAATACCCAGGATGGGGATTGCCAAGAGCAAGCGATTTTTCATCCCTTTCTGCTCAATGGAGAACATGTCGCCAAGAATCAGGCGGGTGCTGCGGAAAGCGGTATCACCGCTGGTTATCGGGCATGCAATGACACCCAGCATGGCCAGCACGCCTCCGATGGGCACAAGCAAACCCATGGAAATCTTATTTACCACCAGACCGGCCCCACCCTGACCCAAGACTTCCTGCAGACCGACGATGCCTTTGGGAAAGAAAGCCATGGCTGCAGCCGCCCATACCAGGGCCACCATGCCCTCGCCCACCATGGCCCCGTAGAACACCTTGCGGCCATAGGACTCGTTGCTCAAGCAACGGGCCATGAGCGGGGACTGGGTGGAGTGGAAGCCGCTGATGGCCCCACAAGCAATGGTGATGAAGAGAATCGGCCAGATGGGCATGCCGGTGGGATGCATGTTGACGAATGCAATATTGGGAATCGGGGCCTTGGTGATCACCAGCATGAGACCGACACCGATCGCCATGATCAACAGCACGATGCCGAATACGGGATAGAAGCGTGCAATGACCTTGTCTACAGGAAGAATTGTGGCAATGAAATAGTAAATCAGGATT
>JAAZAT010000243.1 GCA_012514185.1 Spirochaetales bacterium | reverse complement strand
CATGTATATCTCCAATAAATCAAAACTAGCTATATCCTAGCAAGAGAATGTAAAACTTGATAGTGGGAGAGATAAGAAAAGCTGTGCAGTTGCCTGCACAGCCCAAACTCTCGACACAAGGAGGATATGTTATACAGAAACAACAGCGATGGTTACAGTAGATGTATAAGGACCGGCAACTTCATTTGCACCACCATAATACTCGGCATCAGTCATTGCTACTCCAAGATGATCATTTCCAGCAGCTTTTGCCGGCTTGATAACCACATTCACTGCTCCAGAGGATACAGCAGTGGTCTTGCTAAGAATAACATAATATCCAGAGATAGGATCGGGTGATAAGCCACCGACTGTTACATCAGCAATCTTAATTTTTGCGCCGGATATGGTATTATGAAGGAAATCACCAACTGTCATCCTGAACTCAAAATTATAGGTAGTACCAATATTGGTTCTGAATCCATATTGAAAAGCAGGATCCGTGATGAATGCATCATTTATCGTTTTTGTAGCATCAAACTCAGCAGGAGTCGTAGAGTCAATAAAACCATGATACAAGTAATCACCGATATTTGCATTCAAGGTTGCAGTCACATTGCCTGGTAATGTTCCAGGATACACCGCAGCAAACAACCCACCAACAGCAAGCAGTAGAATCATAGCAAGTGCAATCAACTTTTTATTCATTCTCAACTCCTTCGGGAGGTAATCCTATATGGCACTGTCCCCTTATACATCAATAGCTTACTACTGAGTCAGACTTATGTCAAGATTGGAGATATGTTTTTTGTTTATTTTCTATTTATTTTTTTTAATATTTGTTATTTCATTCTTTTATATATATTTATCATATATCTTACTTATTACACATGTTAGACAATCTTCTAAATATATCTAGATTGATATCATGATAATAATTTCTATTAACAAGGATATCTGGTAGCAATTTGTATACTTCTGTCATATCTATGTATTCAAGTGCTTGGCTTTCCATAACAAAGAGGGCGCCTTGTCGGCACCCTTGGTCTCGAATACTGAATTATTCCTAATTGTTGGGCGTTATCCCGATAGAAACCGTCGACTCATACGCCCCTGAAGGAGCCTGAAGCACCTCTGTCTGGTTTGCAAGCACAGTCAAAATGTAGGAGTACGTAGCCAACCCGGAAGCATTGGGGGTGAACTCCACCAGCTTGTAGCTCCCGCTGGTCGTATCAACGACAGCCTCATTGGGACTGGAGGCTTCGCTCTCCTTCACATAGATCTTATCTATTCCCACCTGATAGGGAGTGGGGGCGTATTGCAGATTGAACGGTGAGACCGTAGCCGTCACTTTCAGCGGAATGGATACATTGGTCTTGATGGCATACGTAAAGGAAGCCCCATTAGTATTGAATGCATCATCCACCTCCGTAGAAGAGACAATGACCTGAGAGCCTTCGTTTGTAGTAAGGAACCCGTGTACCAAGTACTCAGGAACCCTGGTGGTAAGTGAAATGGTGACTTGTGCTGGATTCACTGGAGCTGCAAACATAGCCAGCTGAATAGAGATGAGCAGCACAATGCTAAAATATCGTCTCATGAAGCTGTAGTTCCCTCCCGGAAAAGTGTGCAAGAATTTTCCCGTCTTCTTCTGCTAGAACTATACAACTACCGAAAAACATGTGTCAATACATAGAGTATTCGACTTAGATAATTCTTACCACAGATACTTGTAATGTATTTTATTTGTTTATATTATATTCTTTTGTTACCATTTTAGCTTATGACATCATTTTTCTGAGCTTTTGGAAGAATATGCACTTTATTCTCGATACTCATGCACTATCGTCTAATGTTCAGGATACA
The DNA here is from genome assembly GCA_012514185.1 of Spirochaetales bacterium. Taxonomy (GTDB): domain Bacteria; phylum Spirochaetota; class Spirochaetia; order Sphaerochaetales; family Sphaerochaetaceae; genus Sphaerochaeta. Next base: position 8,567 of record JAAZAT010000243.1, on the reverse strand, counting down.
AACGTTCTGTCACAATGAAAGAAGTAAATTCCGATGTAACAAGTGTAATTGAGAAGTTTTCCTTCTGCCATTTCCTACAACCCGCTACTTCATCGATACTTATATAATTTTCTCTTTAAAAAATCTTTTATCATACTTATAACATATTCCACTGATATGCGATTGCTTTTCACTACAAAATAGCGTATATATGAGGTTGTAGTATGTATACAGTTGCAACTACACATGTCAAACGGGATTACCAAGGAAGTGGATAAGATGAGCGGAAACAGTATTACAGGATCAGAAACCAAATCGACCGTAATTGCAAATAAACTCGAGGAGGAAATCCTCGCCAAGAAATATAAGGCTGGAGAGACGTTGCCGAGTCAGCATGACCTGGCAACTCAGTTCAATGCTTCGAGCAGAAGTGTCCGTGAAGCATTCAAGAATCTTGAAGCCAAGGGTCTGATCAGCGTAAAACAGGGCAAGAAGGCCATCGTCAAGAGCAACAGCCTCGACCAGTTCGTGGAGTCGCTTTCTGCTTCCATGATCAGCAAGCAGGCACCGGACAAGAAGCTGCTCACCGACCTGATGCAGGTACGCACTACCATTGAAGTGTCGGCTGCCAGGGAACTCTCACGCGACCCCAACCGAATGTTGATCGTTCGATCCCTCGACCGGGCATGCACCAAAATGGAGCACCTGCTGCCCAGCCTCGAGAACGGAAAGGATGCAGATGCAATCAAGCAGTTCAAGGCAACAGAGTTTGAGTTCCATGCAGCGCTGATCAAGTCAAACGACAACATCATCCTCAGCAGCATCTACGAGAACCTCGCACCACAGCTCTATGCCGCAATGGACAGGTTGCCGGAAACCTATAATGAACAGAAAAAGAAAGTGAATGAATACCGCTACCTGGTTGACGCACTGGTAAACGGACAGACCGACCTTGCAGTAGCCCTGACTTTGGTGAACCTTACGAACATCAAGGACAAGTTCGAGACCCTCGACCTGTAACACTATCGAGATTCAGTGAACGCTGCCGCACATCGTGGCAGCGTTTTTCTGTCAATTGACTTGCATGAGAGGCTATACCCATGAAAGAGGATTCCTTGCTGGAGAAGCGGCTCGGCTCAATCAAGTACCTGCTGGTTTGTGATATCGACGATACACTGACCGGCGATCGGGCATCTGCACAAGAACTTGCAGCAGTGCTCACAGAACATCGCAAGCACCTCGGGTTTGCCGCAGCTACCGGGAGAAACCTCGATTCGGCTCTAGACGTTCTTCATCTGTACAGCTATCCCGAACCGGATATCCTCATCACCTCGGTGGGCAGCGAGATCCACTACACACAGCAGATGCTGCCTGACAAAGAATGGGCCGGCTACATCAACCAGTCATGGGAACCTGACGCAGTCAAACAAGTGTTGCAGCAATTCGATGCAATCGAACTGCAGACCGAACCGGGCGCCCAGCGCACCTGCAAGGTCAGTTATACGGTGAAAAAAGGGGTGGACACTGCGCTCTTGCGGAGGCAGGTCAAGGAAGCCTTGCTCCAAGGAGTGGGAAAACAACACATCATCCTCGCACATGACACCTATCTGGACATCCTGCCCCATCGGGCCGGCAAAGGAACTGCCATACTGCATCTAGCCAGGAAGTGGGGAATTGCAAAACAGAGCATCATTGCAGCCGGCGATAGCGAGAACGACCGGGATATGTTTACCAAGGGCCTGAAGTCGATCATCGTGGCAAACCACGAGAAAAGCCTCGAGGACCTGCGAAAAAGCCGGAATCGATTCTTTGCTTCCCAAGGCGAGGCTGCAGGAGTTCTTGAAGGACTGAAACATTTCGGCGTCCTAGCAAGAGAAGCTTATTTCTTGTAATGCCTGTATGTACAAAGCAAGAAAGAAGTATATCCATCCTATGTCCAATGTTGGTGTTTACATCAATAACTTATTACACGATTTACAACTGATGTCATCAATTAATATTTTGATATCCAAGTATTGCATATAATTAGTAAATATATTATAGTTGGCGTGTAAGCAAACTTAGAACGTATGACATGGTTAGGTCTTACATTGCTTCGCTCAACAAGGAAGAAGAAATGGATTACATTTCACAAACAAAATCAGCAAGAATTGCTTCGTCCCTGGAAGAGATGATCTTGGACAACCGTCTAAAAAGTGAATCATTCCTTCCTTCACAACAAGTACTTGCCGATCAATTCAATACATCGAGCCGTCCCATCCGTGAAGCCTTGAAGCTTCTCGAAGCCAAGGGATTGGTTGTAATTTCCCAAGGAAGAAGGGCTCAGGTCAGGAGCAACAATCTTGACCAGTACGTCGAATCCATCTCCACCACCATTGTAAACAGCAAGATCAGCCAAGCAAAGCTGATGCGCAATCTCATGCAGGTCCGCATCACGGTTGCCACCAGTGCAGCCAGAGGTTTTTCCCGTCTTGACAATCGTGACGAGTACCTTGCCCAGCTATGGAATTCGAGCAATCGCATGGAAGCAGCGGTCCCCCACATTTTCCAGAAAGATGCCAAGGCCCATGCCGAGTATCTGAAAGCCGAAGCCGAGTTCCACCGTACCTTGGTCTTTGCCAACGGCAACCAGATTCTCTCCTGCATTTATGACAACCTTTCACCGTTGCTTGACTCTGCTATGAATTCCATCAAATTCACCCCAATGCAGATGGAGAAACGCTCAAAAGACTATTCCTATCTCTGCGAAGCATTGCAGAACGGGCAAACCGATCTTGCGGTCGCATTGGTGCTGGTCACCCTCACCACCCTCGAAACCAAGGTGATGGACCACTACCCGGACGAGAGCATGGCTATGATCTCCTACGCCTGATCATCCCCTCTTTGGCAAAAATCCTTCAGCGTGGTATAGTCACGGTGGAGGATTTTTTATGGATGAATGCATCATACAGCTGGAACATGCCACAGTTCGCCGTGCAGGCGTACCGATTCTCGACGATGTCTCTTTTCAGGTACGGCGTAACGAACATGTGGCGATCATCGGCCCAAACGGGGCCGGCAAGAGCACCTTGGTACAGTTGTTGAGTGAAGAAATCCATCCTTTGTACTCCCCCCGAACCAAGCGGATTCTTTTTGGGAAAGCAAAGTGGGAAGTCCTGAGCCTCAGGGCCCATCTGGGCATAGTCTCTCAATCATTGCAATACCTGTGCAACTCCAGCTACAAGGGTTGGGAGATCGTCGTCTCCGGCTTCTTCAGTTCCATCGGACTTGACTTTCACCATCACTGCACCGAGCAGCACATGCAAAAAATGGAGGAGGTCATGCACCGCTACGATGCCTGGCACCTTCGGGACAAACAGATGAACCGCATGTCCAGCGGAGAGGCACGAAGAATCCTGCTGGCACGGGCCAATGTACACGATCCGCAGGTGATGTTGCTCGACGAGGCGGTTTCGAATCTCGATTTCCCCAGCCGCTCGCAGTACCGCAGCACGTTGGAGCAACTGGACAGGGAGGGAAAAACCATCATCCTGGCCACCCATGAACTGAGTGAGATAATTCCAGCAATCAATCGCATCGTGGTCATGCAACACGGGAAAATTGTCGCCGACGGCTCGAAACAGGAAGTACTCAACGAGCGATTGCTCAGCGAAGTGTACCAAACCAGAGTGTTCATTGATGAAAGAGAGGGTTTGTACAGCGCTTGGTGCTGATGCATTTATTCCACGAACCTCCCTTTGTGTAGTATTATTGAATCAAGAACAAAACAAGCGAGGTCACCACATGAAGCGTTGTTCCATCATCATTCACAGCGTCAGCGGCAACTGTTACATCATTGGTTCTTATCTCAAGGAACTCATGACCGAACGAAATGTCGATGCCAGACTGTACCGGGTTGAAGACCCCGATTTGCATATTTGGGCAAACACACAAGAGACGACCAATGATTTCTATGAAGATATTCTGGCACTTCCCATCGTAAGCACCTCGACGCTCACCAAAAGCGACATGGTCATCCTGGGCAGCCCCACCCGTTTCGGAAACATCTCGGCGGAGATGAAGACCTTTCTTGACACCACCCTGCCTCTGAGCAAGGACAAGAGCCTGGAAACCAAGTTCTTTGCCTGCTTCACCAGCTGCTCGAATTCCACTTGCGAAGGCGCCCATACGTTGACTGCCATGATCTATTGGGCCCAGTCGATGGGCATGCTGCACATACCGTTCGGGGTGCATGACGAGTTGGACTTCTGCGACCAGCCGGTGGGAGGCATCGTGCATTTGGCCGGCAAGGAAGGCGCCATCCGGCCAAGCGACAGGCTGGGCAAGGAGATGGAAGTCTACGCCGACCTCCTCAGCGCCTATATACAAGAATAAAACGGAAGGGATCAGGAGAAGTGCAGGATGCACTTCTCCTACTTCTTTGAGAAGAAATACTTGATCCGGTTCAACCAACGCTCAGCACGCCCTCTGCCGTAGCGCAGCTTGTAATCGGAGGTGGCACTCTCGATGCTCACTTCCTGGCTGCCGCTCATATGTTTGAGGTTGTCCCAATGCCTGACTATCCACATATAGAGGTCGGCCTCGGTATTGCCCGGGAAGGATAAAAGCAATTTCTCCCTGCGCACCTCTTCGATGATCGGTTGGTATACATGCTCATACCACGATACAGCACCTTCTTCGAAGCTCAATACCTCACTCTTTCCTTCATTCAGATAATACTTATGCACCAGGATGTGGTTGACCATCTCCGGGTAGGAACCGGGGGAGGTGAACTCAATCTCCTCCATCGGCAGAAAGGTGGGATTGTACTGCTCAAGGAATCGCTTGCGTTCGTAATCGATGACGCGCTTTCGCAGCTGTTTCATCGTCAGCCCTGCCTCAAGCGGGATCTGGCTGTCGAGCTCAACGACCTCTGCATCAATGAACTCAACCCCCTGGGTCTTGGCCACCGAAACCCGGTGGTTCCCATCCCGCACAAAGTACCACTGCCCAAGCTTGTACACAGAGATGGGCGGCAGGTTCACATACTCCTTGACCGCCCGGTCGATGCTCCTCCAGCGGGCCCTGAGCAACTCCTTCTTGGGATAGAAAGCCAGTGAAAAATCCTGATACCGGCCTTCACTTCCGATTATCTGCTTGACGGGAATGGTCCGCATTCCCAGATATGTCTCGTTTCGCGGTTTTATCAGCTCGGTAACCGCATAAAAGCTTAATAAATCTGAGTTCTTCCATGCCAGACTGCTGAGCAATGACTGAATTCTACCCCGGCTGCGGGCTTTTTCGAAATCCTCATTCGTCTGGGAAAGCAGATCATTCCCTATTCTTCCCATGTTTGCCACCCCTCCCCAACTTCGGGTCCTGCAGTATATAACTTTGGAAAATATTAATCACCTGCGTTTGTTTATATACATGCTGGCGGTTTGCGTTCATGTCATGCAAATGAACATGACCGTGCAACAGATACCGTGGTTTGAACCTCTGCATGAAGGTAAGGAAGGTGGAAAAGCCCTGATGGCAACGGTCGGTGTCATCACCGAGTCCCAAGGGGGCTGCATGGGTGACCAGGATATCTACATACCGCCCACGAAATATTCGGTTGAACAGAAGCTGGGGAACCATCTTGAGCATCCTGAAATACATTTCACGCTCGGTGAACTGATGCTTGCCCTTGTTGTAGCGTATCGACCCGCCCAAGCCTGCGATGATAAGATCGTGCTTTCGATAGTAGAGAACCTTTCCATCGATGAAGTCGCCGCCGAAGCTGGGCATCACCTGCATTTTCCCATCGGTGTATCCATATTGCATGATTGGCTGGGCGTTCGAGGTGAACTGGTGCAGAAACTCAAGATTATGGTTGCCGAACACAAAAAAGAGCGGCTTGTTCAGGCTGGAGATGATGAACTCGTAGTATTTGAGCGGCAGGTCCCCTGCTGCAATGACCGCATCGACATCAGCATACCGGGAGGCGATGTTCTTGGAGTAGACCAACGGGTCCGATTCATCAGAGATACAGAGAATCTTCATACTTCACCCCGCAAGGTATCCAGCATCGATGGTGACCACCTCTGCTGTCATGGCCGAGCACCTGCTGAGAAACTGAACAGCCAAGGCAACCTGGTCGGCATCGACCAGACAGCCAAGCAAGGCCCGTTGTTCATACAGCTTTCTCAGCGGGTTTTCCTCATCAAGATAAGGAGCCTTGAGCAAGCCCGGGGCAACGGCATTCACCCGGACAAAGGGGGCAAGTTCACGAGCCAGGCTCTTGGTATAAGAGACCACCGCTCCCTTGGATGCATCATAGTGAACCGTCTGGCCGAAACCAGGATGAAAGGCGTTGATGCTGGCAACATTGACGATCGAACCCTTGGAGGCCTTGAGAAAGGGGAGCACGCTCTTGGTGAGGCGCATGAGACCCGTCACATTGATATCGAAAATTCGCTGGACTTCCTCGGTCTTCAGCTCATCGACCGGATGGACCGAGAAGACGCCGCTGTTGTTGACCAGGACATCAAGTGTTGTGATCCGGCGTGCAGCCTCATCGATGGTAGCTTGGTCGGTGACATCGAGTAGAAGGGGAACCAGGGAGGGGCCCAACTGACGAACAAGCTCTTGGGCCTTCTGTTCGCTGCTGGAGTACCCGCAATACACGATCGCCCCCTCTGCAATGAACATGCTGCAGATTGCTTTTCCCAGGGTGCTCGTACCTCCACTGACCAGAACGTGCCTCATCACTCCTCCTTGCCCAGAAAATCCTCGATATCGGGGCAGGTTGGATACTGCAGGAGCAAGGCCCTGCCCCCCTGCCTGTAGGCCTGCCCGTCATAAGGGGGAACCATGGTGGTTGCACACAAGGTCCATCCATCCTCGCAAACAGGCTTTGTGCCCTGCCAACACCCCCCTTCAACCGTAATGACAGGATCATGACCCTCGCTCGCCTTCCCCAAGATGGTCACTGTATGACTCCCATCGGGATGCAGCACCAACTGTCGGGCATCACTGCCTTCCAAAAAATACCAGACCTCTGCAGTAGGCAGATAGTGAAGCGAGGAGAAACTCTGGCCGGTCATCAGGTAGTAGATGGTACTGCCCAAAGCCACGCCATCGACGGTGAACGTATATACACGGCGAAAGAAGCCCCCTTCGCCCGTAAGCGGCTGCAACTGCAGCCTATGAATCAAATCCTCTATCTCTTTGGTCATATCGGCCATTGTTTGGTGACATTGCGTACCAGCAGCGTAAAGGCTTCCTTCACCCGGTCGCTGGTCTCCATCACTTCTGCATGGTTCAGCGGTTGGTCAAGGATTCCGGCAGCCATGTTGGTGATGCAGCTGATGCCCAGCACCTTCATCCGCATATGGCTGGCTGCCAACGCTTCAGGTACGGTGGACATGCCCACCGCATCAGCGCCGAGAATGCGGGCCGCCCGTACCTCGGCCGGCGTTTCGTAGGAAGGACCGGCAAAAAACATGTAGACACCCTCATGCAAGGTGATGCCCAAACGCTTTGCTTCCTCTCTGGCCAGAGCCGAAAGACGCTTGTCATACGCATTGGTCATATCAAAAAACCGCTCGCCCAAGCTGTCATAGTTCGGACCGCGCATGGGGCTGTCCGCTATCAATTTGATATGATCGGTGATCAACATCAAATCACCAGGCTTGTAGGATGTGTTCACTCCTCCTGCGGCATTGGTAACCAAGAGATTGTTGATGCCCAGGGCATGCATGACCTGGATGGGGAACACCACCTGATCCATCCCATATCCTTCGTAGTAGTGGAATCGTCCCTGCATGCACATGACGCGCTTGCCTTCCAGTATACCCACCACCAGCCGGCCCTTGTGCCCGAAGACGGTTGAGACCGGGAAATAGGGAATATCCTTATAGGAAATTGCAACTGCGTCCTGCAGTTCCTCAGCAAGGCCGCCCAAGCCGCTGCCCAAGACCATGCCGACATCCACCGATTCGTTACCGATTCGGGACGTGATATACATTGCAGCTTCCTGCATCTTATCCATGAGTTTATCCATTGATTCCTCCAATTCGAATCACTTAGAAAGGATCGCCCGACGCCTTCGGGGCGGCGGAGTTCTTCGAGAAAAGCACCAAGGCAAGCAAGGTTGCCACATAGGGGAAGACCTTGAAGAAAACCGGTGGAACGACAGAAAGAGAAGGAATGACCTGGCTGACGTTTGCAATGGTGGTAGCAATACCGAAGAAGAACGTCGCCCCGAGAATTCCCAGCGGCTTCCACTGTCCAAAGATCAACGCGGCAATGGAAAGGAATCCCAAGCCGGCCACTGTTCCATTGAACTCTCCAGAGTAGGTTATCAGGATGACCGAGCCGCCCAAACCAGCCAAGGCTCCGCTCATGATGACGCCGAAATAACGCATGCGATGTACATTGACACCGGCCGACGCTACCGCCGAAGGGTGTTCACCACAGGCGCGAAGCCTCAACCCGAAACTGGTCTTGTACAACAGAATCCAGGAAAGCGCCCAAATCGTCAGGCACAGCCAGGTGGTCCAATAGGATTGGCTGAAAAAGAGCGGGCCGATGATGGGAATCCGGGAAAGAACGGGAACGTTCTT
>JAAZAT010000298.1 GCA_012514185.1 Spirochaetales bacterium | reverse complement strand
TACGTCGAAGAAGTTGGTGTTGATGGCATACGAACCTACGACACAGAGAATAAAAATCATCGGGGTGAGGATTGCTTTTGGAACCGAGAGCACCTTGACAAAGAGCTTGAGACTTGAAAGACCGAGAACCAACATGGTCACATTGGCTACAAACATGCCCAGGAAAATCGAATAGACCAGCGTGGTGTGTTCGGTGAAGAGAAGCGGACCGGGCTGCAGGCCTTGCACCGTAAGGGCCCCGATGAGAATTGCAGCAACTGCATCGCCGGGAACACCCATGGTGAGCATGGGAATCAAAGCACCGCCGGTCACCCCGTTGTTACCCCCTTCGGGGGCTGCGATTCCTTCAGGAATACCCGTTCCAAAAAGCTCCGGATGCTTGGACATTCGTTTTGCCTGTCCGTAGGAGACAAACGCACCAATTTCTGCCCCGGCTCCCGGAACTATGCCGATGATTGTTCCAATGACGCCGGAAAGCGGTGCATGTTTGAGAATGACTTTCCAGTCGCTTCTGGTGGGCCAAACTTTGGAAATCTTCTGAGTGATCTGGTCGGGAGTGAAAATCTTTTCAACCGTTGAGAAGGCCTGGCTCATCGCAAACAAGCCGATCATGACCGGAATGAAGGACATGCCGCTGAGCAGGTTGATATTGTTGAACGTGAATCGCGGATAGCCGGTGATGCTGTCGATTCCGATGAAGGAGAGACTGATACCCAACGCTCCGCACAGCACACCTTTAGCCAGGCTGTTTCCTGAGATGGAAGCGATGATGGAAAGGCCGAAGACCGCAAGCAAAAAGAATTCGGGTGCACTGAATCGCAGGGCAAGTTTTGCAAGCTGCGGGGAGATCAGCCATAAGGCCAGTACACTGACGACACCTCCAAGAAAGGAAGAGACCGTAGAAATTCCTAATGCACGGCCGCTTTCACCACGCTTGGAGAATTCGAAACCATCAAGCACTGTTGCCGCTGCAGCAGGAGTACCCGGAGTCCTTAGCAGAATTGCGGAGATGGATCCTCCATAGATCGCTCCAACATATACACCAATGAGAAGCAGGATGCCAGGAATGGCATCAAGTCCGAAGGTAAGTGGAAGAACCAAGGCCACTCCCATGGTGGCTGTAAGGCCGGGCAGGGAGCCGATGCAGATACCGGTAAATACACCCAGGATAATGAAAAGGATTATTTGCACATTAAATACGGAGTTCAATACTTCAAGTAACATGGTTACCTCCCTTGCCTAGATTAGAAGCCCAAAGCGCATCGGTACATTCAGTACTGAACCAAAAAGCAAGAAGATGGCAATGATGAATATCAGGCTGATAAGTATGCATTTCCACCAAGGACATTTTCCAAACCATTTGAGATACAGTACGAGCATGATGGAGGTTGTTACGATGAATCCAATCATGGGCAACAACACAATATAGACAATGAGCCCAGCCATGGTGATGTAGACATTCAGCACATTCTTGCTTTTCAAATCGATTTCTGTGTCTTTTTCCTTCGGCATACGAAGAGTAAGAAGTGCAAGCGTCAGGGCTGAGACAAGGATGAGGCTGGCAATAAGTATGGGAAACATCCCAGGCCCGGGGACTCCATGATTGCTGGGAGGATATCCCATCGAGATGGCGATGATGACAATCGCAAATGCGGCAAATGCACCGCTGACTATAAAATTGGCTTTTTTCATCGGGTGATTCCTTTGCGGAAAAGTTACCACAGCACCTGCTGGTGCTGTGGTACATAATTGGATTACTGCTGTTTCAGTCCAAGCTCTGAGATCAGGGTCTTGAACATCTCGTTGTCGGTAGCGAGTTTCTTGCCGTAGGTTGCACTGTCGAGAACATCAATGATGTTGTTGCTGCCGTTCATGAACTTCACAAAGGCATCAGACTTCGCAGCCTGGCTGAAAATCGAATAGATCTTGTCGACGATCGGCTGGGGAGTATCCTTGGGAACGCCAAGACCTCTCCAGGTACCGATTGCGACATCGTATCCCAATTCCTTGGCAGTAGGAATGTTTGGAGTTGCAGCGATGCGTTCGGGGGCGAGAACGGCAAGAACCTTCAAGTTTCCTGCTGCCACCTGGCTTGCAACTTCAGCGTAACTGACGGTTACTGCATCGATGTGACCACCGAGCAGGCTGGTGATTGCAGGAGCTGCACCTTCAAACGGAATGTGATTGAAAGTTACGCCGGCTGCTTTTCCAAGACCAGCAGCTGCGAGGTGCCAGATGGCTCCTACACCGGAGTTGCCGACGCGCATTGTCTTGGTCTTTGCAGCATCCAGGAATTCCTTGAGTGTATTGTATGGAGAATTCGCCTGGACGGTGACTGCGCTATAAGCGCTGTTGACCATCATGATCGGCTTGAACTGATCATAATACAGACCCGCACCGGTTCCGGTGTGTGGAAGGGTGACCAGCTCAACGGTGATCATCGTGATGATACTACCATCGGCCTTTGCATTGGCACCATAGGACATGCCCACAGCACCGCCGCCGCCGGTTCTGTTCTCAACAGCAATGTTTTTCGGGAAGGATGCTTTTGCAGCATCGACGAGGGCACGTGCAACCAGGTCGGTACCACCACCGGCTGAATAGGGAACAATTACAGAGACAGGGCCGCTAGGGTAGGAGTCAGCAGAAGCTTCAGCAGCAGCTTGCGCAAATGCTGAACCAAGAACGAGAGACAGAAGCACCAACAAAACGAGGAGTTTCTTCATTTTCTCACCTCTTTCCTTTGAGTATTTATTTCGCTAATACTACGAAATCAAAGTTGATTGGCTCGCTCTATAAAGAGCTTAGCACGCTGTGTTATGGTTTCCCAATCTTTTCGTTTGGAAAGCTCGGGATTAGCCAGATACGAACCGACTCCCACAGCAAAGGATCCGGCTTGCATGAACGCTGCGGTATTCTCAAGTGATACTCCTCCGACAGGAAGAAGCTTCATGCCCTTGAAGGGGCCAAGCAGGTCCTTGATGAATTGAGGACCTGCAGAACCTGCAGGAAATATCTTGAGCAGAGGTGCTCCTGCACAGTGTGCGCGATAGAGCTCGGTAGGAGTGAAGACGCCGGGAACGGGAAGCACATCATGAGAAAGGCAGTACTCAATTACTTTTGTGTCGAGTAGCGGAGAGAGTACGAATTGTGCTCCGGCACGGATGCTCTCTCTTGCCATATTCACATCCAAAACAGTACCGGCACCTACAAAGAGACTTTCGTCGTTGCGTGCCTGCTCAATGATGGCCAGTGATTGATTGGTGTTCATCGTCACTTCCAAGCACGAGATTCCTCCCTTTTTCAGTGCGGTTATCACCTCAGGGGCAGCCTCTTGCTCGATGCCCCTGATAATGGAAATCACCTTGCTGCGGCCAATTGTCTGCAATATCGTTTGCATCTGTGTCATCGGTCTATTTCCTTCTCATTCTTCATTAATTCATCAAAGGTCTTGCGGTCGGGCAATCCTTCCGTATCACCGTAACTGCTTACCGCAAGGGCTCCCATAAGCGAGCCCATCCTGCCGCACTCCTTGATGGGACATCTTTCAAGAACTCCTGCAAGAAACCCTGCATTGAATGCATCTCCGGCACCGATGGTGTCCACGACTTTCACCGGGTGGATCGGAACATCAAAACCTGCCGTCGCATCAGCGACATACGCACCTTCGCCACCACGCTTGATCCCTATCGCTTTTGCCCCTTTTTCGAGCAACGTCGCTGCAATTCGGTACCGGTCGCCGCTACCCAGCAGAAGTTCACCCTCATCTTCTCCCATCAACACAATATCCGCTTGGACAAGGAGAGGAGACAAGGTACGTTTAGCCTCCGCCTCGCTCCAGAGCTTTCGGCGGATATTGGGGTCGAAGCTGATGAGGATGCCTTCCTGCTTTGCGAAACGGAACAGTTCATAGACCACATCCCTGCAGGAGGTGCTCAAGGCCGGAGTGATGCCGGATAGGTGTAACACCTTTGCTTTCTTTAGGTATTCCCAATCAAGGTCTGATACCTTCAGGGTACTGGCAGCCGAGCCTTTCCTGTAATAGAAAACCTGGGATGCCAAGTTCGCAGAGAACTGCTTGAACATGATTCCTGAAGGCCCCTCGTCGCTGACCAGTACATGGCTGGTGTCGACGCCTTCAGCACGCAATTCACGAATGATGTATTGGCCGAATTCATCGGTGCCGACTTTGCTTATCCAGCTTGAAAGATGCCCAAGTTTGGAAAGTCCCACCGCAACGTTGCTTTCAGCCCCTGCAACCACCTTGCTGAACTGCTGGACGTATCGGAGTTTTGTATGTGCATTCGGAATAAATGCGACCAGACTTTCACCGATGGTTACAACTCGGCCTCTCTTCATAGTAACTCTCCACTATAAATCCAATGGTTTCTATGTTCACTGATGATCCTGCGGATCTGTACCTTGGCATCGAGCAATAACTCCTTGAACAAAGCTTCCCGTTCCGATGAGTATCGAAATTCAGGCACAGCAATGCTCATGCCGGCGAGAATCACGCCATCCACATCGATTGAAGTTGCCACGCATTGGATTCCATCCGTTGATTCTCCTTTCTCATAGGAGAAGCCTGTACGTCTTACCTCAGACAGCTGCGAATTGAGTTCGGCAACAGTCCTGATTGTATGTTCAGTGATAGGCTTGAGCGTCCCTTCAGGATACAACTTCTCAATTTCTTCCGGCGAATATTGGCTGAGTAGAGCCTTTCCATACCCTGTACTGTATGCCGGCAGCTTGTTGCCGGGGTTGGACATCACCCTGAATTGGGAGAAAAGGTCCATCTTGACCAAATACAAGACATCG
>JAAZAT010000061.1 GCA_012514185.1 Spirochaetales bacterium | reverse complement strand
GAAGCGGTACCAAGCACTGCCTTCCCTTGTGGTGGAAGGGCATGAAGCCCAACTTGAAAACGTCCTGAAGGCGGTTTTGGATGGTGTCCAGCCATTGGTCACCGGCTCTGAAGGAAGGAAGGCCGTCGAATTGATTTGTGCCATGTACAAATCCTCCACCGAAGGGGTGCGGGTGCAGTTGCCCTTGGCTAAGGACGACCCGTTCTATACGACAGAAGGGATGCTGGCGCGGATGGTTCGATACCACAAGAAAGGCAAGTCGGTGGAAAATCTACAGGACACCGAGATCAGCCTCGGTACTATGGGAAAATAAGGAGGTCGATTATGCAAAAGATGGATGGACAGAATTACGCCCCAGAGGGAAAGCCTCAACTGGTTTGCAAGAGAGGGGAGTTCATGGTAGGGGTAATCGGTCTCGATCACGGCCATATTTACGGGATGTGCAATGGACTTTCTGAAGCCGGAGCCGAGATTGCGTATGTGTATGATCCCGACCCGAAAAAAGTGGAAGCATTCGTGACCAAGTTTCCTACGGCAAAAATTGGCTTGAGCAAGCAGGAGTTGATGGAAAATCCTGCGATTCACCTCATAGCAACTGCCGGCATCCCATGCGACCGTGGCCCCCTCGGCCTTGAGGCCCTCGACCACGGCAAGGATTTCTTTGCCGACAAGCCGCCGTTCACCACCCAGGCACAGGTTGATCAGGCTCGGAAGAAAGTTGCCCAAACAGGTCGAAAGTGGTTCGTCTACTACAGTGAGCGTCTTCATGTGGAAGCTGCCGTCTATGCAGAAAGATTGCTCAACGAGGGAGCAATCGGCAACATCGTCTCCATCCGGGGATGGGGCCCTCACCGGCTTGCCGCAACTACCCGTCCGGCTTGGTTTTTCGAAAAGGACAAGTACGGTGGCATTCTGGTGGATATCGGCAGTCACCAGCTCGAACAGATCCTGCAGTTCAGCGGTGCTGAGGATGCGACACTGGTTTCGAGCAGGGTGGGGAATCTCTACCATCCAGAGTATCCCGGTCTTGAGGATTTCGGGGACGCCTGCTTTACCGCCAGCAATGGGATACCCTGTTATTTCTGTCTCGATTGGTACACTCCCGACGGCTTGGGGACCTGGGGGGATGGCCGTATATTCATCGTCGGCACCAAGGGGTATATCGAACTGCGCAAGTATATCGATGTTGCCGCCTCTTCAGAGGGCGACAATGTAATTCTCGTCAATGATACGGGAGAGCACCACTATCGAGTCGGAGGGAAGGTCGGCTTCCCCTATTTCGGAAGGCTCATCCGCGATGTGCTGGACCGTACAGAGACAGCAATGAAACAAGAGCATACATTCAGAGCCATAGAGCTTGCCATCGAAGCAGAGACAAAGGCAGTAAGAATCAGATGAGTATTCGCTATGCGTTGATCGGATGCGGGAGGATTGCACCCAACCATCTGCCTTCAGCCCTTGGCTGTGGTATGGAGGTTGTTGCACTGTGTGACATCAATCCCCAAGCGATTGATGTCCTTTTAGAGGGTTTAAACCTTTCTGAGCTGCATGTGAAGCAATATTCAGACTATCAAAGAATGCTTGACTGTGAAACATTGGATATGGTTGCCATTGCCACCGACAGCGGCAGCCATGCCGGTATAGTCAAAGAGTGTCTCTCTCGTGGAATTGCTGTTCTGGTAGAGAAACCTATGGCCCTGAGTTTGGCGGATGCCGACGAAATGCTCGCTCTTTCCGAAAAGCACAACGTTCTTTTCGGAGTATGCCAGCAGAACCGATTCAATGATGCAAGCTTATTGGTCAAGAAGGCCTTGGACTGCGGAGGATTCGGTAAGCTCAGCCATGTTTCCGTACAGGTGCGATGGTGGCGTGATGCCGATTACTATGCACAGGACTCATGGAGGGGAACCTGGGAGAAGGATGGCGGGGCTTTGATGAACCAATGCATCCATGGACTTGACTTGATGCGTTGGTTCGGGGGGTCGGAGATCACTTCTGTTAGTGCAACGCTTGCCAACCGCTATCATCCGTATCTTGAAGTGGAGGATGTGGGCATCGGCTTTGTCCAGTTCTCTCATGGGGCAATCGGGAGCTTTGAAGGTACTACGAACCTCTACAAGAAGAATTTGGAGGAACGCATCACCGTCATAGGGGAGAACGGTACCGCGGTGCTCGGTGGTGAGTGCGCTCAACAAATCGAAGTGTGGGAGTTCAGCGACCCGGCAATCGAAGCAATGCGTGATGAGGTTGGCATCTCGATCCAAAGTTCGGTGTATGGTACAAGCCACGGCAGGGTATATGCAGATTTTAAACATGCTTTGCAGAGGGGAAGCCAACCAACAGTTGATGGCCGATGCGGACGCGATGCTCTGGAGTTGGTGCTCGCCGCCTACAAGAGCCATGTACAGAAGATGCCGGTTTCACTGCCTTTGCATGACTTTGGGACCTCATCGATGCAACTCTGAACGCTTGCCCTCCTGTTCCTCAGGAGTTTGCAATATCCTGGGCAGTGATGCATGGGCATTGCGTTCGGGATCTGATTGACGTAACAGCAGCTGCGATTGGTGATTCACATCCTTTCGGAACTCGGTCGGATTCATATTGCAGTACTTGTGGAAAACACGGTTGAACTGACTGAATGAGGAGAACCCGCATTGTGAGCAGATATCCCTGATCGAGGTATTGCTGTACAGCAGCAAATTCTGTGCATTGCGCACCCGAACCAGTTGCAGGTAGGTGATGTAGCTGGTTCCCGTCACTTCCTTGAATTGACGGGAGAGGTAGAAGGGGCTGATGGAGAACTTGAGTGCTATGTCGGCAAGCGGCAGGTCCTCTTCGAAATGGCCGTGCATGTAGCTGGTGATCTCGTAGATTTTCTGGGTGATTGAATCGACAATCTCCTGCTTTGTATAGCGATTGGCCTTCCGGTTGGTGGCAATGATCCAAAGTATTTTCTGGAATGTGTGGTGGATCATCAAATCCGATCCGGGAATACTGCTGGTTCCCATCAGGTAAATCTCATTGAACAGCTTGATGATGCTCTGCAGTATCGCAGGCTCGAAACGATAAATGGGGACTTTCTCCTCGAAGAGGGAAAGGAGGCGCTCCGTCTGCCGTTCAAAACCTGAAGGCAGGGGAAACTGAAAAGCGATGATCAATCGGGCTTTTGGATTCTCATGCTCAGGATAGAGGCTTTTATGCAGGCACCTCGGCTTGAGCAGGACGATGTCTCCTCGCTGCAACGAAAAATATTCGCCTTCAATGATGTGAGTCGCAGCATCGTCGATCAGGACATACACCTCATAATAGGTGTGAAAATGTTGGAACTCCATATTCAAATGGCGCTTCTGGTAATCGAAGACATAGAAAACCGGGTCCTCGGCATGGTTGACCTTGATCACCAAGGTCTCATTGAAAAGCATGTCCAATTTTTCGTACTTCATACTCCCATCCTAGCTCAGAACGCATGAAATGCAAGCTTGAATATATATTACAGCAAGAAATACGTGGTTCTTGCAATAATCCAACCATATACTTGCTTATGTGGGAGGAGTCATCCATGCAATACCTAAGCTATGCTTTACAGCAGGGGAACATCATCAATCGGTTTCTCGTCAGTGAAACGCATGCACAGCCTGTCAAAGGTGAAGCGGTAGTCATTCAGAAGGAGGCCAATGTCTGGGAGGGTTCATTGGGAGCCGCATCCCATGTCAATCCCGTTCGGGAGACCTTCGTACAACTGCGCAGAGATGCGGTCGACCCCTATCCTGCATTCACCAAAAAGGCTGTCGGGGGCTCTGTTCTCCATGGGGGCAAGGAGCTGGAACTTTTTGCACGCTTCCCCTTCAATGACCCGGTACTTTCACTCTCCGGCTTCTATCCAAATCCCACGTGGATCAGTGCAACGGCTATCACGTATCTCGACTCACCTATACCTATGGATGCAGGATGTGAACTCTCTGTCTGTGGAGGGGCGAGGATATGGGTGAACCAACAGCTGATAGCCACGTTTACCCCGCATGCCAGGAATCAGATGCAGAAAAAGCATATCACGCTGCCTCTGAATAAAGGGAAGAATGAGGTGGTGGTGTTTTGGGATGAGTTTGCAGAGCGTGACAGCGATTGTTCCTTTTCACTCACATTGGATTCGAAACCGGAAGGTCTTGTGCAGAAGCTTCCCATCGGTGAGCGCGATGCCGAGCTGGTATTGGCGGTCGAGGAAGCTTTGGGAAATCTCAGCTGCAAGAGCAACCATGTGCGCACAGGTGAAGTTGAGCTGTTCTGTCCAAATCCCTATGAAAACCAGAATCTTGAAATCCACCTTGTAGGGGCCACCGAGGAAAACTACATGGTTGGAGATCTCTACGAGACTACGGCTGTCTTTCTTCCCTCGACGAGCATCTGCTCACTCGGTCCGTGCGAGAAGCTTCCCATTGGATACCTACAGTTCAAGGCCACTACCCGTGTGCAGGGGATGAGCATGAGCTATCACTTGGCTTTTGAGAACTTTCCCCTCTCCCTGGTTCCCCAAGCCAAACCGACCATGGATGAGCGCAAGCAACAGGCTTTCGAGGTGCTCGCACGATACGGTGAGCGCAATGCAAACCGGGCGGTGGCGATTCTGCATGCAGGAGGGCCTCAGGATGAGTTTGAACATATCCTGCGACGCCAGATCACCTTCATCAACAAGCGAAGCGACTGTAGTGACTTCTATCTCTCGTACTTCCCCCACATTCTCAGAACCTTTGCCGACCATCCTTATGTTACCGTGGATCTGAAGAGTGAGATGAAGCAATGTTTGCTCAATTTCCGGTACTGGCATGACGAACCTGGTGATGATGCCATGTGGTTCTACAGTGAGAACCATGCCCTCATGTTTCATGTCTGCCAGTTGCTCGCAGGAGAACTCTACCCGGATGAGACCTTCACCAACAGCGGCATGACAGGAGTCCAGATGCAACATAAGGCCATCGGCCTGCTGCGTCCTTGGTTTGAGACCTTTTTTGCCATTGGTTTTACTGAATGGAACAATCCCCCCTACCTGCCGATCGATGCACTGGGGTTTGCAAGCCTGTATGCACAGACAAGCAACCAGGAGATGAAGGCCCTTGCCAAGAAGGCGATGGACTCAATCTATTACATTCTAGCCGTCTACTCGCTCGATGGAATCTTCTGTACCACCGCCGGCCGGACCTATCCCAAGGAGTTGTTCGGCAACAACTCCAACTGCCCGTCTTTCATCAACTGGATCGGCTACGGCATCGGCAATTCCAGCCACGCCGGCAAGGGCGTGACAGCTCTCTGTTTCTCCGACTACCAGGCTCCACAGGAATACCGGCAGTTCTGCCAGGTTCCCCAAGGCAAGGCATTGGTCAGCCAATCGACCCACGGCTACAACGGCCATGCCGATGTCTATGCCTGCAAGACTTCCTGCTCCCTGCTCAGCAGCGCCAACAATTTCCGAGTCGGAGAACGGGGTTTTCAGGAAAACCCCATCCACTTGATTTTCTCCGCCACCGAGCAGGTGTGGGTCAACCATCCAGGTGAGCACAACCTCTTTGGCCATGCCAGACCCTCCTACTGGGCTGGAAATGGGACGTTGCCGCGGGTGAACCAGTATGAGAACTTTGCCTGTGTTATCTTCAACAACAATCCAAAGCATCCTGTTGATTTCACTCATGTATACCTGCCGACCATGGAGTTCGCAACCTTTGAGCAGAGAGGGAATTGGCTCTTTGCCGAAGCACACAATGGCGGGTATGTCGGTGTGTACTGCAGCACGAAGTTACAGCGGTTGCTCTACGGTCCGAACAAGGACCGGGAGTTCATTGCACAGGGTAGGAAGGCTGTTTACCTGCTCAGGGTTGGCTCTAAACATGGCTACGGCAGCTTTGAATCTTTCATGAAGGCGATGCAAAACACGCCCATGGCTGCAACAGCTGAAACGTATGTTTTCGAGGATGCGGCCTTGGGACGGTTGGAGGGTGGATGGGATGTTTCGCTGCAGGTTCAAGGACGGCCGGTCAGGTACAATGGTTTTGACCCGGTTGGAACGAATCTGTGGTATAACGAGCGATAAAACGCAAGATATGCACACTGAAAACGATTTATTGGGCAATAAAGTTGTAGTTTCTTAGCTGGTGCTCTTTATACTGAATATGAGAGCCTAGCTCTCCGATCCGGCTTATTTTCTCATACGTAGGAGGTATGATATGAAGAAAGTATCGACGATTCTCTTGATGGTTCTTCTGCTTTCCAGCATGGTTTTTGCTGCTGGAACAAAAGAAGCTGCGAGTACCGGTCCTCAGGTATTGAAGGTGATGCTCAGTGAAGAACCTTCAAGTGAGGATGCACTGCTCAATACCATGAAGCAGTGGGCTGCTGAGACAGGAAACATCTTGGATGTCATGGTTATTCCCTATGAAGACCAATTGACCAAGTTCCCTTTGATGGCACGCAACAACGACCTGCCCGACCTGCTCACCACTACCCGTCTCTCACGTCTTTATCCGGATGAGTTCCTTGATATGACAGAGTATTTCGATATGTCCATCTTCGAGAAGATGGCGGTCGAGATCATCGTGCAGGATTATAAGTCCTCCAAGAAACCCATTCTGCCGCAGCAATTCACGATTACCAATGTGTATTACAACAAGGACGCTTTCGCTCGTGCAGGCCTCACTGCACCTACGGTTGAGAAGCCTTGGACATTCGAGGAGCTGGAGAAGAATGCAATCCTGCTCAAGGAGAAGGGCGGGGTCAAGTATGGAATGGCGATGGATGCTTCGCGTGCACGCTACGACAACCTGATGTATGCCCATGGTGGATCGATGGTTGAGAAGGATGGAGCAAGTTTCAATGTCACCATCAACAGCCCCCAGAATATCGCCACCTTGCAAAAGTTCATCGACTGGAACAACAAGTTCATGCCCAAGGCTATCTGGGCCGGCGGTACGACAGACAACCCGGCCGACTACTTCAAGAACGGCGACGTAGGCATCTACTTCAGTGGAAGCTGGAACTACAACTCCTTCTACAACCAGATCAAGAACTTCAAGTGGGGTGTCATGCCCTCTCCGGTTGGAAAGAGCGCAAGTGCCATTCTCGGTGGCAGCGGTCTTGGCGTACCGGCGAAAGCAAAGAACAAGGATGTGGCGATTTCCTTCCTCAAGTGGTTCTACACCAAGGAGAATTTCCAGCAGTATCTCAATCGTGACAAGGGTCTCTCATCCTTGGTCGGTGTGACGTATTCTCCTTCGGATGCACAGGTTGCCGAGGACTACAAAGTATTGCAGAGTGAAGTCGGCAAGGTCACCTACGCATTCAGCGTCGATGAGAGTTCCATGTGGAGAAACTATTATGACAATGAGTACCGCGATGCGATGAAACAGGCCGTAAACGGCGATCTCACCGCCGCAAAGGCTCTCAATGATTTTGCAGCCCTGCTTTCCAAGAAGTCAGGCTGGGGTCTCAAGTATTGACATCTCTGTCCGGGTTGCCTGCCTGGCAGCCCGGACATCGTTGCAAGAAACAAGGTATGGTATGAAGACACGATATGTAAAACGGCACGTACGAGCCTTCTGGTTGTTCGTTGCCCCCTGTCTGCTGCTCTTTTCCACCTTTTTCCTCATTCCGCTGGGGTTGAGTGTTGGTTTTTCGTTTACCAACTATGATGGTTGGAAAGTGATGAACTTTATTGGATTGGCGAATTACAAGGAGCTGTTCGCCGACACCAAATTTTATCAATCGCTTGGCAGAACGTTTGCCTATACCCTGTTCAGTCTTCCTTTCAAGGTTATTATACCCTTGCTCATCGCCAGCCTGGTTACTTCCAAACGGGTGAAGATCAAAGCACTGGCAAGGACCTTGACGTATATTCCTTCACTGCTCAGCGCATTGGTCGTCGGTATCACGATCAACTGGATGTTCAGTGCCGAGTATGGCCTGGTCAATTACGTCATCCAAGTTCTAGGAGGTACCCCGCTTCAGTGGGCGCTTAATCCCAAGCTAGCAACGTTTGTGATCAGTTTTGCTTCCAACTGGGCCTCCACCGGTTTTTATATGGTTATCTTCATCGGAGGACTCAACAACATCCCTCAGGAGATGTATGAAGCGGCAGCCATCGATGGAAGTACCACAATGCAGACATTTTTGCGCATTACCATTCCCATGCTCGCTCCCACGACATTCCTGGTAACCCTGCTCTCAACGGTGAATCTCTTGAAGGAGTACGCCTTGGTGCAAGGTATCACCCAGGGCGGACCGGGCTTGAATACAACCTTCATCATCCAGTTCATTTTCGATAAGGGGTTCAACCAGATGCAGTATGGCTACGCCTCGGCCATCTCCCTGGTTGTGATGGTTGTTTTTGCCTTCATCGCCTTTGTGCAGTTTAAATTCAGCAATGGAGGTGACCGATGAGCAAGCCATTGCTGCGTGTTTCCAGAAAATGGGTCCCTTCGACCGTGACCCTGCTGGTATCCTTGGCGATTCTGTTCCCCATTGTCTGGCTGGTCCTCAGCTCATTCAAGGAAACCGGGGAGCTTTTCAGCTATCCTTTGGCCATGCTTCCTTCACGCTTCACCTTCGTGCACTACCGGAAGGTCATCGGCGAAGGCTTCTTCGGGTATGTCTTCAACAGTCTCTTTCTTGCAGTAGTGGGGACCGCTATCACCTTGGTGATCAGTGCGATGTGCGGCTATGCTCTTGCCATCTATCGACATGAAGTCTCATACACCAACCTTGTGTTCGGCATCTTCCTGCTGGGTACCTTGATCCCAGGCGAGACGTTGACCGTACCGCAAGTGACGGTCATCAGCGAGCTTGGCCTGTACAATAATATCTGGGGAGTGATTCTCCCCGTGGTGACCACCACAACCGGGATATTCATGTTCCGTCAGCACTATCTTTCGATTCCCCTCTCCTTTGTAGAGGCGGCCCGCATCGACGGCAGCAATGAGGCGCAGACCTTCCTTTACGTCATGCTGCCCTTGGGTACTTCCAGTACAGTTACGCTTGCAATTTTCAGTTTCATGTGGCGTTGGAATGATTATATCCTGCCGCTGCTTGTTCTCAGCGACCAGAAGAAGTACACCATCCAGATCGCCATCAAGAATTACATTGGATTCAACGGCGTCGATTGGAGCAGCATCCTCGCAGCCTCGGTTATGTCCATCATCCCGATCATCATCTTGTTTATTATTCTGCAGCGATACATCGTTGGAGGACTTTCGGCTTCAGGGGTGAAAGGGTAAACTGCTGGTATGACAAAACAACAACTCCAATTATTTGTTCAGGGGCCGCTTCAGGTACTCAAGCAGAGCCGGTATAGCAAGAGCGTGGATGTGCAGGATCTGCACTATAAACCCTGTGGTTATCATGACTGGGACAAGCGTCACGAAGCAGATGGTTGGCTGCCTTTCGACCAGAGCCGCGGCTATGGAGGAAAGGAGTACCATGCCCTCTTCAAGACTGTGCTGAAAGTTCCTACCTCCTGGGTTGGGAAGCAGGTTCGTTTGAAGGTTGAAACCGGGGCTCAAGACATCTGGAACTTCAACAACCCCCAATTTCTGGTCTACCTGGACGACAGGCTCTCCTGTGGCTTGGATGTCCGCCATACCGAAGTCGATCTTCCTCCCAAGGCAGAGGTGGAGTTGGTGCTCTACTCCTACGTTTCCAGCGAGAAGCAGGACGTATTCTTGGACATCAGCATGTACCTGGCAAACGAGGAGCTTGAGGCCTTTGTCTACGATCTGGATCTTGCCTATGAAACGGCAATGACGGTTGAAACGGGCAGTGAAGCATATCTTGTTCTCTGCAAAGCTTGCATTGAGGCTGTCAAGGCAGTGGATTTCTCCAGTCTCGAAGCGTTGCAGGATGTACCGATGCTCAAGCGGGCGAGGGGTGTCTTTGATGAAGTTCTTGCTTCTCTCTCAGTACCTTCTTCGGCCAAGGTGGCTGTAACAGGACACAGTCACATCGATATGGCATGGCTGTGGACAGTCGACCAAACCCGGGAGAAGAGCATACGCAGTTATAGCACTGTGCTCTCGCTGATGGAGCAGTATCCCGACTATGTGTTCAGCTCAAGCCAGATGCAATTGCTTGCTTTCATCAAGGCTGACATGCCCTCCCTGTATGAACGCATCAAGGCCAGGATTGCTGAGGGCAGATGGGAAGTGGAAGGGGGGATGTGGGTCGAAAGCGATACCATCCTCACCAGCGGGGAGTCGCTTGCCCGCCAGTTCTATTGGGGCAAGCGATGGATGAAGCAGGAGTACGGCAAGGACAGTGTGGTTCTTTGGCTTCCCGACTGTTTCGGCTTCCCGGCGACCCTGCCGCAGATTATGAAGGGTGCAGGCATCTCCTCCTTTGTCACCACCAAGCTCGGTTGGAATGAGACCAATCGATTCCCCCACGACGTCTTTGCCTGGCAAGGATTGGACGGCAGCCGGATATTCAGTTATTTGGTCAGCACCACCGACTATGAGAGTCTTGGCTCCTATCCGAAGAAGACCAGCAACGAGACAACCTACAACGGGGTGCTCACGCCCAGTCAGATTCTCGGCACCCGTCAGCGGTTCCAGGACAAAGAGCTTTGCTTCTCGAACCTCCATCTCTACGGCTACGGTGATGGTGGAGGGGGCCCGACCAAGCAGATGCTCGAGAACCATCAGAGAATGAAAGAGGGCCTTCCCGGCCTTCCCAAGACGTACAGCAGTACAGTCCGGGCTTTCTTGGATAAAGCCAAGGAAGAGGTGCAATCTCCTCCTGTCTGGGAAGGAGAGCTGTACCTTGAGTACCATCGTGGCACCTATACAACGATGGCTGAAGTTAAACGGCTCAACCGGCTGTGCGAACAAAAGGCTTTTGCTTCGGAGTTTTTCTGTGCTCTTGCTTGGGCTTTGGATGCAACACAGCAGTATCCTCACCAGAGCTTCGAGCAAGCTTGGAAGCTGCTGGCCCTCAATCAATTTCACGACATCCTTCCTGGTTCTTGCATCCGGGAAGTCTATGAGACAACCATACCCCAGCTGCAGCAGGTTGCGGACACCTTCGATGAAGCAGGGCGGCGTGCCCGCACTTTTTTGGTTTCCCGCATCGCGGAGAGTGCCGAGGACGTACTGGTTTTCAATACCCTGGATTTTGAGCGCAGTGATGTATGCAGTATTGAATCGGCTTCATGTTGCAGCATCCATGACGAACAAGGCAGGCGCCTTCCTTCAGCCAAGCAAGGCTCAACACTCTCTTTCATTGCCTGTAAGGTGCCGTCCAAGGGGTGGAAGCGGTATCGCTTGGGTAGTCAAGAGATCAAAATGGAACCTCCGTTCAAGTGGAATGAACCAAAACTCAGCACTCCCTACTACGAAGTGGTTTTTGCCGATGATGGTTCTCTTGTACATCTGTACGACAAGCAGCAGGGGCGGGACGTGCTCGCAAAAGACGGGCGGGGCAACGTCTTCAGCCTTGCTGTCGATCATCCCAGCCAGTTCGACGCGTGGAATATCGGCAAGCAGGGTGTTGTGATGCAGTATGCCTTGGACAGTGAGGTGCACTACCGTGTACGCTCCTGTTCAGAGCTCGGTATAACCCTTGAAGCAACATGGACCTGGCTCAAGTCGACGTATTCTCAGCAGATTACGTTCCATGCCCACAGCAAGCGCATCGATTTCAATCTCCATGTAGATTGGCGTGAGGACCACCTGATGCTTCGCACCGCCTTCTCCGTCGATGTCCGATCACCTAGGGCTTCCTATGACATTGCCTACGGGGTGTGTGAACGAACCACCCATGCCAACACCAGTTGGGACGAGGTGCAGTTCGAGGTGCCGGCGCATAAGTGGGTGGACCTCAGTGAGAAAACCCATGGGGTTGCCCTGCTCAGCCGACAGTCGTATGGGTACTCGGCCAAGGGCAATGTGCTGAAGCTTTCCCTGCTTCGCGCTCCCACCTATCCCAACCCAACAGCCGATAGGGGTGCTCACGACTTCTGCTACGCTCTTTTGCCCCATGAAGGCGGCTATGAGCAAGGCAAGGTGATCGAAGAGGGGTACGCCCTTCACCAAAGCCTGGTAGCCGAGCGTTCACATCAGGCAACCGGCTTGTTTGCCGGTCAATTCTCCTTGGCCAAGGTGGATCCGGCGGGGGTGGTGATCGAGACCATAAAGAAGTGTGAAGAGCGGCCGTCGCTCATCCTCCGCTTGATCAGTATGGCCGGCAGGGATGGGAGATTCACGCTTCATTTCCCGCTTGCCGTCAAACAGGCGTGGATTTGCAATCTGATCGAACAGCGATTGGAACAACTGCCCATTACTGCCCAGTCTGTGGAAATTGCAATGAAAGGTCATGAGATTATGAGTGTGGAACTTGTCTTGGACGATGAATGAGGAGATGTCATGCGAGAAGTGGATGAGACCTTGAAGAAGTTGGTTGCCGGGTTTTTGCCGGTGCTCTATGCACCTGATGATCCTGACTATGCCTCCCATAAATTGGCGGGTGCAATTGATGATGTACAGCGCAAGCTCTACCAATTTTGGGAGTGGCCGCATGGTGTCGGGCTCTTCGGACTCTGGAAGTTGTTCGAGAAGACCGGGGAGAAGCGCTACCTGGATATCCTGACGCAGTACTATGACCAGCGCATCGAGCAGGGTCTGCCGGGCAAGAACGTCAATACCATGGCTCCCATCCTGGCTCTCTCCTTTCTTGCTGAATACACAAACAAGCAAGCGTATCTGGATATAGCCATCGAATGGGTTGAATGGGTGATGAAAGGTGGTTTGGACCGAACGGAGGAAGGCGGCTTCCAGCATCGTACCACCGATGATGAGAATCCCGGCGAGCTCTGGGACGATACCTTGATGATGACTGTCCTGGCGGTCGCAAATATGGGGCGGATTCTCGGCAGGCAGGAGTATATCGATGAGGCCGTCTACCAATTTTTGCTGCATATCGAGTATCTATGCGATGTGAAGAGCGGGCTTTGGTACCATGGCTGGACGTTCGAGGGAAGACATCATTTCAGTGAGGCTTTTTGGGGAAGGGGCAATTGCTGGGTTACCATCGCAATTCCGATATTCCTTGAAATGGTGGAGGTCCCCGACTCAGTCAGCCGTTACCTGAAGACTGTCTTGGTCCGTCAGATCAAAGCCCTCTCTGCATTGCAGGATGAGAGCGGAATGTGGCATACCGTGTTGGACGACCCGACCAGCTACTTGGAGAGCAGTGCGACCTGCGGGTTCGGATACGGAATCCTTAAGGCGGTGAACATGGGGTTGTTGGACCGATCATACTGTGCTATCTCGGACAAGGCATTGCAAGCACTGCTTGCTGTTGTGGACGAGAACGGAGTGGTTCAGCAGGTCTCCTATGGGACGCCCATGGGACGGGAGAGCAAGAATTTCTACAAGGAAATACCGCTCAGGCCGATGCCTTACGGGCAAGCACTTGCAATGCTGTTCCTGATGGAAATACAAGGGTGATCCACCCTTGCAAACCGGTCGAATGCCCTGTATCGTCACTTTATGGAACAATGGGATAAGCGATTGGTATTCAGGCCAGATTTCTCAATTACCGTCAACAATGACAGAAGCCCGTTGTTCTATGTATTCGACTATGGGGTGCGGTCTGATTCCATGAATATGGAGTTCCAGCACTTCCATGACTTTTATGAGCTCTTCTTCTTGGTCGACGACCATGCCAGCCATATTATTGAAGGGGAGTACTTCAGCTTGCAGCGGTATGACCTGGTCTTGCTCAAGCCTTCATGCCTGCATATGACCATGTATCCGAAAGGTGAGGATCCGAAGGCACGTCTCATCGTGGCCTTTCGTTTTCCCGATGTGATGCCGGGTTTGGAGCGTCAGCTCAAGCGGTTGTTCACCATCTTTGAACAGCAACCTCCAATCTTTCGGTTCCCCTTGGAGATCCAGATGAAGATTGTGGACTTGTTCAATGCCATATACATCCTGGGAAATGAGCTGAGGGTCGGCTATGAGTTGATGATTCACAACAAGTTTGTCGAGCTGTTGTGGCTTCTTTTCATCAATAGGAAAGCAAATACCTATACCAAGCAAGAGATTACTGATTCCATCACGCAGAAAATCTATGAGGTGACCAGCTATCTGCACACCCATTTCTCCGAGGAGCTGCGATTGCAACATGTCGCTGACTATTTCACGGTCAGTTCGTTTTATCTGTCGCACCAATTCAAGCGGGTTACAGGGTTGAACTTTGTAAGCTATCTGCAGCAGATCAGGGTGAAGAATGCACAGCAGTTGCTTCTTTACTCTTCTTTGAAAATAAAGGACATCTGCGAGCAGTGTGGATTCTCCTCGTTCAGTCAATTCAACCGGGTGTTTTCCAAGTTCTGCAGCGTGACACCCTCTGAATTCCGCAAGAACAGCGATCACCGTTCCGAGAAGTTGCTTCGTTCCCTGGACCCTGAACGCAACACCGATGCAACGCCTTCAAAGGCGTTGCAGAGCGAGGATGAATACCGGGCGGTAAAGAAGAAGGAACTGCTCACTCCAGAGTCGGTACGGTAACGCAACCGTCAGGGAGCAGGATGACGGAAGGTTTTTCTATTCCTTTTGCCCTTGCTTCGGCAATCGCACCATCCAAGGCTGCCTGCAGGTCTGCCACCGGCTCAAGAAAGAGGGAGGCGACCTGACGGTCGGCCAATGTGGTATATGCCAATACCTTCATGCGTTTGCAGACCGATGCCATTTTTGCTGCCTTGTGATAGCCGAGCTTGTAGGTCTTGTCGATTACTTGCAAGGCTTCATCAGGAGAACTGCAAGAGTCCAGCAGGTCGGCGAACTCTTGGTCGCCAATCCCTTCCCTGCATGCAGAGACCAGAATCAGCGTACCTCCGTCCTTGACGGCAAGAGCGCCGTTGTCGATGGCCTTCTGAGACTGATAGAGATTGATATCCATAGGGAACTTGGCAATTGAGACCACGATATCGGCCTTTTGGGGAATCGGTACGCAGAATACCTTCCTTGCAATCGCCACCGCTTTCTCAAAGCTTTCGATGATGTCTCCGCCGGTTGCCGCAACTACATTCTGCTCCTTGTCCAAGACGGTCATCAGTGAGAATACGGGAGCCTTGATATGACAGAGTGCATCCATCATATCCTCGTGGACCGGATTGCCTTCGAGCGCTAAGGAGCGGGCCTCATCACTGACGGCGAGTTTGTGGTTCGCCACAATGGTCTCGTAGCCGGCGATGCCCGGGAGGAAGGCTTTCCGACCTCCGGTGAAGCCTGCAAAGTAGTGGGGTTCGACACTGCCGGTCACAACGATGCGGTCATAGGCAAAGAGCAGCTTGTTCAGCAGGATCGGGGTTCCGTTGCGTGTCACCCCGATCCTTGCCAGGCTCTTCTCATCCTTTGCTTCATGACTGACCAATCTGGGCGAAAGCCGCTGTTTGAAAGGGCCGAGCAGTTGATCAAGTTCATCCTGCTTCACCGGACGGTGGGCTCCGGTTGCAACCAGAAGCAACAGATTGTCATCACTGATGCCTGCTTTCTCAAAACAGGGTACTAGTGCACTGAGCATGGCGCGGGTAGGGGTGGGGCGGGTGGCATCGTTGATAATTACCAGAACGCTTGATGCACTTCCCAAGAAGGCCTCTAGTTTGTCTCCCAGCTCTTGGAGCAAGGCCTCTTGAGGGCCAAGGGAGGGAATTGCATTGGGCTCGTAGATGCCGAGCAACAGCTCATTGTCGATGCCCAGCAGTACCTGCTCATTCTTGTTGTACGGGATGCTCACCTGCATGGCTTACTCCTTGTCTCGCTCCCAAGCCTTCTCCATTGCCTGGATGAGGGGAAGTTTCTTCCCAGAAAGGAAGCGCACCATTGCGCCTCCTGCGGTGCAGACATAGGAGTAATCCTCAAGATTGGTGAACTTGGTGGCTGCTGTGATGGTGTCGCCGCCGCCGATGACGGTGTAGCCTTTGCATGCTGCGATTGCATTCCAAATCTCCTTGGTTGCTTTCTCCCACCTGCCGTCCTCGTAGACGCCGGCCGGCCCGTTAACAAAGACCGAGCCCGCCTTGGCAATCTCTGTCTTGTACAGCTCGATACTCTTGCTGCCCAGGTCGGGGAAGAGTTTTGCCTGCAGTTCAGCACTACCGACAATGTCCGATACATCAACCTCAAGGCGCTCACCGTCCTGCTCGTAGGCAAGGTCGATGGGGGTGACAAAACGGTCGGGCCATATGGTGAGCAGCTCCCGGGCCTCATCGATGAAGTGTGTCAGATCGCGGTCCTGGAGGAATGTCCTGGTTTTCTGCCCAAGCTCCTTGTTTTGAGCGAGCAGCATGACCAAGGCTGTGATGCCGCCGCACAGGATCTTATCGGCGGTATTGTTGGCCAAGACATGCTTCATCATGCCAAAGGCATCGCTGATTTTTCCCCCGCCAAGAACAAAGATGCAGGGATGGATGGGATGTGACGCAACGTTGGAGAGGGCGGTGTACTCGGCCACCAGCTGTCTGCCGCCTGCAGTAGGCAGCACTTCCTGGAATGCAACCATGGAAGGGCTGCTTCGATGGGCGGCGGCAAAGGCGTCGTTGACATAGAGGTCAAAGAGGGGGGCGAGCGAGCGCACCAGATAGGTGTTCTGCATCTCTTGTGGTGTCAGCTTCACTTCCTTCTCGAAGGCGGTGATTTCCTCACTCAGATACCGAAGGTTTCCCAGAAGCACCGCTTCGCCTTCCTTCAACGTCTTGACCGCCTCGATAGCCGCCGGACCGCATACATCATCCAAATACCTGACTGGATACCCACTCAGGTCTGAAAGGATGCGTGCATGCTCGGAGAGCGGAATGAGGTTCTGGTAGTCCAAGGTATCGCCTTGGTGGGCGATGATGGCTACCTTTGCCCCTCCCTCAAGCAAATGCGTGAGGGTGGGCGCTGCCTTTTCAAGGCGGTTTGTATTGATGATTTTCTTGGTTGCCTGATCGATGGGGCTGTTGATGTCAGGGCGGAACAGTACGAATTTTCCCTTCAGCTCAACATCATCGAGGCTTCTCATGCGGATCATGTTTACTGTTTCTTCCATGTTCCAATCCCCAGATAGGTGTTGGTTGCCTCGGTCCCGCTCGTCCGGTCCTTTTGCATCTGCATGGCAGCGCGTACGGCATCGATGTTCTCAGGGATCACCACCGACTCTTGGGGGATGTTGATGGCGAACATCAGGTCCCTGCCGCTCTTGACCACCGAGTCCTTCCACAGGGCGATCTCATACATGTCCCCGCGGGGGTTGCCGAGGTCGCGGGCATACCGAAAGAGGCTCGCGTTGCCCAAGAAGCCCTCATCGATGGAGACCACCCGAATCCTGGGATGCTTCTCGAATATGGCGATGGCTTGGTCAACCGAGATGTCCTTTTTAGGTGTCATGACGACGGTGATGATATGCCCATGGGTTACCGGGGTGTGCACGAGGATGCCGGTAGCCTCAACATGCGGCATGATGGTCATCAAGTCGACAGCCTGGTGGCTGGGAGCCTTGTCGATCTGCAGGGCATTGGTCAGGCCGCGGTGATAGTCGCCGGGGTCGGCTACGCGGCGGATGATGGTGATGGCAACCTTTTCCACCCCGACTTCACGATCGATGCAGTCCACTGCACGAATGAGACCGGTGGTATTGCAGCTGGTGAGTTTCAAGTAGTCGACACCCAGACCTTTCTCGTAGTTGGCATAGCCGTGGAAGAATACATCGGCGATTGCGTTCTTCTCCCCGCCTTGGAAAATGGCCTTTTTTCCGTACTTCTTATAGATTTCCTTGTTCTTCAGTCCAACCCCGGCACTGGTGGCATCGAGCATGATGTCCACCTGCTTCACCAGGTCCTCAAGCGTGCCGCTGATGGGAATCCCCACGGCCTCAAGGGCTGCAGTGTTGTCCGGCGCGGCGGTAAAGAACTTGTAGGGCATGCCCTTTTCCTTCAAGGCCCGTACACTGAGTGTTGGGGCGACATCGGCAACCCCGATCAGTTCCATGTCACCCTGCAGGGCGACTCCGTCAGCAAGACGCTGTCCAATTACTCCGTATCCGGCTACGCCGACTTTGATTTTGTTCATGTTGGTTCTCCTTAGATTCCCGCAGTATTTCGGATATAGGCCCGTGCCTTCATTGCATACTCGAGGGGGTTGGCTTTTGCAGGGTCCTGCTCGGCTTCAACCACCCACCAGCCTTTGTACCCGGCTTTGATCAGTTCATCGAGAATCGGTTTGAAGTCGATGCAACCATCGCCGGGAACGGTAAACACACCCTCCAGGACTCCCTTCAGAAATGACCACTTCTGCTCGATGGCCATCTTGCGCTTGTCGGCGCGCACATCCTTGAGGTGTACGTGACGGATGCGGCCCATCCACTTGGTCAGCACCTCCATCGGATCCTCTCCGCTGAATACCAGGTGGCCGCTGTCATAGAGCAGGCCCACCAGATCAGGGTCGGTTTGTTCCATAAGGCGGTCGATTTCACCTCTGGTCTGCACCCCGGTTCCCATGTGGTGGTGGTAGGTGAGCTGCATTCCCATCTCCTTGGCCTTTTTGCCGAGCTTGTTCAGCCCTTCGGTCAGAAGTTTCCACTCTGCCTCTGTATTGACCGGCTTTGCATCGAACACCGGCAGGTCTTGTCGGCCTTGGATGGAGTTGCCCTGTTCGGCAACACCAACGATGGTCGCCCCCATGGTCTTGAGGAAGGTGCAGTGCTGTACAAACGCTTTCTCCACTTGATCGTAGCTTTGGGTGGTCAGATACGTGCTGAACCAGGCGTTGCAAATCTGAAGGCCCCTGAGCTTCAGTGCCTTCTTGAGCACCTCGGTGTCCTTGGGGTATTTATTGCCCACTTCACTGCCGGTAAATCCGGCAAGGGCCATCTCGCTGACGCATTGTTCAAAAGTGATATCGCCTCCGAGCTGGGGAAGGTCGTCATTGGTCCATCCTATCGGGGCGATTGCAAGTTTTATGGTTTCTTTGCTCATACTCTGTTCCTTTTTAGAATTGTCGTACCTTTGCAATCTCTGATTGCAATTCGGTCCAGGCTTCAACCACCTTGGGGTTGTTTGAAACTTCTGCAGTCCCCACCCGCCACCAGGAGTCGTACCCCTTGGTCATGGATTTGGGAGCCACGTGGCAGTGGATAAGTGTCGAGACCTTCTCGGCCAGAGCCTGCTTCACAGCTTGTTCCAACTCCTCGATGGTATCCGCTCTCAGGCCCACCGCACCCCAGCTCTGTGCATTGAGGGCGTAGTCGACCGACAGTGAGGACCCGGTCAAACGGCCGGTCTCCTTCTCGCGCCGCCTCCACTCATTGCCGTAATGGACGATGCCCTGGCTGTTTTGCAGGTTGTCGATGCAGTGAAAACCGGCATTGTCCAACACCACTACGATGATCTTCCTGCCTTCCTGGATGGAGGTGAGCAGCTCGGTGTGCAGCATGGTGTAGGCGCCATCGCCGATGATGGTCACTACTTCACGGTCAGGGTGGGCAATCTTGGTTCCGAGAGCCGCCGCCACCTCGTAGCCCATGCAGGAGAATGCATACTCCATGTGATAGGTTCCCCGCACCCGGGTTCTCCATACCCTTTGCATGTCGCTGGGAATCGAGCCGGAGCCTGAAACCACGATGGCCGAGGGTGGAAGCAGGCGGTCGTTGAGTTCGCCGAGCACGCGTGCCTGGGAGAGCGAAGAGGGAACAACTTCTTGATAGAGCCGGTCGACCTCTTCTTTCCACAGGTTTCGTTCCGTCTCAATCGTCTCGCCCCAACCACTCTTGTAGCCGGAGAGCTGAGGCTGAGAGAGCAAAGCTTCCAAGGTGAGTTTGGCATCGGCGACGATGGGAAGGCTGTTGAGCTTATAGGCATCGAAGGACGCAACGTTGATCGAGATAAACTCGCAGGCCGGGTTCTGGAAGAGCCACTTCGAACAGGTGGTGAAGTCACCAAAACGGGTTCCCACCCCGATGACCAGGTCACTCTGCTTGGCCAAGCGGTTCGCCGCCTGGCTGCCGGTGGTCCCGATACCCGAGAGGTTGTATGGGTTGTCCCAAAGGACTGTCCCTTTGCCGGCCTGGGTTTCGGCGAAGGGGATGGCAAACCGTTCACAGAAAGCGGCCAACGCATCCCCGGCTTCGCTGTATCGTACACCGCCGCCGCAGATGACCAAGGGTTTTTCTGCCTTGGCGATCAGCTTGGCAAGCCGGTCGAGCTGGAAGGGGGTTGGGATTCTTCGTTCAACATAGTGCACCCGCTTGGCAAAGAACTCGAGGGGGTAGTCATAGGCCATGCCCTGGACATCCTGGGGGAGGGCTATGGTCACTGCACCAGTTTCTGCGGGATCGGTGAGGGTCCGCATCGCATTGATCAGGGCGCTCATCAGCTGTTCAGGACGGTTCACCCGGTCCCAGTATCGTGATACCGAGCGGAATGCGTCGTTGGCAGTGTTGGAGTAATCGGTCGGAATCTCAATTTGCTGCAATACGGGGTCGGGCTGGCGGGAAGCGAAGACATCACCG
The DNA here is from genome assembly GCA_012514185.1 of Spirochaetales bacterium. GTDB lineage: Bacteria > Spirochaetota > Spirochaetia > Sphaerochaetales > Sphaerochaetaceae > Sphaerochaeta. Next base: position 16,562 of record JAAZAT010000061.1, on the reverse strand, counting down.
GGAAGCAGGAGCACCGGAATGTGGTTTGCGGTAGCCGTACCGGCACCCACGACCATGTTCGACGCTCCAGGGCCGATGGAGCTGGTTACCGCCATGATTTTTCTCCTGTTGTGCTCCTTGGCGAACGCAGTGGCTGCATGGACCGCTCCTTGTTCGTTCTTTGCCTGGTAGAAGGGCAGCTTGTTCTGCTCATCAGCAAGTGCCTCCCCAATGCCTACCACACAGCCGTGGCCGAAGATGCCGAAGACGCCTTCGACGAATTTAGTCTCCTCCCCATCGAACCATAGGTATTGGTTGTCCAAAAAGCGCAGCAGGGCTTGCGCCATTGTCAGTCGAATCGTTGCCATGCGCATCTCCTTAGAGCCCGAGCTCTTTCTTCATCTCGGCTATGGTCACCGGTCGGCCTTCCTTCAGGCTCTTGCCTGCGGCAAGGGCTGCGACCATATCCTCAAGTCCGTCTTCTCCGCTGACCAATACGTCGGTATCTTCAACGATTGCCTGGGCGAAGGAGACAACCTCATCCACAAAAGCATCCTTGTACCGCTCCAGGAAAAAGTAGAGGGGCTTGTCGGAGGCGACATGCTCACTGGTGGAGAGGGACACGGTCGACGGGGTGTCGTTCTCAGCCTTTGCACAGCCTTTGGAGCCGAACACTTCAACACGCTGGTCGTAACCATAGACCGCCTTGCGGGAGTTGTCGATGACCCCGATCGCTCCGTTTTCGAAGGTGAGCGTGACGATGGCGGTGTCTACATCCCCGGCTTTTCCAATCTCCGGATTGACCAAGACTGCACCGGTCGCATGGACGCTGACGATTTCGCTGCCGGCTTGGTAGCGGGCCATATCGAAGTCATGAATCATCATGTCGAGGAAAATACCACCCGAAACTGCTGCATATGCGGCTGTCGGGGGAGCCGGGTCGCGGCTGGTGATCTTCACAATGTGGACATCTCCGACTTTGCCGGCCTTGGTCAGCTCTCTTACCTGACGGAAATTGTGGTCGAAGCGGCGGTTGAAACCGAGCTGTAGTTTTACCTTATGAGCCTTGGCTGCCTTGATGGCTTCCAAACCTTTCTTTACTGACAAGTCAATCGGCTTCTCACAGAAGATGTGCTTGCCTTCCTTTGCAGCTGCAATGGTAAAGTCGGCATGGGTTGCAGTGGAACTGCAGACCATGATGGCGTCGATGTCAGGGTGCTTGATCAAATCCATGGCTTCCTTGGTGACAAACCGGATTCCCAAGTCCTTCGCCCAAGCTTCCATCTGCTCATTCATCAGGACATCGCTGATACCCACCACCTCCACCGACTTCACGAATTTTGTGATATTCTCTGCATGCAGCTTGCCGATTCGCCCGGCTCCGATAATTCCGATTCTTACGATTGTATCCATGAAAGATTCTCCTCTCTTCTTATTTTATGAAAACGTTACCAGTTTCTTTGAGTATACAACATAGCGTATGTTTGTAAAGAAATTTCGCCTGGGTGAATCCATTTGACAAAGTAATTGCGGAGGTGGCATGATGCATTTGTGACAACGTTCTCAGCATAGGGATGTGAATATGATAAGTATCAAGGACATAGCAAAATTGGCAGGAGTCTCTGTTTCCACAGTCTCCCGAGTGCTCAACCATCAGGATAACGTCAAGGCTGACAAGCGTGAGCGTATCCTTGCTGCGATCAAGCAGACCGGCTATGTTCCCAATCGCGCCGCCCGCGATATGGTCAGCAAGCATACATCCACCGTCGGCATCGTGCTTCCGGGCATGTTCAACATGTTCCAACGCCAGCTGTTCAGCATCGTGGTACACCATCTGGAGCAGTTCGGCTACCATACCAGCTTCTATTTTGCCTCCACCGACGAGGAAGGGGAACTGGCATGTCTCAGGCGCTTGAAGGCGGACCGGCTGGACGGCCTCATCATCTTGCATGAGGTGGCGCTGCCAGAGTTTCGCACCTACTTGGAAGAGAATAAGATTCCGACCGTGCTTGCCACCTTCGAGAGGGATGGGTGGAAGGCCACCTCGATCCATATCAGTGAGGATGAAGCTGCGTTGCAGGCGGTCAGCCACCTGATCAAGCTCGGCCATCGCGATATCGCCTGCATCGGAGGAACCAAATACAGCTTTTCATCCCAACGGCTGGAGGGGTACCGCAAGGCGCTTGAGCAGGCTTCGATCCCCTATGATGCAAGCAAGGTTGCCTTTGCCGATGTGTACAACATGGAAGGAGGAGCCAAGGCATTGAACCAGCTGCTGGATTCAAAGGCCACCTTTACTGCACTGTTTGCCATCACCGATGAGCTTGCTCTCGGCTCGATCCGCGGCCTGGCCGATCACAACCTCAGCGTTCCCGGCGATGTTTCAGTCGTCGGCTTTGACAATATCGAGCTCTCCTCGTTCTCCGTCCCCCGCTTGACCACCATCAGCCAGCCGATTGTAGAGATGGGGCAGATGTCGGTAGCGCTGCTGCACTCTTTGATCACCAGCAAGAACGGCCTGCCGGTGAGCATAGCCCTGCCGTTCACGTTTGTTCAGCGTGATTCCACTGCTCAACGCAGGTAGACAGGGTTTGTAAGGGCTGCAAGCAGTTCTATTCCAAGGGTTCTTCGATAGAGCTCGATTCGGTAAAACTTTCGTTTCTCCACCTTGAATGGAAAGGCGAGCCTGCCCTCGTCAACAATGTCCCAGGTCGCTTCGATGCCCCTGTCACTGATAAGCACCAAGCGATCGCCCTGCTTTGCCCTGTCAACAGAGGCCTGTCCCCCAAGCTGTTCATCCCAGAGAGCACACTCTCCCAACCCTGAGGTCCCGAGGTGCAGATCCAGCCGGGTCCCGTCTGATGAAGCGGTGATGAACGACCGTCCTTCCACCAAGGCATCGAGGATGTCCTTGCGACCGGATGAGCGTGCGTAGACATACGTGGTGGGAGTCCCATGACTGCGACCCTGCTCGATTCGATGGGTATCGGAACCTCCAACGGCTGCCAAATGCCTGCCCTCCACCAGCTTTTGGTGCCACCATGCAATCGCCTCCATGTCTGAAGGCTTGGGGAGGCCGTTCCAGACTTCAATCAGGTCGTAGGGAATGTCAAAGCCCAGGACCCACGGGCAGGAGGTGTCGCAGATATGGTTCAGCGAAACGATGGCACCTCTCTTTTTTGCTTCATCCACGGTAGCTTGCATCTCTTCCCTGGTATTGGAGAGTGGATCGGCGGTAAAGATTCCCTCATCGGTAAAGAAGAAGTTTGCGTGCCCGCCGTAGTTGGTGTATTCCATCCCCGCTATAACGGTAATCCCCTCCGGATTGCCTATTTCCCTGTTCTGCTCGGTGTTGTTGTGGTCGGTGAGGGCGATGAAATCCAGCTTTGCATGCTTTGCGTAGCTGATGACTTCCCCTGTAGTGTAGATGCCGTCGCTGTTGAGGGTATGCATGTGCAGATCGCCTTTCAGCCAACGCCTCTCTTTGGGAATGAGGCGGATAACCAAGTGGACCTCTACGCTGGACTGAACCTTGTAGATTCCCAAGGCAACCTGCCAGGTTCCGCTCTTGATCGGAAGTCTTCGGTATCCTGGAGTGCTGGATTGTTCACTCACTGCGATGGAAAGCCGCTCAGAGCCCGACCAGCCACACAGCTGCCCGTTCTCATCGAACAGCCCCAGGTCGATGATGTTGATCTCCCTCATCTCCTGTCCAAAGGCGGTTTGCCGTACCTGATGGCGTTCATAGGCATAGGTTATCTCAATACGTTGGATATCTTCCCCTACCTGGAAGGGGATGCGAACGTACTGTCTCCGGTCCTCACGGGTATAGGTCCTGCTCAAGCGGATTTCTTCCATGGCGTTTCCTGCAAGAAGGGCGCAGCCGATGCTGCGCCCGATTCTGATACGGCTGTATCATCAGTCGATGAGCTTGTTGGTCCTCAGCTCGTTCTCAGCACCCTTCATGGCTGCCTCGGCGGTGGTTTTTCCCATCACGCATTCGGTCATCCACTTGGACATGATATCATAGTACTTGCGGGCGTCCAGCTCTCCGTTGGCATATCCCATCGGAGCAACCTCGACGTCGGCGCGCTTGCCGATCGACACCGATTCCAACACACCGGGGTTCATCTCACCCAGGACGGAAAGGTCGAACAGCTTGGAGATCGGGAACGGGGCCCCATGGTCCTTTGCGTGGGCCCTGCCTGCCTCGGTGTACTCGATCTTTCCATTCTTGAGATTGTAGTCATGACCTTCGATACCTGCCGAGAGCAACAGTGCTCCTTCCTTGGTAGCCATGTGCTCGATGATCTTGAATGCTTCATCGGGGTTCTTGGCGTTGGCGGGAATCGCCCACAGGGAGGCTCCGCCCTGCTCGAGCATGTACTTGCCGCTCGGGCCCTTGGTTCCAGGCAGTCCCACTACGTTGACCTTTGCGGGATAGGTGCCTGCAGTGCGTGCGTTGTTGTTGTACAGCCCGGTCCAGGCAGCCCAGTCGACATCCATGACGATGTCCTGACTCTGCCACATCTTGCTGCGCATGTCCCCGGTCTTGCCGGTGAAGGAAGTGGGATCCATCAAGCCTTCACGATAGAGCTTGGCAAGCCATTCCCAGACGACCTTGGCTTTCGGATCGACGTACGGGGCGAATTTCTTGCCGTTCGCATCGATGAAGACACCACGTCTGAGACCGACCGAGCTGAACCACGGCTGCAGGTCCCAAATGTCCGGCATGTAGGTGAAGAACGGATAGTAGGGCTTTCGTCCCTCGGTCTGTTCCATGTGGGTCTTCACTTTCTTCAGCATCTGGTAGTAGTCATCCAACGTGGAGAGCTTGCTCAAATCGATGCCGACCTTGTCGGTGATGGCCTTGTTGACGTTGACCAGGGGGAATACCTCCAGCTTGTTGAAGCCGGCATAGTACTTGCCGTTGAACTGGATTTTCTCAAGCTCGGTCTTGTCTACGTTCTCAGCATAGACTTTTGATGCGGCAATCCTATCGGTCAAGTCCATCAACGCCCCTTGTTTGCCCAGGGTGTACATCTGGAACTGGTTGAGGTAGATCAGGTCATACTGCTCACCAGCGCCGAGCTTCTGCATTAATACCTGGTCATATCCCGAGGGAACCTTCTCCCAGGTGATGTTCAGACCGGTTCCTTTCTCCATGGCCTCTTCGAACAACTTGTTCTCAGCGTCATCCTTCCCGCCGGTTACTCCGGCCAGCACCTTGACCTCCACCGCAGCCTTGTCTACCTGACCTTGGGCGAACAGCGTGAGGCTGATGGCCAGCAGCACCACCAACATTACCAATACGCGAGTACGTTTCATATGCATCCTCCTTTTGGATTCATGGTACGTAATATTGCTTGTCTCCTCGCTAGCGAAGAGTCTTATTCCTTCACCGACCCGATCATAATTCCGCTCGAGAAGAATGACTGGGTGAAAAAGTACAGCACAACCAAGGGAAGGGCGGTCATGACCACCGCAGCCATTTTTGCATTGGCGAAAATGTAGCTGGTTCCCGACGTGGATGTCTGGTCGAACAGGATGAAGCGCAGCACAACCGGCAACGTCCATTTCTTCATGTCACTGATGAGGGTGATGGTCATGGTGATGTTGTTCCACCGTCTGATCAACTCGAGTGTTCCTATGGTCATCAAGCCCGAAACCGAGAGGCGCAGGTAGATGGAGGAGAAAATTCTCCATTCCCCCGATCCGTCGATGCGTGCCGACTCGGCAAGCGAGAGGGGAATGGCCTGGAAGTAGTTTCGCATCAAAAAGACACTGAATCCGCTGACCATGCCGTTGATGATGAGCCCTGCATACGTATTGGTAAGGCCGAGGTCCCGGTTCACCGCATAGATACCGATCATGGTAAGCTCGTAGGGGACGGTCATGGTGAGCAGGATGAATGTTGTCATCGCCTTGCGAAACGGCAGCTTGTTTTGACAGAGAATATACCCGGCGAGGGAGGCCATCAGCACATGCAGGACAGTCCCCACCACCGAAACATAGACGGTGTTGAAGAAGGGGCGGGGAAGGTTTGTATGCTTCCAGATGAAGGTGTATCCCTCGAAGGTGGGCGGGGTGGGAAGAAGCACCAAGCCGGGAGCATCGCTCTTTGCCTGGGTAGAGAGCGAAACTGCCAGGACGTTGAGCATGGGAAGACCCATCAGGACCACCACAAGGACCAGCAGCAGGATGTTCAGAGCACTCAAGCCAAGGGGTAGATTGTCTTTCTTGCTCAGTCTGCTCTTCATCATCTACTCCTTGTCGTACCCGATGAATTTTCTCATCAGGCCGGTGATCAAGAGGGTGCCGGCCATCACCAGGGTCGCCCCCGCCGATGCAGTGCCGGTTTGGAAGTTGAGGATGCCGGTTTCATATACAAAGAGAAGCAAGGTGCTGATCAATCTGCGGTTGGCAGGATTGACCATGACGTAAATCTCATCGAAGTGGGTCAGCACCCCGATGGAGAGCAGTACGATGATTGTTTTCATGGTGGGAATCAGGGAGGGGAGGATGATCTTGCGGATTTGCATGAAACGCGAGGCGCCATCGATGCGGGCAGCCTCATAGAGCTGCCCCTCGATGTTCATGATTGCCACGGTGAAGAGCAGTGCAAAGTACCCCATCGAGCGCCATACCCCCATGGCGATGATCAGGGGGCGGGCATAGTCGGGGGTTGCAAGAAAGAAAATGGGTTCGGTTCCGAAGATGGAGAGGAATTGGTTGACCAAGCCCTGCAGGTCGAAGATCAGGACCCAGACGCCTCCGATGACCGCCCAACTGAAAAGATAGGGTATGTAGGCAATCGTTTGGATGGTCTGCTTGACTGTCCGATGAACCAGCTCATTGAGAATGAGGGCAAAACCCAGGGAGAAGAAGAAGTACAACACCATGTCCCAGAGGCCGATGATCAACGAGTTTGCCACCGCCGCCAGGAAGTTGGAGTCCTTGAGTACGAACCGGTAGTTGGCCAAGCCGGCAAACGGCCGGTTGCCCAAGAGCCTGTTCTCCTGGAAACTCATGATAAGCCCGCGAAGGAATGGATAGTAGGTGAATATGATGAAGTACACGGCGACAGGAAGGAACATGAGGTAGAATATACGGTATTTCTTCAGCTGTCTTCCCAACGATTTATTCATACTACTCCTTGATTCGATTGTATTGGTTCTATGCAACGTGCGTTATGATGACGCACCCTCCTTGCAGGGGCAGTATACCATGGATTATAAAAAATAGACAAATAAAAAGTTGTCAGGATTTCAATTTTTAGACATTTTTAATAATATTTGCTATGACTTACAGTAATAAAACTATACAATATAGCGAAAAGAGGTTTATAGAGTGTGAATTTTCAGTCAAAAGTCAATTTTTTATTTGTAAATTTTTAGACATTTATGTATGATGTATATCGAGCTTCTCCAAAATCTGTTCGCGATACACGCCAGGTGTAACTCCCTCGGTTTTTCGAAAAACCGTATTGAAGTAACTGGTTGTTGCAAAGCCCAGCTCCTTGGAGATCTCACCCAGGGAGTATGAGGTTGAGGTGAGCATTTTCTTGGCTTGCTCGATTTTTGCCAATGTGATGAATCGCTTGGTTGAATACCCTTCGGATGCAAACACGATGCGGGAGACTTGTTTCTCGCTGAGGTTCATGAAGGCGGCGATATCGGCGGGGCTGATGGGTCTGAAGATGTTGTCCTCGACAAAGTCGGCGATCATATCCATCCTGCTCTTCTCTTTGGCGTTGGATGGATTGGTATGCAGGCCCATGCTTCGTGCAGCAGCGACCAGGATGGAGGGAACAAGGGAGTGGATGATTATCGAGTAGCCGGGTTTCAGCTCAAGTGCCTCATCGATGGCTTGTTCGAACAGGGCGATGACGCCGCTGGTGTCTTTGACAGGAAGACAGGCACAGGAGAGGAAGAACTCATGCAGAGGCCCCCATTCACTTGTCGATCCCATGCTCTCTTTTCGGGGACGGAAGGTGCAGTCAAGACTGTACTCGACCAGGTCTTCATCGGAGAGGGACCATTGCTGGTGGTACACTCCTGGTGCGGTGAGGTAGAAACTTCCCGCTTCGGCAATGAAGGAGTGAGCGTCGGTGGCGACCGTGCAGGAGCCACGGGCGATGATATGGAATTCAAAACTGGAGTGGGCATGACGTTCAATCTCCCACTGCCCCGATTTTTGCATGACGCGAAGCCACTGCACATCGATGGTGAAGCCGGAAAGTTCAATGCTGATGGGAAGCTCAGACAGGCGCCTGGAAGCTTTGTTCAGTTCGGTGTCCACGGTAAATCCTCTCTAGGCAGTATGCATTTGTTGGGGCCTTCATGCAAGCACAAGGAGAGAATCTGAGTATGATCAAAACCGTGCACGTGGTTTTCAAGACCCATTTGGATATTGGTTTTACTGATTTGGCTGCGAGAACCATCGAACGGTATCACAAGCAGTTCATCCCCCAGGCGATCAGGGTGGCAAAGCAGCTGCGTGATGCTCAAGCAAATGAGCGCCTGGTCTGGACAACCGGCAGTTGGCTGGTCAAGAACTACCTTGAGCATGCAAAGGAGCACGATCGGGCGCTGTTCATAGAAGCGATTGAGGAGGGTGACATCACCTGGCACGCCCTGCCGTTCACCACCCATACGGAATTGATGAACAGCAGTTTGGCTGAGTATGCACTCTCCTTGTCAAAGAACCTCGACGCCCGGTTCGGACATGCAACAATTGCTGCAAAAATGACCGATGTCCCCGGCCACACCCTTGCCTTGGTTCCCTACCTTGCCAAAGCCGGGGTGCAGTTCCTGCACATCGGAGTCAACGGAGGCTCTCCTCTGCCCGATGTCCCTCCTCTTTTTGTGTGGAAGGCTCCTACGGGAGAGGAGGTGATGGTTCAGTACGATGCCTCGTACGGCTCTTCTGAGCCGATCGGGGAACTGCAGGATGTACTGGTCATCGAGAACAGTGCCGACAACGCAGGGCCGCCTGATGTCCAGGAGGTGTACGCCGTCTTTGAAAAATTGAGACAAAAATATCCTGGGGCAACGATTCAGGCAAGCGATCTCTCTTCGTATGCCCGTGCAATCCTTCCGTTCAAGCATACGCTCCCTGTCGTAACAGCCGAGATCGGGGATACCTGGATACATGGCATCGGCAGCGACCCGTACAAAGTCAGGTGTTTGAAACGTCTGCTTGCTTGGGCCGCGAACAAGGCCGAGGTAGTGCACAATGACGGGTTCATGGACCGTCTCTTGATGATATGCGAACATACGTGGGGCATGGATTTCAAAAAGTACCTGGGTGATTATACAAATTATTCGATCGAAGATTTCCACCGGGCAAGGGAGCTTGATGTAATAGCTGCTTCTGCAGTTCCCCCGGCCTACCAATTCATCGAAGCATTCGCCCAAAAAGAGTATGCCCATATTTTTGGGGAAGCGGACCAAAGGCGAAGCACCCGGCGATATTCAGGCTTTACCTCAAGTCATCAGGAACAGAGGTCGTATCTGGATGAAGCGGTCGCTGCGCTTCCTCGCACTCTGCAGATTGAGGCAAGCGATGTCCTGAAACCCTTGGACATCGGCAGTATGTGCACGAACCCAGCAGCAAAGCGGCTCTCATCGAATACACCTATCGTAATCGGCTCGTCCCAGGTTGTCATCGCCGATGACGGCAGTATTGCTTCGCTGCGTTCTGCAGAGGGGACTGAATCGGTCAAGGGGGAGGGGATCGGGGTATATCGGTATGAGAGCTTCAGTGCCGACGATTATGATGCCTTCCACCACCAGTACAACCGCAACTTTGATGCAGGCAGGGATTGGATCCTTGCAGACTATGGCAAACCGGGCATGGAGGCTGTAGTGCCGAAGGTCGAGCACCGGCTCTGTAAGGGAAGGCTGAAAAACCTGGTTCGATTGGATGGTCGGGCAACCATTGAGCTTTGTGCCTCGCTTGAGGCTGATGAGGAGAGCCCGAGGGGGGCACCGAGAAGCATAGAGATTGTGTATCGATTCAGCAAGGAGGGAAAACTTCTTGAGATGACGCTTGCCTGGAGCAGGAAGGAGGCGACCCGCCTGCCTGAGGCCCTGTGGTTTTCGCTGGGGTTGCAGACCGAGGCGGGAGGAGCATGGCGCATGCTCAAGCTCGCTCACAAGTTGCCTCTGGATTCGACTGTCTCCAAAGGAGCCCGGTCGATACACGCTGTCGAAGGTCTGGTATATGAAAACAAGGGGAGGAGCCTGCTTGTTGAGAACCTCGATTCCCCCTTGGTTTCACTCAGCCGAAGGAAGCTGCTCTGCTTCGATGATGAACTGCCCCAAGACGATGGAGTGTTTCATTTCAACCTGTACAACAACATCTGGAACACCAATTTCCCGCTTTGGTATGAGGAGGACGGTCAGAGCACCCTTCGCTTTACCTAGACCTCGACACCCCAGGCTTCAAGTTGGGTGAGGGCGGGGAAGGGGGAGGGGTCGCCCGCTTCCTTCTTCAGGTCGTGGAGGGTAAGGCTGCTCACCACCGTCGCCTCGATCGGAAAGCATTGGGGAAGGGGATCCTTCTGGAGCTGAAAGACATGCGTCCGGCCTTCGTTGTCGGTCAAAGAGGCTTCGGTCCACCAGCTGTCATGCGGCCAGTCGGCGCGGATGGTCAACCTGATCTCATCAACGAGAATCGGCCTGCCGAAGTCGACTGTGAGCTCGGCCTTCGGGTCGCGGTTTATTCCCCAGCTTTCGAAGGGATACCCGCCATGGCTGTGGTTGGTGAAGTTCCCGTCGATTGCATTGCGTGCTGCAAAGACCATCTCCCCGCGGGTCTCCACATTGGCTGTTGCATGGGGGAATATTCCTTGGGTGTGATGGTGGTCATACGGGTTGAGGGCAAGGTTTCTTCGACCAAGTCGCCCTGCCTTGGAAAGGGTGAGCAGATGAAGACTGCCCAGGAAAGCCTGGGGTGGATAGCAGGTGCGCTGTGCAGGCCGGGTCGGGATGGCATAGCGGGCTTCTTCCTTGAGATAGACGATATGGCTGCCCAACGATTCGTCGAGTTGGAGCTGGTAGAGGCCGCTCTGGGGGACATGGATGATGATATGATCTCCCTCGTTGTAGGCTGTTTGGTGCACCAGGGCGCATCCATATCCGCTTTCAACGCTCCTTCCCATCACCTTGCAATCCTTGTCCAGAATTTCTATGTGCATCTGCTTCCTCCTGCTTGCCCACTATAGCATAGGAGCACTTACTTGACAGCAACCTTTTGTTCGTCCATGGTTGTAGTATGAATTGCACATACTTGGGTCATAGCACGTTTTTGCTTGAGACAGAGCATGCATTGCTTCTTTTCGATTACACCGGAGGCCCTCTGGAGCTTCCTGAGCGAAAAAAGAACCTGTTGGTGTTCGCCAGCCACCGGCATGGGGACCACTTCAACAAGGCGATTTTCTCGCTTGCCGCTCAGAAGCGGGATGCTGTGTTCATTCTCTCTTCCGATATCGCCACCCATCTCGTACCGCAGGACGTGCAGGTCCGCTGGATGGGCCCCTATGAGGAGATCAGCATCCACGATGTGGCGGTCAGGACCTTGAAGTCTACCGACGAGGGTGTTGCTTTTGTCATACAGGCTGAGGGTAGGACCATCTACTATGCCGGGGACCTCAACCATTGGCATTGGGAGGGCGAGAGCGAGGCTTACAACCTGCAGATGAAGCGTGATTACCATGCCGAACTCAGGTTGCTCCCCGCAAAGCTCGACCTTGCCTTTGTTCCCGTGGACCCACGGCTTGGACCTTTCTACAGCTTGGGTGCGAAGGACCTCGTGGCTCGGGTGAAGGTAAAAACCCTGATCCCCATGCACTTTTGGAAGGATAGCTCGGTGTGTGAAAAGCTGAAAGCCGAGTTGAAGGATGAGGATGTCGAGGTCCTGCAACTCACAAATGAAATACAAACTTGGAGGAATCTATGAAATTCACGTTCGCCCATAATAATTTCAATGTCACTGATTTGGAAAAGTCTCTTGCTTTCTACAAGGAGGCGCTGGGCTTGGTCGAGGTCCGACGCAAAGTCGCCACCGACAACTCCTTCATTCTCGTTTTCCTTGGTGACGGGCAGTCGAAGCATCAGCTGGAGCTTACCTGGCTGCGCAACTGGGAGAAAGGCACCTACAATCTGGGGGACAATGAGTTCCACCTGGCGTTCGAGGTTGATGACATGGAGGCCGCCCGCGCCAAGCATCGAGAGATGGGGTGCATCTGTTATGAGAATGTCAACATGGGTATCTATTTCATCGTCGACCCTGACGGCTACTGGTTGGAGATTGTGCCCAAGAAGTAAGAAAGCAGCACTTTCAGTCCCTTGAGCTTGTGAAGCGAAAGTTCTATGCTTGACTCATAATCATACAATCGTATATGGGGGTGGGTGGGGTGCGTGAAGGTGGTTGGCTGAACAAGTTCTCATTTTTCAAGGATTTATCGCGAGAGTTCTCCGATTATTCTGCGACCAAATTTTCCAAGGATATCTTGGCGGGACTGACGGTTGCTGCAGTCGCTCTGCCTTTGGCCTTGGCTTTTGCTGTCAGTTCCGGGCAAAGCGCGGGAAGCGGTTTGATCACCGCAATTCTGGCGGGTCTCATCATTGCGTCCCTTGGCGGGGCATCGTACCAGATTTCCGGGCCTACCGGAACGATGGCGACGATCCTGATCGCCTTGTCTGCAAACTATGGGATCGAGGGAATGTTGTTTGCGGGGTTCCTCAGCGGTATCGTTCGGCTGCTTGCCGGCTTGCTTCGGGTTGGGGCGTTGGTTTCGTATATCCCAAGTCCGGTGACCACCGGATTTACAAGCGGCATTGCAATCATCATCGCCTTCGGGCAGATTGATAATTTCTTCGGCACGACAAGTGCAGGCAGCAATATTTTGATGAAGCTTCTCTCCTATGGGCAGTTGGGATTTCCCGTGGATATTCCCACGCTTGCCTACGGCCTCTTTGTTGTGCTTTTCATGATTTTCTGGCCGAAAGCGTGGAATGCAAAGCTCCATGCAAGCCTGGTAGGACTCATCATCTGCCTGGCCGCTCAAATGGTGCTGAACCTGGATGTTGCAGAGGTCGGTGCAATCCCCCGTTCACTGGTTTCCCCTGACCGCCTCCATGCGTTCTCAATTCCCTGGCATCTGTTTCCCCAGGTTATTTCACCGGCCATATCCCTGGCTGCACTAGGTATGGTTGAAAGTCTGCTCTGTGGAACCTATGCAGGAAAAATGAAAGGGGAGAAGTTCAATGCCACCAGGGAGCTCTATGCCCAGGGAATCGGCAATATCATCATTCCTTTCTTCGGAGGCATCCCTGCTACCGCCGCCATTGCCCGCACATCGGTGGCGATTCGAAGCGGACAGCAGACGAGGCTCACCAGTATTGTACATGCCATAGGCTTGCTGGCTTCCATGTATATCCTTGGGCCCTACATGAGCAGGATACCTCTGGCCGCCCTTGCCGGTGTGCTGATGGTCACCGCTTGGAGGATGAATGAATGGTTTGCCATCCGCCAGATTTTCTCCAAACGCATCAAGACTTCAATCTTTCAATTTCTCATAACCATGGGTGCTACGGTTCTCTTTGATTTGACAACGGCAATCTTCGCAGGCATTGCGTTCTCCATGATCATGTTCATCGTTCACAGTCATCACATCTCCATTGAAATCGATCCAGTAACCTCCGACCTGAAGCCCAAGGATGTTGATACGACGGTTGTGTATGTTGATGGTTCACTGTTCTTCGGCAGCCAGGACCAACTGACCCAGGTTGTGGAGAATCTTGTTGCCGAAGGGGTCGGCCGCATCATCTTCAGCCTTCGCGGTGTGCCCACCATCGATCACAGCTCCATCAATGAGTTTGCCGAGATTGTTCAGCTGTGCAGGAAACACTCGGTTGATATTCTGTTTTGCGGGCTGCAGCCGTCGGTGCAATCGCTGATGAGGCGCCTCGATTTCTATGAGTTTGTGGGTAAGGACAAGTTCTTCTCGTCGGCTGTTACAGCCTTGGAGTCACTTAAGTAAAGCGACTGGTGAAGATGCGTTGATACTGCTTGGGGCTCATCCCCATGACCTTGCGGAACTGGCGCGAGAAGTAATTCGGGTCGTTGAACCCGCATGCCTCACTGACCTGTCCCATGGACAATCCTCGTTCCTGGATGAGCGAGCATGCGTAGGCGATGCGCTTGTGGATGTGAAACTCAATCGGAGAGAGGCCGGTGCTCTGCTTGAAACAGCGGTTGAGCGTACTGGTGCTCATGTTTGCAATGGTGACAAGGTCCTCGGTTGTCAGGGCCTTGTCGAGGTTTCCGTCCATGAAGGAGATCACTTCCCAAAGCCTGCGGGCGGTTTGATTGGTCTCTCGTGGGGTTTGGTCGTAAATGCGCGATAGTTGCACAAGCAACTCGATGAGGTAGGCATAGGCGAGCGTTCTCGAGCCTGAGCCATAGCTTTGGTCGTCGGCTTCCTTCTCCATGAGCTGGACCAAGGGTATGAGCTCTGCAATCTGGGAGGGAGAGAGGGTGAGTCCTTCGATGCGTTCCGATTGCAGGAATAGGGAACAAAATCCGGGTAGCTCCGTGAGGTCCAGGGCGTGTCGGGAGATGAGGTTCCGCCCATAGAGAATATTGTACAGGACAAGGTTTTCAACATCTTTGTACCCGTGTTCGACTCCGGGGGGGATGAAGAATACGGAGCCTTCACGCAGCGGCATCTGCTCGGTGGCTGTGAAGTTGATGCCCCTGCCGCTGATGACTACGACCAACTCATGAAATTCATGACTGTGGAGCCGGTAGGGCAGCTCGGGATCGCGCTTGATCACTTTCAGCTGCATCGTAGGCTCGTAGAAGAATGAATTTTCGGTAAGTATGGTCTCGCTCATGCCGAAATGGTTGTCCATACCCATCTGTTTGTCAAGAACCGATAGCAGGGAGTTGTTCAGTTTTGTATTGTATGACACACTGCTTACAGAGGTATTGCCATGGATTTATTGCTTGATACTGCTGATCTTGCAGAAGTGGAACATGCGCTGCAATGCTACCCGATAAAGGGAGTCACCACCAATCCGACGATGCTCTCGCGCTTGGCCCAAACGCATGTTATGTCGCATTTGAAAGCTCTCCGTGCTCTGATCGGAGAAGAACGAGACTTGCATGTACAACTGATGGCCACCGACCACCAGACGATGCTGGAGGAAGCTCACCACGTGGTTTCACAGTTGGGAGAGCGAACCTTCATTGCCGTCCCGGTGACAGAGGTCGGCCTTTCGGTCATCAAGGAGCTGTCCAAAGAGGGTTTGAATATCACTGCCACCACGGTTTTTTCAACCATGCAGGGCATTCTCGCGATGCTCAGCGGTGCTCGGTATGTCGCCGTTTTTTATGGTCGCATGCTCAACCTCGACATCGATGCGGCCAGGGTCATCAAGGAGCTGGCGGGACTGCTTTGGACCAATACCAGCTCTACGCAGGTACTGGCTGCGAGTTTTCGCAATGTGACCGAGGTTACCAACGCCTACGCAAACGGAGCGGGATGCTGTACCGTGAAGCCCCAGTTGCTCTCAACCGGCCTTGCCATGCCGTCGATCCAGAAGGCAGTGCAGGATTTTGCCGATGATTGGAAGAAAGCATACGGGAACAAGACGTTGCTTGATCTCTGACCCTGACTTAAAATCTCATCATTCCCCACCTTCCGATGGTCTCAAAACCCAGCCGGTGATAGATGGCCCCTGCCAGGGGATTGTCGTAGAACAGGCAGAGGAAACTCAAGCCGTCGGAGAAACACTGGGAACACAGGGTGCTCATCAAGAGGGATGCATATCCGCGATTGCGATAGGATGGATGGGTGGCCACCCCGATGATCATCGCACCGCTTTTCGTTTTGGCTGTGATGTTGGCCATGCACACAAGCTTTGCCCCATCGAAGATACCGAATCCCAGACCACCACTTTCCAAAAGCTCGCGTGTCTGCTTCAGTTTGTCCTCTTCATGCTCAATATAGGGTCTGGCAAACTCCTCAATCTGCTTGTACAGGTCGATAATGGCCTGGGAATCATCGGCAGTCAGTCGAACGACTGCCTTATCCGAGAAAGCCTTGGATGTGAAATGTTCCTTATCGAGTCTGCACAGGTACGTACCCTGCACCTTGGCCTGGGGGAAGTACTGTTGGATTTCCAATAAAATATCTTCTTTTGCACTCAAGCAAAGCATGTTCTGCTGTTTCAGGAATGCTGCAAGTTCTGCCAAGTCCCCACCAGGTTTGTTGGTCGTGACCATATAGTTCTCATAGTAGCGCAGGACCAGATAATCCCATGCATCACCGAAGGCGTACATGGTTACGATGTCTCCCTCGAGACCGTAGTTCTCGATATCGCCTTCGATGAAGAGATTCAACTCTTTCTCTTCGGCGATGTAGTCAAGGACTGCCGGGATATCCTTGTTCGTCAACGTATATGGAATATTCATGGAGCTACTATACGATGGTATTCGGTGCAATTCAATTGTCTGTATCCTGTGGTATTTGTTTGACCAAACGACTTGGACATCCTATGATGGACTTT
>JAAZAT010000251.1 GCA_012514185.1 Spirochaetales bacterium | reverse complement strand
TCCCTATCTGCTCTTGGAGAGCTATGTCCTCGCCCTGGTTCTCATGCTTGTCACCGTGGTGGTCATCATCATGCTCTTCACCTACTACACCTCGGTTGCCAAGGACCTCCCCTTCGGCAAACGCTTTTTGGAAATGGCGCTCATCAGCCTTGGGGTTGCCGCCGTATCGTTTGTGATCGGAATCCTGGTCAAGCGATTCCTGGGAATTGAAATCTGATGAAATACCTCGACTTCTTCGGCAAACGGCTCTCCCACATATCCCTCGGCTGCGACCACTACGGCAAAACAATCAGTGAACAGACCGCACTGGGGCAGCTTGACATCTACTTCCAACAGGGCGGCAACCTGCTGGACACCGCCCTTATCTACGGGCAGGAGAAGACGGGAGGCCCATCGACCAGTGAGCAAGTGCTGGGCAAGTGGTTGCAGGCAAACAACCTGCATGAAAAAGTTACGGTGGCATCCAAGGGATGCCATCCCTACAAGGAGGACATGCACCGCAGCCGGATCAACGAGAAGGACATGATGCTAGACATCAGCCGAAGCTTGGACCAACTGAGAACCGACTGCCTGGACATTTGGTTCTTCCATCGGGACAACCCCTCGATGGGAGCCGATGAGATCATCGACCTTGCATCCCTCTTGATCGACAAGAAGCTGGTCAAGCACCTGGGGGTCTCCAACTGGAGGACCGAACGCATCGAAGCAGCAAACACCTGGGCCAAAGCTCATGGCAAAACACCGTTTACCATCAGTGAAATTCAATGGAGCCTGGCACACTGCACCCCCGAAACCTGGGGTGACGACACCTTGGTGTGCATGACCGAGGAAGAGCGAACGTGGTATGAGAAGCAGAACATGCCGGTGATGTGCTTTGCGCCCCAGGCAAAGGGGTTGTTCTCAAAGCTGCTTGCCGGTAAGGAGGAGACACTCAGCGACACCGCAAAACGCAGGTTCCTCACCCCCCGAAATCTTGCTTTGGCTCCAAAAGTGCAAGCACTGTGTGAACGCCTGCAAGCAAGTCCGGCAGCTGTTGCAATGGCCTATCTGACCAGCCAGAAAAACCCGACGATTGCCATCGCAGGGTCCAGCAGGATCGAACAGATTACCGAGACCTTGGGCGGCGCCGACCTCACGCTGACCGACCAAGACTTGGCCTTTCTGCAAAGTTGAACCAAAACCCACTTGTATTCTCCCCAAAAGAGAAGATAGGATGCACCGTATGGCGCAATCATTGTTACAGGTTGCTCTTTTCCTTTTTCTGATCGCCCTTGCCAACGTACTCAAGAGAATCGGGCTCTTCAGTGAGAGAGAAGGTGCAACCCTTTCGAAAATCACCTTGAACATCACCTTGCCGGCAGCGATCGTGGCAAGCTTCAACACGTTCAAGCTCGACTATTCACTGCTGATTCTCATCCTCTATGGGATTGGGGCAAATGTCGTGCTGATGGTCTTCTCCTACCTCAGCATGAGAAAAGAGTCGAACGGCCTGAAAGGATATGCACTCTTGTGCGGCTCAACCTACAACGTGGGAAACTTCTCCTTCCCTTTTGTCCAAGCCCTTTACGGCCCACAGGCTCTGGTCGCAGCCTCGCTGTTTGACTTGGGAAATGCCTTGATGACCACAGGCTTGACCTACTCGTTGGCTTCCACCACGGCCGGAGGAACAAAACCCAACACAAAGGATTTGCTGACGAAACTATTCACCTCGGCTCCTTTCATCACCTACCTGGTGATGATCAGCCTCTCCTTTGCAAACCTCACGCTTCCCCGATTTCTTCAGGATTGGATGCAGACCATCGGAAAAGCAAACCCGATCATCGCCATGTTGATGATCGGGTTCATGCTG
>JAAZAT010000225.1 GCA_012514185.1 Spirochaetales bacterium | reverse complement strand
TGTACCACCGTTGATGAAGCAGCCATTGAGAGCGCATATACGGAAATTCTTACCCAGGTATATGGCTCACATCTCGCCTAGAGCCTGCAGTGCCAATTCAAGCGAGCGGATTCTTCGTGCCAGCAGCGTAGCTTGGCTGCTGCCCGGTTTGAATTTGGATGCCATGGCCTGCAGGGAAGGCTCCAGGCTTGCGATGATATGCTTGGCTTCATTTGCCTCTTCTGCTGAATAGGTATAGGGACGGCTGAGCCAGACCGACTGCAAAGCGGCACGGCCAATCCTGAGAGCCTGCAACCGCTTGGAAACCACGGTGGTCGAAGAACCTTTCAGCTCTACACTGGTGAGCGTTTTCTCCAATTTTCGGATGCTTGAGTCAAGCGAAGCAAGCGCTACTGTGCGTTCACGTTCATCGACATGGTCCATCCTTTCCTCCAGTACATCGATACTAACCCAGAGCTTAGGTGAAAGTGAAGAGCTTCAAAGAGCGTAGAGATAATCATATTATACACTTTGACATATTAAGTATTTATGTTAGATTAAACCCAAGGACTTGCACGTCCCCAAGGAATACCAATGAAATCAACATCACTGTCGACCATATTGAACCGAATCAAAGAAGAAGTACAAGCCTGCAAGGCGTACCTGCCCATCGAAAGAACCATTCAACGCATTCTCGGATCCAGAACCACCTGGCCCGCCTTGAAAATCGGCGACCTTGTCGCCTCCACCCCCATTGTCCAAGGTGGGATGGGCGTCGGCATCTCTCTCTCCTCCCTTGCAAGTGCGGTGGCCAACAACGGCGGCATCGGAGTCATTGCGGCGAACGGCATCGGATTGCTGGAACCCGATTACTATGAGGACGGCCAGGCTGCAAACCTCAGGGCCTTCAGGCGGGAGATCCGCAAGGCCCGCGAGCTGAGCAGCGGGGTCATCGGGGTCAACATCATGGTAGCGGTCAACGACTTCCATCAACTGCTGGACGTTGCGATCGAGGAGAAGGTTGACATCGTCTTCATGGGAGCAGGACTTCCGATCAAGAACATGCCTGTCCAAGCGCTGAGAAAGGCCAATGTCAAGGTAGCACCCATTGTAAGCTCCGCCCGTGCAGTCGATATGATCTTCCGCATGTGGACAAAGCTCTACAACGACACCCCCGATGCCGTGGTCTTCGAAGGCCCCAAGGCCGGCGGGCACCTGGGGTTCAGCGAAGAGCAGCTTGAGGATCCAGCCTACCAATTGGAAGCCATCGTCCCTCAGATTGCAGAAGCTCTTAAACCCTACGAAGAGAGCAAGGGGTGCAAGATTCCCCTGATTGCAGGAGGAGGTGTCTACAGCGGCAGGGATGTGTACAAAGTCCTTTCCCTCGGAGCATCGGCTGTCCAAATGGCCACCCGTTTTGTTGCCACGGAGGAGTGTGACGCCGATATCCGATTCAAACAAGCCTATGTCGATTGCACCAAGGAACAAATCGGATTGATCAAGAGCCCTGTGGGAATGCCCGGCAGAGCCATCCGCAACACCTTCATTACCGACAGCGAGGAGGGAAAACGCCCGGCTTTCCGTTGCGCATGGAAGTGCCTCGCCTCCTGCAAGGCCCAAGATGCCAACTATTGCATCTCAATCGCCCTCAACAATGCCCGCAGGGGCCTTTTGCAAAGCGGTTTCGTATTTACAGGCACCAATGGGTACCGAATCAAGAAAATCGTACCAGTCAAGTCGCTGGTTGCAGAGCTTGAACGGGGCTACCAGAAGGCAGTGCAGATGAACCTTGAACGGGTGCTTGCAAAGCTGTCCATCCTGAAAACGGAGTATGTAAAAGCAGAAACCCAGGTGAAGGAACTTGCCAGACGATATGAAGAAGCCTTGCTCACCTTGCCGCTCAAGTCAGAGATGCTTAAGGCGATACGGACTCAGTACAATCGCGCTGCCCTGCAGGTGGAGCATCTCAAGCTGAAGATGACCGAGACGCTTGCGACCACCTCGCTGTTGCTCTCCTAATGTCCCACTATGGGCTTCAGGAAACCGAAACAAGAACATCTGGAATTGCCTTACGGTTTTTCGCCATCTCTTGAGCAAACCATGGCAAATCTGTACCATCGAGTGATAGGAGCTGCCATGCACAACGTATCGTACAGACAATTCCTCAAGGATGTGCTCATCTGTTCACTCGGTGCCTATGGAGGACCTGAAGCCCATTTTGGTGTATTTCTCGATCACTTGGTGAGCAAGAAGCAGTATCTGAGCGAAGAAGAGCTGGTGGAGTTGCTGGCGTTGACCAGCATTCTGCCCGGACCTACCAGCACCCAGACCATCACCGCAGTCGGCTATCGCATGGGAGGACCGCTTCTTGCCTTTCTGACCCTGCTTGTCTGGGCTCTTCCCCCCATCCTGGTGATGACTACCCTCTCCTTCCTCTACCAGTTTCTCAAGGACCACCAAATCTCAGAGGACATCCTTCGCTTCATCGGCCCGATGGCAGTCGGGTTCATCTTCCTTGCAGCCTTCAGGATCGGGAAGAAAGTGCTTGTCGACGGCTTGACCATTGCACTCTTTCTCTTCGGCTCCCTGGCCACCTATTTCATCCGGTCTCCTTGGATTTTCCCCGCTGTTTTGCTGATCGGAGGAGCTGTTTCCATTATTGCAAGCAAGGAGAAAAGCCTGTTCAATAGAATCACCATACAAGCCCCGTACCGATATCTGATACTCTTCGTCATCTTCGCCTTGGGCAGCCTGCTGCTCTCCCTGGCAACGCACAATCTTCTGGTCACCCTCTTTGAGGCCTTCTATCGGTATGGATACCTGGTCTTCGGAGGAGGCCAAGTGGTGGTGCCGGTCATGATTGCAGAGCTCGTGGAGGCAAAAGGCTACCTGACCAACGAGCAGTTCCTCACCGGGTATGGTCTGGTGCAGGGACTTCCCGGTCCCATGTTCAGCTTCAGCGCCTATGCCGCCGGCATGGCAGCAAGAGGCGAAGGGGCCGTCATCCAAGTCCTTGCATCCTTGATCGGCGGGGTGGGAATTTTCCTGCCGGGCACACTGCTCATTTTCTTCATCTACCCGGTGTGGGAGGAATTGAAGAGAATCAAGGCGGTGAAGGTATCGTTGAAAGGAATCAATGCGGTCGCAGGCGGACTTATCACGACAGCCGCCATCCTGTTGTTGCAGAAGAGCGGGATTACTGCAGAGCACCTGATGGTGGTGGGACTTACCATTGTCTTGCTCGCAACAAAGAAAATACCCGCTCCCTTGATCGTCCTCGCCGTCTTGGTTGCGGGTATTGTGTTCTGAGCTTGTTCGTTACCTGAACGATTCCCGATAGATTTTCAAGCACTCCTCGTCGCTGAGCGTCATGGGGTCGACACCAAACAGGCCTCCCATGTTCGCTCGGGCATTCTGCACCATGGCAGGCAGCTCCGACTCGGTGATGCCGTAATCACTCATCTTCAAATCGTCAACGCCACAGGCCTTCTGAAGGTCGACCAGGGCATGCACAAAGTCTATGGCCTGTATTGCATCCACCTTTCCCAAGGCCTTTGCCATGGCGATCATGCGTTCATCAGCGATGTGGTTCTCTGCAATATGGGTGTAGTAGGCCTTGCTGATCATGATCAAACCCGCCCCGTGGGGGAGTTCGGGATGGAAAGCGCTCATGGCGTGTTCAAGTGAATGCTCGCTGATACAGCCGCTGAAGGTTTCCACCATTCCGGCCAGCGTGTTGGCCATGGCCACATCCTCACGCGCCTTCAGATTCTTTCCATGCTTCACCGCCTCAGGCAGGCTCCTTCCGATGAGCCTGATCGATTCGAGGCTGTACTGGTCGCTGAACGTATTTGCAATCTTGTTCAGATATCCCTCGGTGCTGTGAAACAGTGCATCAAAGCCTTGATATGCGGTAAGGTGGGGAGGTACCGAGACCATCAGGGTGGGATCGACAATACTCAGGACAGGAAACGTATCGTCATTGCCATACCCTATTTTCTCCTTAGTCTCTTCCTTGGTGATGACCAGCCAAGGGTCGGCCTCGGTGCCGGTGCCGGCAGTGGTGGTGATGGCAACCACCCCAAGTGGTTTATGCTGCATCGGCTTTCCTTTGCCGCTGCCGCCGCTGACATAGTCCCACAGGCTGCCCTCGTTGGTCGCCATGATTGCGATGGCCTTTGCCGAGTCGATGACCGAGCCTCCGCCGAGGCCTATGACAAAGTCGCAGCCTTTCTGCCTTACAAGCTTGGCCCCCTCTGTGACATGGGTGAGGATGGGGTTGGGAAGAATCTTGTCAAACACCTCATACGACACATTGGCCGCATCCAACTGGTCCTGAACTTGCTTCAGGTATCCGAATGAACGCGTCGATGTGCCGCTGGAAATAACAATCAAGGCCCGTTTGCCTGGAAGCTTCTGCTGTGAAAGCTTCGCCAGCGAATGAGAGCCGAAGATGATTTTGGTTGGAAGATAAAATGTACTGTGCATCGCTGCCTCCTCTCTATCTTCTAAAGTACCAAGAGAGAAGGATATCGGCAAGAACCAGTTGCAAGGCACATTGTGATCGCTTACAGGAAATCCTCTCGTGCAGGAGTAAAGAAATCCATCACCACACCGGCTTCGATGCAGATCACCCCGTGCTGCTGGTTCGGTTCAAAGGCAAGCGTATCACCTTTGCCGACCATCACTTTCTCACCTTCACTCTCGAACTCAAACACCCCAGACTGAACATAGGTGAGCTGGCGATGGACATGCGAATGCCTGGCCCCCACCCCGCCGGTCGGAAAACCGACCTCCACCAGCATCATCTGGTCGGTGTGAATCAGGACTTTTCTCGAGACTCCCTTTCCTACATCCTTGGGCTGCACCTCTGCATACTTGAGTACTTTCACTGTAGACCTCCTCACCACAGTATGCCATCTTATGACTGGAGGGTGAAGTCATTGCACAGCAAGTTTCGAATCCTTCGGCTCTCCAGCGGGCCTTCCGATACCTCGCCAAACATCGATGGCATGTGAACCAAGGGTCCCTTGTAATAAATCTCATCCAATGCATTACGGATGGTTTTCCAATCGAGGGCTCCCAATCCGACCATTTTCTGGTTGTTCTCCCGAATGTGCAGACAGTGAAGAAATATCCCTGCTTGGAGAATGGCCGCTTTCAAATCATCCTCTTCGAGATTCATCTCAAAGGTATCGAGGTCGATGCCGCAATTCGGATGATTGACTGCATGCACATATGACAGCGCTTCGCCGGCAGTAGGAATGAGAAAATGCTCATATCGGTTGACCGGCCTGATGTTCAGCACCACATCCTCGTCCTGAGCGAGCGGTGTCAACGACCTCAGGCTCTTAATGCTCTGCTCAAGCAACCGCTGCTTATCCTTCATCAAGTGCGGCTGTACCGGGAAACTGGTATACAGCGGACCGTTGAGACTCCCTCCCCCCATTTCTCCGATGGTTCGGATAAGGTTCTGGAACTGGGTGAGGGCGTGCCTGCGCACATCCTCATCAAGCGAGGATAGGTCGTATCCAGCAGGAGGCTTCAGGCTGTAGGAGATATCAATCTGGTGGTTTCTCGCCTCAAAGCCAAGACGCTTACGACCCCATGGGCTCATCTGTTGGACGATGATCCCATCCACTTCGAGTTGATCGTATTGCAGATGCCTGGCCTTCTGGACCAAGGAAGCGATATCCGCTTCGGCCTGAGAAGCCCATCTGGTGTAGTGTATGCCGACTACTCTCATACCGCTACCACCCTTTTGTATAGTATACCAGAGGGCGGGAGAGGACGCTAGCCTTTCACGGCTCCCATGGTCAGGCCCTTGACCACATACTTCTGGAAGAACATGGTCAGGATGATCGCCGGTGCCATGATCGTCACCGCAGCCGCCATCACAGCACCCCAGTCAACCTCGACATAGGAGAGGAAGTTGTACACTGCAATGGGAAGCGTTCGCGTCTTTTGCTGGCTCAACACCTGGCTGAACATAAAGTTGTTCCAGCTGAAAATGAAGCTCAGCGTGGTCGCCGTGACAACACCGGGTCCTGAGAGAGGCAGCAGGATCTTCAAAAACGCCGATTGTTGGGTAAGCCCGTCAACCATGGCCGCTTCCTCCAGTTCCCTCGGAACCGAGTCAAAGTACGGGGACATGACCCAGACCACCAGCGGCAGGGCGATGAGCATATGACTGAGGATCAAGGCGACGTAGCTGTCCATCAGCCTCAGTCGTGAGAATACGATGTACCAGGGCATCAAGAAAGAGATGCCGGGCATCAGGCGGGCGACCAGGATGAAAACCGAAAGCTTCTTCTGCTTGTAGCGGGCGATGGAATAGGCAGCCGGAAGGCCGAGCAGGAGGGAGAAGAAAACACTGACCACCGAAACAATCAGGGAGTTTTTCATGTACTGCAGGAAATTCTGCTCGACGAACACCCGGTTATAGTTCTGCATCACCGGCTTGAAGACGAACTTCGGAGGCCAGCTGATGATATCCACTTGTGTCTTGAACGAGCTCATCAGCATCCAAATGAAAGGGAAAAGTATCGGGATGATGATCAAAGCCAGAACGATGCCGTACAAAACGGTTGTTATGCGTTTCTCTTTCATACTCTCTCCTCCCCTACAACTCAAAGGCTCGACGCAGCCGCATGACCAAGAGGCTGAAGAGCAGGACGATGATGAAGAGGAAGACAAGCATTACTGCACTCTG
>JAAZAT010000139.1 GCA_012514185.1 Spirochaetales bacterium | reverse complement strand
TGAGAGTTATCGCCAAGGAGAAGCTTGGCAATAAGCAGGATGCTACGGCTGTCATTGTCATCTCGGACAATACCAGACCGGTTCCGTACAAGGGAAAGGGCAATATTCTCGTTCCCATTCTCACCACCTTGCTCGATACGGGGTACAAGAGTGGGAATATCACCGTGTTGATCGCCACCGGCACCCATCGTCCGATGACTGCCGAGGAAATCGATCGCATCATCGATCCTTGGGTGTTTGAGAAAGGCATCGCAGTGGTCAATCATGACTGCAAGGATGAGTCAATCCTTACCTACCTTGGGAAGACTGAACGCGGCAGCGAGGTGAAGATCAACAACATCTATGTACAAGCCGACCTGAAGATTCTCACCGGTTTGGTGGAAAGCCACTTCATGGCAGGAGTCAGCGGAGGACGCAAGTCGGTCTGTCCAGGCCTGATCAGCGAACACGGGACCTTCCTCTTCCATGGGGCGGACCTGATGGGCCATCCGGACTCCCGCGATCTCAATCTGGAAGGGAACCCGGTGCACGAGGAGTCGCTTGCCTTCGCCAAAATGGCAGGAGTCGATTTCATTGTCAATGTGACCCTTGACCACAAGTTTGCCATCACAGGGGTCTACGCCGGCGATCTGGAGGCTGCCCACCTTGCCGCCTTCGAGATGGTGAAAGGCTATGCCAAGGTTCCCATCGCCGAAGAAGCGGATATTGTCATCACCCACGGTGGCTTTGTCGGCATCAACCACTACCAGAGCGCAAAGGCTGCATTTGCCTCCATCGGTGCGCTGAAGAAGGATGGGTATCTGATCAGCATCGCAAACTTCACCGACAAGAAGGACATCATTGGTTCGATCACCTACAAAACCGTTCTGGCAATCTTGTCACTCTGCGGCGCCGAGGCTTTGATCAAGGTGCTGCACAGCAAGGATTGGCCCTTCATTCCCGACCAGTGGCAGGTTCAGAAGTGGGCTCCGGTCTTTGAGAAGATTCCCTTGGATCACTACTACTACTTTGCCCCCCAGCTTACGAAGGCTGATGGACCGGGGCTTCCCGGCATCAATGCTGCGACGTTGACCGACAGCAAGGAGTACAGCGAAGTGGTCAAAATCCTTTTGGACCTGATCGCAAAACGCGAAGGCGGGCGACCTTTGAAGATTGTCTGGCTCAGCGACGGCCCGTACTCCATCCCCTATGTGAAATAAGGGCAAGGGATGCAAGACGGAGAGAGACTTCCTCTCTCTGTCTTTTTTATTGCACCTACAGTTTCATCCCTATCGAGATTGCCTCAAGCAGGCTCTTCTCGCTGGCAATGAGCTTGCCTGCGATATCAAAAGCCGTGCCATGATCGACCGAGGTCCTGATGACATCCAAGCCCACGGTGATATTCACCCCGCTGTCGAATGCGAGCATCTTCAACGGGATGTGTCCCTGGTCGTGATACATCGCCACCACTACATCGTAGGAGCCTTTCATCGTTTTGAGAAATACGGTATCGGGGGGAATGGGGCCGTCAACTGCAAGACCTTCAGCTTTTGCCTCCTCGACTGCCGGGATGATGTGCTCGATTTCCTCACTTCCGAACAGGCCGTTCTCCCCTGCATGGGGATTCAGCCCTGCAACAGCAATCCTGGGCTTTGCATACCCGGCTTTCCTGAGCGTCTCGTCAGCGAGATGGATGACGGTAAGAACTCGCTCCTTGGTACAGGCATCGCACGCCTGTCGCAGGGAAACATGGGTGGAGACATGGATGGCTTTCAGCTTCTCACTCCAGAGCAGCATGGCATAGGAGGGTCCGTGCGTGTAGGCTCCGAAAATTTCAGTATGGCCGGCGAACTTGTGTCCTGCAAGGTGCAGGGCTTCCTTGTTCAAGGGAGCGGTGACAACCGATGAGATATCACCCCGCAAGGCAAATTCTATCGATGCCAGGATGCTCTGAAAAGCCAGTTCGCCTCCAAGAGCCGTCACCTTGCCGATTTCAATGTCCTCGGCTTTGACATCCGGCATGGGGTCGAAGAGGTTGATCATCCCATCCTTCCAATCGCTGATGGTTCGTATGGTGTTGAATGCAAAGCCGTAGTCGAGGGCCTGGTTGTACTTCTCGAGGATGGCTCGGCTTCCAAAGAGAAGCGCCTGCTCTTGATAGGCAGTCGATGCATGCAGTGCCTTCAAGGTGATTTCCGGTCCGATCCCGCAAGGATCCCCTACTGTTATTCCAAATCGTTTCATTGTGCTGCTCCTAAAGTTCCCGCAATACACGAAGTGCGTATGCAATCGCATCTTCGCCCCCGAACGCCCCGGCTTTGGTGACAAGCCTGAGCGAATCATACTTCGTACCCACCACCTCCAGCAGGGGAAGACCCAGCAAGACCTCTTCACGGATCTCAACCTCGCTGATTTGCAGCAGCTCGAGGATGCCGAAGGCGGTATC
>JAAZAT010000237.1 GCA_012514185.1 Spirochaetales bacterium | reverse complement strand
CTCCCAGACCGGTTCCGATCATCAGCCCGATACCCAGGTTGGACCTGAAAACATCAGCCTCGGCCATGGAGGCGAACAGGCCTTGGGAGATGCCGATCGGGGTGAGGATGTAGTAGCCGAAGATGGCACCTGCGAACCAGAGCAAGGCGAACAACGGACCGATGATGGCTCCGATGCCCATTGCCATGGGGGAGACCCAGATGGAGAACGAGGGGATGACGGCACTCCCGCCGTAGAGGGTGAGCAGCGCAGGGATTTTACCGAATCCATCACGCAAAACGGTGAATATGACGGAACCTCCCATGGAGGCAAAGAGCGTTTTTGCACCTTTCCCTCCCTTGGTTCCCGCCTGCAGCGTGTTGTAACTGGCAATACCCATCGGGTATGGAAGAGCTTCTTCTTCGATGAGTTTTTTACGAAAGAGTGAAGAAAACAGGGTTCCCAGAATGGCTCCCACTACAGTGAGCACCAGGAGGCTGGGAATGGAGAAGTTTGCCGTCGGGTCCAGCATCCAAAGACCCGGCAGTGTGAAGGCAAGTCCTCCTGCAACCATCGCCCCGCTGCTCATGATGGTATGGGTGACATTGATTTCCTGCAGGGTGGATCCCTTTGCCTTTCGCAAGGCGGCCATGCTGACAACCGTGACGAAGATGGTGGGCCAAGGAAGGGCTCCCATACGTAAAGCCACATACATGGAACTTGCGGTAATGACCAAGAGTCCTGCGATGCCGATCAGTGTCCCACGTACGGTCAGATGTCTGTTCATATTTTACACTTCCTCCGTGAGTGTATGGTAACGAGGATTGTTGAAAAACGCTAGTGGTTCATTGTCCCCGAGTAATTTCCTAGCTTATTAAGTTGTTCCACGGCTGGCCGCCTATTCAAGAATAATTGCATGTGGTATATTCTAGGAAACATTACATGGTAGGAAAGAGTCCTACAAAGGGAGAATGCGTATGAAGAAAGTATTACTTGCACTGATTCTGGTCGCTCTTGTCCTTGTCCCTGCAGCCGCTGCCACTGAGCGCGCTTCAAAAACAGACCTTGCGGTCGGGCTCAACCTCGGCACCAATAATGGCGTCGGTATCCAATATCGAATGAATGATTTCGATATTATTGCAAACGTTGGATTTGGTTTCCTCGGTGGCAACAGTCTTTCTGTTGACGCTGCTGCAAACTACAAGATAACAGAGTTCGAGATTGAGAAGGCTCAGTTTGATGTAACCGTCGGTGGTGGTGCTTACCTTGGCGTCTTGTTTGGAGCAACCGATCCCATCTATTTAGCCGCAATTGCTCCCGTCGGAGTTGTTTACAGCATGAACAATGACGAATTCCCGCTTGATTTCTATCTGCGTGTTGCACCCGGTGTCAAGATTCTGCCCAAGATTGGATTCCACTTTGGCGGATATCTCGGAGCTCTGTGGAGATTCAACTAATCGTCTAAGGACGTTCGGATATTGCAGTTGGGTGCTTCCTTTCGGGGGCACCCACTATTTTATTCCTGCCTGAACGAGTGCAGCGGGCCTTGGAACCTCTCCTGAATCCTGCTTTTCACCAGGATTCCCTCTTCAGTGTAGTCGATGCTCTCAACCTGGCCGAACCGGTGGATGTGGGCGACAAGGTCGTGCCGTGAGTTGGGGATCAAATACGTGATGGTGGGGCAAAGCTCATGCAGGGTGATGCCGATCTGATTCATCAATGCATCGAGGCCGGCTCCCGTCTTGATCGATGTCTCCAACACAGGGCTGTACAACGACTTGAGCCGTGAGACGGCAAAAGCATCCTCAACCTTGTCCATTTTGTTTGCAAGCACGATTGCCGGCTTGTCGGTGCAGCCAAGCTCCTCCAGTACCTGTACGGTGGTGGTATAGCTTGCAATCATATCGGGATGGGAAGCATCGCAGACGATGATTAAAAAATCAGCATACTTTGCTTCCTCAATGGTGCTCTTGAACGCATCCACGAGATTGTGCGGCAAATCGCTGATGAAGCCTACCGTATCGGAGAGCAGGATCTCTTCCCCGCCCGGGAGCTTGACCATCCGGGTCGTCGGATCGAGGGTTGCAAAGAGCTTGTCCTCAACCAGCACACCGGCGTTGGTAAGGGCGTTGAGCAACGAGGACTTGCCGCTGTTGGTGTAGCCGACGATGGCCCCGGTCGGGATATTGCCATTCAGTCGTTGATTGCGCTGGATGGTGCGCTGCTGCACCACCTTCTGAAGTTGTTGTTTCAATAGTACAACCCGGTCCTGAATCTGTCTTCGGTCGAGCTCGAGCTGCGTCTCTCCTTCGCCTTTTGTACCTTTGACACCGCCTTGCTGACGGTTGAGGTTCGTCCACCGGCGGGTCAGCCTGGGCAGCGAGTATTCAAGACGGGCAAGCTCCACCTGCAAGGTGGCTTCCTTGGTGGCGGCTCGGTCGGCGAAAATCTGAAGAATCACCTCATCACGGTCGATGACGCATGTTTCCATCTCTTTCTCAAGATTTCGCTGTACGCGGGGGTTGATGCCTTGATCGAAAATGACGACGTCGACCTCCAGTTCTTCCACCAGGAGCTTGATGGCCGCCACCTTGCCGCTGCCGATGAGCGTTGCACTGTTGGTTTGGCGCAAGGGGATGAACTCAGTCTTTACAGTGAGAGCCCCCATGGTGTCGACAAGAGCCTTGAGTTCTTCTGCCCTTCGCTTTGAGCTTTGGTCTGATTCTGTTGGAGGAACAAGGATGAGCAGGAGCGCCCTTTGGTCTTCATCCTTGATTTCGTAGACACGCTTGCCTTTGGAAAGAGGCTCCGCGGAGCCGATATACTGTTCAATACCCATTGTTGTTGACTATAGGGCTGGTTAACGAGCAAGTCAATATGTGCTACACTGCCCCTGCTGGCTCCAAAGAGCCGAGAATGAGGTAAATAATGGGTTTAAATTGCGGCATAGTAGGGCTTCCCAATGTTGGCAAGTCGACGATTTTCTCAGCCTTGACGGCAGCTCCTGCCGAAGTTGCGAATTATCCTTTTTGTACGATCGACCCCAACGTGGGTATCGTGTCCGTCCCCGATCCCCGACTGGACAAGATTGTTGCGTTGATTCCTCCTGCCAAGGTTGTTCCGGCCACCTTCGAGTTCGTCGATATCGCCGGCTTGGTCGCAGGAGCGAGCAAGGGAGAAGGCTTGGGCAACCGGTTCTTGGCCTCCATCAGGGAGGTGGGTGTCATCGCCCATGTGGTCAGGTGCTTCGATGACAGCGACATCATCCACGTAAACAACAAAATTGATCCCGCCGGTGATATCGAAACGATCAACATCGAGCTTGCACTTGCTGATCTGGATACGGTGACCAACAGGTGGGCTAAGCAGGCAAAGCTTACCCGCCTGAGCAAGGAAGCACAAAAAGAGAATGAGAAGGTGCTTCCTGTTTTGACCAGGCTCAAAGAGTGTTTGGAGGATGGAAAATCGGCACGCTCGTTGAAACTGGAGGAAGATGAGCTTGCCATGGTCTACGACCTGCATCTCATCACCCTCAAGCCGGTCATTTATGTCTGCAACGTAGATGAGAACGGTATTGTAGAAGAGAATGCGTATGTAAAGACAGTGAGGGCCATCGCCGAGGCTGAAGGCTCGGAAATGGTGGTCATCTGTGGCAAGATTGAGTCGGAAATCGCTGTGTTGGAGACCGAGGAAGAGAAGCGTGAGTTCCTTGAGGCGGTGGGACTGAAGGAGTCGGGCCTGAACCAGCTCATCCGCAGTGCCTACCACACGCTGGGAATGCGTACCTTCTTTACTGCCGGTTCTGATGAAGACCGTGCCTGGACGTTCCGCGCAGGGTACAAGGCCCCCCAGGCTGCCGGAGTCATCCACTCAGACTTTGAGAAAGGCTTCATCAAGGCGGAGGTGTACAACTGTGAGGACCTCTTTCTGTACAAGACCGAGCAGAAGGTCAAGGAAGCAGGAAAGCTCAGGATGGAAGGCAAGGAGTATGTGGTGCAGGATGGGGACATCATGCATTTCCGCTTCAACGTGTAAGCATTGCAGATAAGAGAAAGTATGAAAGGCAGCGGGTTTTCCGCTGCCTTCTTGGCCTCCTGGGTGCTATCCGGCTCTACTTCCAACTGACTGAGAAGGTTATGGGATCTTCGAGCAGAAGGAAATCGATCAAGGGGAAGCTGAACTCATACAGGGTGTCTGAGATTTTCCTCCCGTTGGAAAAGCTGGTGATTGAAGTGGGCGTTTTCACCTGCAAGGTGATGAAGGACTGCTCGATTGCAGGGGGGCCTTCCTCTCCGAGCATGAAGCTGATCATCTCAAGGTAATCGGCTTCACTGAGGCCCTGGTTGTATACCGGGCCGAACGCCTCGAAATTCTCATCGGCCAGGAAAGGAATGACCGGCACGAGCTGATCATAGTTGTCCATGGAAAGGAAGAAGGTCATGCTGTTCTTCTGCATCTTCAGAAGACTCTGGTTGCTCCCGGCACCTAGGTCGGTGATGAGCTGCTGCAGATTCCTGAAGGTAAAGGTGCCTTGGTACGCATTATCGTTGAGCTTGGTCAGCTTGACATTATCGGTAGTGGGACTGTAATCCAAGGCACGCTGGAAATCTCCGATGGCCTTGTCCATCAGCGAATCGTCCCCCTCGGGAGGGATGAACTCGCTGAAATCCTGCAGGACTGCGATGAAGAAATCCTCAACGGTGAAATCAAAAGCAGATTCATGCGTTGCCGTATTGGTAAACGTAAGGCCTTCGGTGACAGTACAACCGGAAGCTGCAAATAAAAGAGCGAGCAGAAGAACTGCCCGGATGCTGTGGTTCACATATTTCACTGGTTTCATTCCTTATCCATACTGTACGGGATTTTTTGTTGCTTCTCAACTAGAAGTTTGCCTGTCTCTCGCCTGTTACAGGAAGAAACGTGATTTCTCCGATATCGTTGCACTGGATTGAGAGCTCCATCTCTTCCTCATAAGGATGGGAATCGAGGAACTCATCAAGGGACAGACAGTCCAGCAGGGCGAGCTGCTCAAGCGGATAGGAGAGCTTGATGACGGGACTTTCCTGATACAGGTGGAAGAATGCAATTCCCTGGTGCAGCTCCATGTACGAAAGCAGAGGCTTCAGATACCGTTGGGTG
>JAAZAT010000287.1 GCA_012514185.1 Spirochaetales bacterium | reverse complement strand
TCCATGTGATCAAGAATTGTTCGGATGCGGTGGACAATACCAGGAAACGGGAAATGCGCAGCAAGAACGCCGCAAAGACAAAGGACCTGAAAGAGACGCGGTACATCTGGCTGAAGAACCCCGACAACCTCACCGACAGGCAGCGGGAGCGGCTCGGCCAACTGCTCCAGGTCGAATATCTGGATACGGTCCAGGCCTACAGCTGCCGTCTTGAGCTGCAGGATTTCTATGAGACCCACAAGGCCTATAACGAGGACATGGTGTCTGACTTTGAGCGGCTGGCCATCAGATTCGCCAACTCGGCGGTCATGGAAATCCGCAAGTTCGCACAGTGCCTGACAAGGAATGCGGTGGAGATTCTCAACTACTTCCAGACCCTGAGGACCAATGCAATCCTGGAGGGATTCAACTCGAAGATAAGCATCATCAAGAGTCGGGCGAGAGGCTTCAGGAACATGAGGAACTTCATGAATATGATCTACTTCGTCTGTGGAGAATTGTCTCTCCCCCTGCAGCCAATCATGTAGAGCTACCCACTATAAACAGCGAAAGGCCAGTTTTTCTCTCGTAACATGTGTCATAGTATGCATACATTAGGAAGCAAACTCTCTGGAGAAACTGGAAGGACGGGAATGAAGAAGCAAAAAAGAAACACCCCTCTCTCAATAAAACAAACAGTGTTTCTGCTCTTCCTTGTGGTTATGACCCTCACGCTCCTCGGTGTCGGGACAGTTGTATATGCTCGCTGGAGTGCGTCCGCCCGTAGAACTACTGATGACATATCCAATGCCATCGGCTCGTCGCTAAAGAATCAACTTGCCTCCTTTATGCACATCCCGATGCAAATCAACAATACCAGCCGCATCATGATCGAACAGCAACTTATTGACATGGAAGACGATGAACAACGTGATCAATATTTTGTCTCAGTTCTCTCAACCCTCAGCCCATCCGTATACAGCTTCAGCTACGGCAGCAACGACGGCAGCTACTATGGAGCCCGCAGGAATGCAAGCGGCGAGCTGCAAATCATGCTCAACGATGAGCGTACTGGAGGGAATTCCTGGTATTACTCGGTTACCAACGACTTCAAACGAGGAGCCAAAGCTCTCGATGCAGGGCCTTTCGATCCCCGCAGCCGGGTATGGTTTCAAGTTGCAAGCCAAGCAGGGGATGCCTCCTTCTCCCCGGTCTACAAGCACTTTGTGATGGACGATATGGCCATCTCGGCTGCCTGGCCCGTCTATGCCCAAGACAATACATTTCTCGGTGTCCTGGGAACCCACGTATTGTTGACCCAGATCGGAGAGCAGCTCGCTGAGGCAGTACAACCCAGCGGCGGCCAAGCCTTGGTCGTCGAACGGGAAACAGGATTGTTGGTAGCCAACTCCCTGGGCATGAACAACTTCGTTTCATCCCCTGACGGCACCTTGCAACGAATCCACGTCTCCAGCATTCCCAATAAAGCCTTTGTGCAGGCCTATGAAGCCGACGAAGGCTCCAATTTCCAAGGCTATCGAGTCAGCAAGCATCCATTGGTGCAGGACGGTGTCGATTGGCTGGTTCTGTGCGCCATCCCGAACCACCTCCTGTTTGCCGAGGTGAAAAATACAATCCTCATCACCATCATCATGGCCTCGGTCGCACTGTTTGCCGGACTCTTTTTCTACAACAAAGTCACCACACACCTGATGCGTCCGCTGACGCAGTTGTTGGAAGCTTCGAAAGCTCTTTCCGAGGGAGACCTTTCCCGTCGCGTTCCCGTAGCCAAAGACAATGAGTTTGGAAGCATCGCCTTAAGCATGAACAACGTTGCCGATACCATGCAGAACCTGATCAATACGTTGGAAACCCAGGTCAAGGAACGAACCGAAGCCCTCAATGAGAACAAGGAGCAGCTTGAGTTGTTGCTCAACTCCACCGCTGAAGGCATCTACGGCATCGATATACACGGAATCTGTACGTTCTGCAACCAAAGTACCGTCGATATGCTTGGCTACCGGTCAACCGGGCAATTGCTGGGAAAGCAGATTCACAACCTCATCCACCACAGCCAACGAACCGGCAGTCCGATCACTGCCTCCGATTGTAAAATCTTCCGTGCCATCAGGGAGGGAAAAGGATTCTCTGCCGAAGATGAAGTCTTCTGGAAAGCCGACGGAACCTGCTTCGAGGTCGCCTATCACGCCTACCCCCAAATTCGTTCAGGCAGCGTGGTAGGAGGGGTGGTCACCTTCATGGACATCTCCAAGCGCAAGCAGAGAGAGCAGCAGATTGCGTACCTCGGAAGCCATGACTCCCTGACAGGCCTGTTCAACCGCCGTCATTTCGAAGAGCAGTTCAAGCTGCTGGATAGAAGCGAATACCTGCCTCTCTCGCTGGTCTTCGCAGACCTCAATGGGTTGAAATTGACCAATGACATCTTCGGACACAAGGAGGGTGACCGGCTGCTCTGCCAGGCTGCCGACATCCTCAGGCAAACCTGCAGGGGAGGCGATGTGGTCGCACGCATCGGAGGCGATGAGTTCATCCTCATCCTGCCCAACACCGACGCCGACCAGGCTTGTGAAGTCATCGCTCATATCCGGGACAATATTGCCAAAGCTCCCTTTGAGACCATCAGGTGCAGCATATCGCTCGGATTTGAGACCAAAACAACTACAGCGATGTCACGCGGTGAACTCATGGCAAACGCTGAAAATGCGATGTACAAGGACAAGATCTCCAATCGCAAGCTCGTGCAGCATGACATCCTTTCCACTCTGCAGGAAAGGCTTTACGCACGAAATCCTCGAGAGCAGGACCACGCTCTTTCAGTCGGTCGTCTCAGCGTACGCTTGGGATCTGCCTTGCATCTGACAGAAGCTGACCTCGTCACCTTGGAAAAAGCCGCCTTGCTGCATGACATCGGCAAGATCGCCTTGAGCGGAGAGCTGCTTAGCAAGCATGTATTGACCGCCCATGAGTATGCAGCGATGCAGCAGCATGCCGTTGTGGGCTACCGCATCCTGAATCTGTTCGAAGATACCCTGATCATTGCAGAGGTTGTCTACAGCCACCATGAACGGTGGGACGGCAAAGGGTATCCCCGTGCCCTCCGAGGGAATCAGATACACCTGCTTGCGCGAATCATCGCTATTGCTGAAGTCTACGACCGTGTTCTGATGGATGCCGAAGGACAAGAATCCCAAAAGGTCGCAAAAGCCCGGTCGGTCATCCAAGAAGGTTCTGGAACCCAGTTCGATCCCGAGCTTGCACAGCTCTTCCTCTCGCTCGTGAATAAGAAGTAAAAAAAAGCAGAAACGCATTTCGGGGTGTTGACAGAAGTTTGGCTTGGTTGTATATAGAACAGTGTTCAATATTTTTACAGTGTTCAATAAGGAGCAGCCATGACAACCAGAAGAGAGCGTGATGCCCTGCAGATGAAGCAGGACATTCTCACCGCGGCAAACCAGATAGCCGAGAAAGAGGGTTTTGATGCCATCTCGATACGCAAAATTGCAAAGATGATCGAGTATACCCCCTCCTTGATCTACCACTACTTTGCAAGCAAGGAGGAGATCGTCTCCGTCCTCCTCAAACAGGGGTATGCAAAACTCGCTACTTCTCTAGCCACTGCGGCAAAGAGTGTCGAAGCACCAAAACAAAAACTCACAGCAATGACCCGAGCCTTCCTGAAAACTGCTCTTGAAATACCCCAGGAGTTTACCATCGTTCATACCGATGACGCTGAATCGGTGGTGCAGCATACCTCCTACCTTTTCAAGGGTGCGGCTGAAAAGCGCATCGCCATCCAGATGCTCGCCCGGTGCATACAGGATATGAACCAAGGCAGGGAGATGGATGATGAGCAGAGCGAACTAACCGCCCAATCGATCGCTGCCGCTACCATGGGGATGGCCTTGAAGCTCATCGTGGAGAAGAACCTTGATCCACAGCAGCGAGAGAAAATCATCTCCTACTTCAGTGAAACAGTCGTAGTACGCATGGCGAGCTTGGAGGAGTGACCGATGAGAAAACTACTCTTGCTTGTACTGACCCTGACACTCACCCTCTTCAGCTCATGCAGCCTGTTCACCTTGACGAGGGGATTGGATAAGATGATGAATCTGCACATCGGAGAGGTCGACCTCACTGCAGTTGAGGACGGCGACCATCGCGGATCCTTTGCCTTCGAGCGATGGAGCAATACAGTCGAGGTGACGGTACACAACCATGCAATTACGGCAATCCGCATCATCAAGGACGTGAAGTTTGCGAAAGCAGAAGTCTCGAGTGCTGTATTCGAACAAGTGAAAACTCGCCAAAGCATCCAAATCGATGCCATCTCGGGTTCAACCGTTACTACCAAGGCCTATCTAAAATCCATCGAGTCGGCACTACAGCCATACATACAGGAGGATTGATCTCATGGAATTCACACAGTACGACTACGGGCGCTATCGGGAGCAGCTTATGCAGAGCGTTCATCAGAGCCACGCATGCAGGCATGAAGGCCTCGAGAGGCTCGCCCCTGCCCACAGTTTGCAAGCTCCTCGGAAACAAGGAATGCTGCTTCTCATCCTGTCAGGGCTCTATCATCACATGCAGCACGACTATGCTGTCCGCAGGCTCCAAAAGCTTGAATACAAAGTCCGATTCTTTCAACAGAAACTCTATGGGACGATGTAAGGGGACTTGACAAGAGAAGGCAACCGGTATATACCTAACGTACGTTAGATATGGAAGGAATCATGAACGACCACGATTTGAAACAGACCATCAAAAACATCGCTGTGGACCTCTTCAACAAAAACGGTTATCACGGGACAACCATCAGGACCATTGCCAGTGAAGCCGGCTGCTCGTTGCCCATGGTGTACTACTACTATACAAGTAAGAAAGACCTGTTCCATGAAATCATCAAAGTCGACTACTTCGGCATCCTCAAGAGGGAGTCGGAGAGACTTGACAGCAGTTCCATGGTAGACTTCTACACCAACTTCATCCTCAATGTCATGCACTTGAATTCGTATGAGAAGAAAATCTACCGCTTGGGTATCAAGGTATACCTCTCATTTGACGGTGATGAGGAGCTGCTGTCCCTCATGGAGGCCTGGGAGGCTTCTATCCTTCCACGTCATAGTGCAATCCTGCTCCCCCACCTCAAGGGAAGGGCAGATGCACATATCAGGATCCGGACGTTGATGCACCTTCTGGAAAATCTTATCGAGGGAATCGTGGTAAAGAACAAGGTCATGAGCGAGGAAGAGATCCGTCAGGAGATTTCCATTGTATTGGGGGGAGAGTAAAAAAATTTGTCCAAAATATCTAACGAACGTTAGAGTTAATAATAGGAGTGAATCATGGAATCAGAACAAAAATTGGCAGTCTTGCAAAATGTTTATGCAGCAGCGATTGCAGAGACAGTGAACACCTACCAGGTACTGGGTTTCCTTGCAGCCATTGAGCAACGCAAGCAGGAGAGACAGGAGTAAACAGCTCCCTATATGCTTGCACAGCTAGGCATTAGCACCGTGGAGGATGTTTTCTCTCGCCTGTCCTCCATCTTCGGCTGTGCGAACTGGAACGTAGAGTACGAGGAATCGGGGTATAGAGCAGTTGCCACCACCTGCAAGCTCTGCGCCCTCTCCAAGAGAATGGGAGGAGCCTCTCCCTGCAAGGGGTGGTGCATCGACCCCATGGTTGCGATGATCAAGGCCCTGGAGAACAAGGCGAATGTGACCGTGGAGAGTACGCTCATGAACGGGTCTTCCTGCAGTCTCAAGGTAAAGCTAGGGTAGCACTATGATCGAGGATCCACAGCTGAGTTCGTATTGCCGGTGTGAGGGACTTGACGAAGAGTATGT
Source organism: Spirochaetales bacterium (assembly GCA_012514185.1). GTDB lineage: Bacteria > Spirochaetota > Spirochaetia > Sphaerochaetales > Sphaerochaetaceae > Sphaerochaeta. Next base: position 1,531 of record JAAZAT010000287.1, on the reverse strand, counting down.
GCAGTATAGGCTTCACCGCATTCGACAGAAAGCGTCCAGGAAATACTTGCGGGCAATGTTCCGTTACTTCATATCTTTACTTTAGCCACCGGGTCTCTTGTGCATCGGCATTACCCTCAGCTTGTCTTCTTTTTCCGCGGGCGCTTGACGGGGATGGGGATCAGAGGCTCAAGAATCTGGATAACCTCTTCGAGCAGCTCCCTGTCCTCTGCATCGACAATGTAATGCTCCTTGGCACCTTGATACGGAAAGCCTTTCTCCGCTTCTGCAAGGACCTCCTTCAGGTTCTCCAGCTGTTTTGCATATACGGTGTTGTCGCATACTAAAAAGAGCGGCTTGCGGTGAATGTAGACCATGTACGAGCCGAACATTTTCTTGTAGATCGGTTGCCAACTTTCTTCGATTTGGCTTACGACAAATTCTATGAAATCCACGGTGGTTCCCATTGCTTACTCCTTGGGGATGTTTTTGTAGAGTTGAATGCAATCAGCAATCTCACTGAAACCTTGCTTGCAGTAGAATCCGTAGGAGGGGGCGGTACGATTGGTAGAGAGCAATATCGACTCGATGCCCTGCTGCAGGAGCAAAGCTTCCATGCGAACAAGGAAGTCCGCTCCCAATCCTTTTGCCTGCTCACACTGCTTGATGCAGAACTCTTGGATATGATACTCGGTGCCTGAGTACCAATGAAGAACCCTGCCAAGGCTGAGCCCAATCAAGACACCCTGCTTGTACAAGCCAAAACACAACGAGCCGCTCGGTTCCAACAAATCAAGCAGGTAACGGCGAAGCTGGGTAGTGTCGCTCCAGTCGTCATTCCAAGGCGGTTGCGTGAAAACCTCATGAAAAAGGGGTTGTACTGCATCCACATCCTTGCTTCCAAGTCGTGCAACAACACATTCATCCATGGTGAAATTCTCCTGTAAAAACCCTACTGCTTTCTGTAGTGGTTGTACAGAACCGGCAAGCCTCTTGGTTGACAATTACCCAATTGTACCGTACATGTGTGAATTGAGGAGACATACGTATATGAAACAGAAAATCCTGCTGCTTATACTACTCTTGTGTGCAGGAACGCTGGCTGCCGAGATTGCACCTTCCGAGTACCGTCTTATGCAGTTGCGCGCTCCCGAACACCTACAGGTCAAAGTACTCTCGGTCTCCAAATCCTACAACCTCTTTTCGGGCAATACCAAGGTCAGCGCCAAAGCCAAAGTCATCATGGTCTTAAAAAGCGAGAGCAATCTTTCTGTCGGCGACAGGATTACAATCAAGTATACACACGACAAACCGAGGAAGAACTGGGCAGGCCCGAGGTCCATTCCCATGCTCAAGAAACATACCGAAACCGATGCATTTCTAGCCTTCGATACCAAGCTGAATTGCTATGTGCCTTCCGCCAGGGGAGCGTCGTTCGATCCGCTGATCAGGGAGTACTGAAAAACCTACAGCCTGTTTGAATCAACGAGTTTCTTGTGCTCCAGGATGTACAACGGCTTCATGTTCTGATAGGCCCCGATACGTACGAACT
>JAAZAT010000305.1 GCA_012514185.1 Spirochaetales bacterium | reverse complement strand
AGGATGTGGATGCTTCCTTTCTGCGTCAAGCGTATCCGATCGAGGGCCAACAGGCGTTTGCCAATCAGGTGCTGACCGATATGGGATTCGATTTCACCCGCGGCAGCTGTGCCGTCTCGGTGCATCCGTTCACAACAACCATTGCGAGCGACGATATCCGCATCACCACCCGCTATACCGATCCCAGCGTCATGGACAGTTTTTCTTCCTCGATTCACGAAGGCGGGCATGCCCTGTATGAGATGGGAGCTTCAAATACAATGTTGAGAGGTACGAGCCTGGCCGGCGGGGCTTCCCACGGCATGCATGAGTCGCAGAGTCGGCTCTGGGAGAACATGGTCTCAAAAAGTCCTGAGTTCTGGGAGCGCTACTATCCACAGTTCCAAAAAATCTTCCCCGCACAGACTGCCGGTGTAGGTCTCGACCGATTTGTCAGGGCAGTCAACAAGGTTGGGCGAACCTGCATCCGTGTCAATGCCGATGAGATGAGCTACAGTCTGCACATCTTCCTTCGGTTCGGTCTTGAGCAGGCCCTGATTGCCGGAGACCTTTCGGTTGAAGATCTTCCCCGGGCGTGGGATGAGGAGTTTGCCCGCCTCTTCGGGTTCGAGCCGGCAACTGACCGGGAGGGTGTTTTGCAGGATGTGCATTGGAGCAGCGGTGACTTCGGGTACTTCCCCACCTATGCTCTGGGCAACCTCTACGGCGCTCAGATCTGGGCTCATATACAGAATACTATCGGCCTGAATGCCGGTGATGTGGAAGGCATCAGCTCGTACCTGAAGCATGCTGTGTATGAGAAAGGCGCCTTGCAGACCGGGCGGCGGACCGCTGAATCGGTAACCGGAAAAGCTCTTGACGCAACAGTGTTCACAAGCTACCTTGAAAACAAATTCAGCCGGCTGTTCGGCTAATCAGAGGTATTCATGAATATTCCGAATAAGCTAACGGTATCCCGGCTGGTCATGGCTCCCATGTTCTTTATTGCATTCCATTTGGGCGCTTGGTTCGGAGAGGACTTCCAAAGCCTCTCTTCCATCCTGACCCTCGTGTTGTGGGCATTCACCGAATTGACGGATTTGCTGGATGGCCAGATCGCCAGACGAAGAAATTTGGTTACCGACCTGGGCAAGGTGATGGATCCGTTTGCCGATACGTTCTCCCGACTGACATACTTTGTGTGCCTGAGCGGTGCCGGTGTCATGCCTCTTTGGACCTTCATCCTTATCATGTGGAGGGAGTTCTCCATCCTGTTCGTGCGTATGCTGATGATGGGAAAGGGCAAGCCGGTGGCGGCAAACATCTGGGGGAAGAGCAAGGCTGTGCTGTATGCCGTCAGCGGAGCCTTGGGCATTCTCTATATCGCCTTGGGCAACTGGCTCTCCGATGCTCCTTTCATGGAAGGGGCGCGCATCGGCCTGTATGTGATTTTCGTATTGGCCGCTCTTTCGTCGGTCATGTCCTTTTTGACCTACATCAAGGCGATCATCCGTGACGGCAGCCTTTCGACGATGACCCGCTGAGGATGAGACAATGCAGAGTGTGAAGAATCTCAGAGGGGACGAAGCCTCGCTTGTCTCCTTCCTGCTCACTGATGTTGATGATACCATCACCACCGAGGGAAAGCTCAGGCCGGTTGCCCTTCAGGCGCTATATGCCCTCCAGGAGGCAGGAATCCGGACCATTTGTGTGACCGGGGGGTCCGCTGGCTGGGGGGATACCTATCTCCGTCAGTGGCCGGTCGAAGCGGTGCTCAGCGAGAGCGGGGCTGTATGCCTCTACCGCGACCATGGTGCCATCCGTAAGTATGTACACCCATCCATTGTGCAAGAGGGGTATGAGCAGCGAAAAAGCGCCTTGATCGAGAAGGTGCTCTCCCTTGTCCCCGGCTCCAAGCTTTCCAGCGACCAGTTTGCCAGAATCTATGATGTCGCCTTCGACCACGGCAGCGAGCCTCCCTATTTGGATGCAGATCAGATTGCCCGTGTGGTCGAGGTGTGCCAAAGCATGGGGGCGGGGACTGCAGTCAGCTCGATTCATGTGAATGCCTGGTTCGGATCGTTTGACAAGTATCGGGGGACAAAAGCCTTTTTTGCCGATGTCCTCGGTCTTGATGAAAAGACGATGATTCAGAAAAGCTGCTATTGCGGGGATGCTCCCAACGACCAGGTGATGTTTTCCCGTTTCCCCTTGAGTTTTGGTGTCGGTAACATCAGGAAGCACCTGCATTCCATGCAAGTGCTTCCTCGGTATGCCGCTGATGCCGAGGGTGGTGCAGGCTTTTCTGAGATTGTGAATGAGCTTTTGCGAAAGCGTTCAGAGGAAAAGTAGAAATTGTTGCAGAGGATGCTTGACACTAGAAGGTGTCTTTTGTTATGTTATCCGAGCACGCTGAGCGACACCAAGTCGACAGCGATTGTTTTTTGACAGACATATGAGAGAAGAGAAGAGAAGATAAAGACACGAGATGATTGCCAATTGGCCGTTGATCGAGTGTGTGGAAGCTGTAAGGGCTTCCCAGTCAATTACCTAAGAAATGATGAACAGTAGTATAAAAGCTACGTTCGTTTGCGAGGAATGACAGGGCGAACTATTGAAGTATAGCAGCCCGCACCTTCGGGTGCGGGATTCCTATGACGGAGAGTTT
>JAAZAT010000160.1 GCA_012514185.1 Spirochaetales bacterium | reverse complement strand
GGAGCCAGACCGAAACGGGAAGGCTCTACGGTGAAGGAGAAAATTCGACTCAGCGCTGCATGCATCCGCACCAAAAGAGGATTGGTGATACCAAACAACGGGAGAGCGACCAGTGCAGCCACCACAAGCGAGGCGACCAAACAGCCTGCTCCTGCAAGCAACGATATCCGACCTTTCCTTCCCTTCACAAGAATCTCCTCCCTAAATCCGGTAAACACCCCATAGTTGCAATGGTATCAAATCTTTTGCAGGAGGCACAGCATGCGGCTCGCTTCAAGTCGGGGCACTTGAAGGGGCACAAAGCTCGCTTTCCACCTGCTTTTACACACGCGCTCCACCTGGACAAGCTCCTCTTTTACCTGCTCTTGCACCGCCTTGTAGGCGCATACACACCCCCCATCGGCAAGCAGGTCGGCGACAAGATCCAGAATATCGGCCAAGGGGTGGAACGCCCGGAAGGTAATGATGTCGAAGCGGTCCTTCACTTCCTTCAAGTCCCTGTCGATAACCTGGACCCTGTCGGAGAGCGAGGCACGCAGCAAGGCATTGCGAAGAAAACCCACTCTCCTGCCCATCCGCTCGATCAGGGTAAAGGAGTAGGATGGCAGGGCGATGGCAAGAGGAATGCCGGGGAGCCCCGCACCCGAACCAAAGTCTGCAATCCTGCAGGACGGAAATCCTTGGGCCAGAGATGCCATCGTCCCAGCTCCGCTCAGGCTGTCCAGGATATGGCGAACCACCAACTCCTCGCCCTCTGCAGATACCAACTTATAGACAGGATTGAACAGCTCCAATTCTGCTATGTAGGCATCCAACTGCTCCCTTTGTCTCGGATCCAGAGCCAGAGAGAGTGAAGAGAGACCTTCGTCAAGCAATGCTTGGTATTTACCTGCCATGTCTTCCCCCCCGGTCGAGATGCACAATCAGAACGGCAATATCGCTGTTGCGCACCCCGTTGATTCTTGTTGCCTGCCCGACTGACAGGGGGCGTACCTTCTTCAGCTTCTCCTTGCCTTCTGCACTGAGGCCTTCGATGGCATCGTAGTCAAGGTTTTCATCGATCAAGAGACTCTCCAGCTTCTCGAATCTGCTGATCTGCCGCTCCTGGCGGTTGATGTACCCTTCATACTTCACATCAAGCTCGACCTGGTAGAGAATCGGCTCCTCATACGCCTTCAATTCAGGCATGCGTTCCAGAAAGTCGGCAATCGTCACTTCCGGCATTCTCAAGGCTTGCAGCGCGCTCTTCTCCTCGAGCCTTCGAGCCCGAAGCAGGTCCTTCACTGCGTCCATTTTCGCAAGCTTATCCTTGAGGCGATCGAGGGCCTCCTGCTTTTGGAGCCCGACGGAGAAGCCTTTGGCGGTAAGACGCTGGTCGCAGCTGTCGTGGCGCAGGTTCAAACGATACTCGGCACGGCTGGTGAACATGCGATAAGGTTCCTGGGTTCCCATGGTGACCAGGTCGTCGATGAGAACACCGGTATACGCTTCATTGCGGCTGAGCACCAAGGGTTTCTCTCCCTTGAGCTTCTGGGATGCATTGATGCCGGCCATCAAGCCCTGGCATGCAGCCTCCTCATACCCGCTGGTCCCATTGGTCTGGCCGGCAATGAAGAGGTTTTCCACCAACTTGCTCTCCAAGGAGGGGAAGAGCGCCTGAGGATCGATGAAGTCATACTCGACCGCATAGGCCGGACGCATGATCTGGGCATGCTCAAGGCCTGCGATGCTGTGGATGAAAGCATGCTGCACTTCCTCGGGAAGCGAAGAGGAGATCCCGTTCAGATACATCTCCTCGGTCCCCACCCCTTCGGGCTCCACAAATATCTGGTGGCGCTCCCGGTCGGGGAACCTGACCACCTTATCCTCGATCGACGGGCAGTACCGCGGTCCCTTGCCGACGATCTTGCCGCCATACAGCGGGGAGCGGTGGATGTTCTGCCTGATGATCTGGTGGGTGTTCTCGTTGGTCCAGGTGATATAGCAGGGAAGCGCAGGGCGCTGGATGCTGTCATAGTCGAAGCTGAAAGGCATCATGGTCTCTTCGCCATCCTGGATTTCCATCTGGTCGAAATCCAAGCTGGAGCGCCTCACCCGTGCAGGGGTACCTGTTTTCAGCCTGCCCACAGGAAAGCCTTTTTTCCGCAATGCACTGCCCAGCCCGATTGCAGCCGGCTCATCCAGCCGTCCGTTGGAAGCATCGTACTCACCGATGAAAATACGGCCTTCCATGAAGGTGCCGGTGGTCAGGACCATCACCTTGCAGGTTATGGTATGGCGCCGCTCCGTCACCACCCCGACCAAGCGGTTGTGATCATCGATCAGGATGTCCACCACCGTATCCATGAACAAGGCAAGGTTGTGCTGGGCTTCCAGCGTCTCCTTCGCCAGGCGTGCATAGGTGAATTTATCCGCCTGGGCGCGGGGAGCCTGTACTGCAGGACCGCGGCGACGGTTGAGAATGCGATACTGGATCATGCTGTGGTCGATCAGATGAGCCATCTCCCCGCCAAGGGCGTCCACCTCGCGCACCAAGTTGCCTTTGCTCAAACCCCCGATTGCAGGATTGCAGGAGAGCTTGCCGATGGTGTCGAGGTTCTGGGTGATCAGAAGCGTTGAAAATCCTATTCTGGAAAGGGCGAGGCTTGCCTCGATTCCGGCATGGCCGCCCCCTACAACTATTGCATCATAATCCATATTATTTTCCTACACAAAAACCGCTGAAAATCTTTTGCAGAATGTCGGCTGGCGTTACTTCACCGGTCAGCTCCCCGAGATTCTGAAGCGCTTCGCCCAGTTCAACGGCGGTGATATCCAACGGGATGTCCTGGTCGACCAGGACCAAGGACCGCTGGAGCGCTTGGGCGGCGTTCTCAAGCAAGGCGTGCTGCCGCTCTGATTCAATGACCACCTGCTCATCACCGGTGGAAACGCTTCCTTTGGCCAAGCGTTTTGCAATCTCAGTCAGCAATGCGCCGACGCCTTCGCCGGTCTGGGCGCTGATGGCCATCCTTCCTTTCGGAGGTTTGACCAAATCGCTCTTGTTGTAGACAACCAAGGTCCGCTCATCCTCTTCGGGTACATGGCCGAGCTCGGTGCTGTCCACCAGATACACGACCAAGTCGGCCTGGCCGATCAGGCGCTCGGTCCTTCTGATGCCCTCGCTCTCGATGGCGTCATTGCTTTCGCGCAGTCCAGCTGTATCGTAGAGCCGGACCGGTATTCCGTGGATATCGAGGTCCGCTTCGATGTAGTCGCGCGTTGTTCCGCGAACCGGACTGACGATGGAGCGTTCCTGCTTCAACAAGAGATTGAACAACGAACTCTTGCCGGCATTGGTGGAACCAGCAAGTACGATGCGCGCTCCACTTCGGTACAGCCGCCCGATCTGGTAGGTGTCCGACAAGTCCTTGATTTGTTTGATCAAATCAACCAGTTTCGAACGAGGAAAGACAAACTCATCCAGCTCATCCTCTGCATAGTCAAGCTGGACTTCCACTGAGGCAACAATGCCGAGCAATTGTTCCTTCATATCCGATATCAAGCTGCGCAGGCTCCCTTCCAACCGGCCCAAGGCAAGCGAGCGCGAGCGTTGGCTTTGGCTGGAGACCAGCTCCTGTACAGCTTCGGCTTGGGTCAAGTCCAATCGACCATGCAAAAACGCACGGAACGTGAACTCCCCGCCTTCGGCACTGCGCATGCCCAATCGATTGAAAAGTGCCAAGAGTTCCTTGATTACGGCAAGAGAACCATGACAGGTGAACTCCACCGACTCTTCTTTCGTGTAGCCGTGGCCCTCGGTATAGACAGCTGCAACAACCTCATCGATGGCTTTGCCGCCCTCATCGCATAGGTAGCCGTGCACCAATGTCGCATTGGGTGCTTCAAGCAGGGCTTTGGGCCGGGAAAAGCGTGTGGAGAGCAGTTTCCTGCACCCCTCTCCACTGACCCGGATCACCGCAAGGGCGCTCTGCGCCCATGCCGTTGCAAGCGCATAGATGATGTCATCAGTAACATATCGCTTCATACAGGCGAGTATACCGTAGCGGTACCGACACTTGCAACACAACAGGAGCTTTGGCTATGATTCGACCATGAAAGAAGCAGCACAATTTCGTTCAGCCATGTATCGCTGTATCCGCACCTTCTTCGATGGGCGCGATTACACCGAGGTCGACACCCCGATCCTCTGTACCTCCCTGATTCCCGAGTCCACCATCGAGAACTTCGCAACCCGGTTTCAGAACCCGTTTTTACCCTCCACCGAGTTGTATCTGGTTCCATCCCCGGAGATATTCATGAAACAGCTCATCGCTCAAGGCTGGGGAAGCATCTATCAGATCAGTCACTGCTTTCGCAACAGCGAACAGCTGGGACACATTCATAATCCCGAATTCTCCATGCTTGAGTACTATACGGTGGGAGCCGATGAACAGGATTCAATCACCATCACCGAAGCGTTGTTCGCATCCCTGCTCACCGACGATAGTGCAGAGTACCTGCGTCCCCCGTTCGCCCGCCTCACGGTGGAGGAGGCGATGAAAACCTATGCCGGCGTGGATCTGGACAAGCATCAAAAACAGTCTTCGCTGGTTTCTGAGGCACGAAGGCTCGGGCTCTCAGTCCCGGATGAGCCGGAGAGTTGGGAGGAAACCTTCAATCGCATCTTTCTTACCTTTGTCGAGCCGAACCTTCCTCAGGACCGACCGCTGGTGCTACAGCGGTACCCTAAGCAAATCGAGTGCCTTGCCAAGCAGGAAGGAGCATACAGACGGCGCTGGGAACTCTATGTGAAAGGGGTGGAGGTCGCAAACTGCTATGACGAGGACCGCAACCTGCAAACAATCCAGACATACTACCGTGACGAGTACGCCCGCCTGGTGCAAAAACGGCAGGAAAGCGGATCGGTAATTCCTGATATAGACCCCCAATTAGCCTTCATATTCAGTACAATGCCCGCTTGTTCGGGAGTTGCAATGGGGCTCGACCGCCTGCAGATGCTGCTGATGGGAAAAACAGACCTGCAGGGGGTGATTCTTTTTCCCCTTTCTGGTATGCTGAAGGGTGGAAATACGCGCAATTTGTAAATATACGAGGTAATGAGCATGATTAAAGCAGGTCAAATCGATAAGGGAACCGCCTTGTTGATCAAAGGACAACCGTTTGTTGTTGTCGACCGTGAATTCGTAAATCCCGGAAAAGGCTCCGCCTTCGTTCGCCTGAAGCTGAAGAGTCCTTCCACCGGTCAGACGCTCCAAGAGACGATGAAGAGCCAGGACAACGCCGAGGATATCACCGTAGTCGATAGGGACTGCCAGTATCTGTACAACGACGGGGAGAATTTCCACTTGATGTTGACCGACAACTTCGAGCAGATCGAAGTGCCGATGGCCAACTTCCCCGACTACCAGTACCTGATGAAGGACGGGGAGACCTATCGCTGCACCTTCTGGGAAGCCCAGCTGCTGGAAATCCAGGTCCCGCCGAAGGTGGTTTTCCTGGTCGCCGAGGCCGAGGAAGCCGTCAAGGGCGATACCGTACAGGGTGCAACCAAATACATCACCACCGAGACCGGCTTGAAGGTCCGCGTTCCCATCTTCATCAAACAGGGTGAAAAAATCCGGGTAAACACTGAAACCAAGGAATACCTTGAACGAGTGAACAACTGACAAGATCCTTCTCAGTATCCAGAAACCTCCGAACCTCGTGTTTGGAGGTTCTTTTTTGCGCTGTGACACATCTGTACTCTGACACAATCTCCTCATCATGTAATTGTTAGCAATTAGTTGCTGAGAAAGAAACAAATATAGCTTCATGCTGACAAAATTGTGCTAAAAATTGACTATACAGTTATTGCAGATTCCCAAATATCTGTCACACTATAGTTGTATCAGTATGTGATACGTATGTCTTACGGGTATTTGATTCTGGAGCAACCAGATGAAAATAGAGTCTGAAACAAAAAAGGAGTGAATGAACATGAAAAGGAACCTTCTCATCATCGCCCTCGCATGCCTGCTGCTGGTGCCGGGTTTTGTCTTTGCCCAGCCTGCTGCTGAAGAGAGCGCAAGCGGCACGATGCGCCTTGCTTGGTGGGGCAACCCCACCCGCGACGAGCGCACCCTGAAAGCCGCCGACATGTTTATGGCCAAGTATCCCGAGATCAAAATCGAAACCGAGACCACCGGTTGGGGCGGTTACTGGGACAAGATGAACACCCAGGCTGCAGCAGGAAGCCTTCCCGACTTGATGCAGCACGACTATGCGTACATGCTGCAGTGGGTATCCCGCAATCAGCTCGCAGACCTCACCCCGTACATCCAGAAAGGGATCATCGACCTGTCAAAGATCAATGACTCCTTCCTCTCCGGCGGAAGAGTCAACGGCAAGCTCTACGGCATCAGCCTCGGCACCAACGCAGTATGTCTGACCTACGACCCGGCAGTCCTTGCCAAGGCCGGCATCCCCGAACCCGACAGTGCAACCTGGACCTGGGAAGACTTTGAAAGGATCGCCTTGGAAATCTATCGCAAGACCGGCGTGCAGACCATCCCCTTCTTCACCACCGATCCCAAGGTAGGATTCGACAACATGATCCGCCAGACCGGAGCAGCCACGTTCGGCAAGACCGGCTTGGGCTTCACCGATCCTTCCGCCCTGCGCGAGTTCTATGCCATCCAGCTCAGGCTGCTTGACGCCGGCGCCCTCATCCGACCTGAAGTCGCCTTTGTGACCGTAACCCCCGAAGAGGGTGAATTCGCCAAGGGTCGCTCATGGGTGGAATTCATCTGGTCCAACCAGTTCGTCTCAACCCAGGCCGCCGCAAAGCGCCCGCTCAAGCTGGCCCTCCTGCCCAACATCAAGAACGCCAAGGCCAAGGGAACCTTCCTCAAGCCTTCGATGTTCTTCTCCATCCCTGCCTCGGCCGAGAATCCCGAAGCAGCCGCAAAGTTCCTCAACTACTTCCTCAATGACATCACCGTCAATGATATGCTGATGGGCGAACGCGGAGTCCCGATTCCCGATGATGTACGCGATCATATGTCCACAAAGGTCGATGCAATCAACAAGCAGATTTTCGATTACATCAGTCTTGCATCCAAGAATGCCGGACCGATCGATCCCCCCGATCCTGCCGGATCCGGTGAATTCCTCAAGATGGTCCGTGACGTAACCCAGGAGATCCTGTACAAGCGCATCAGCTTGGACAACGGTGTTTCCAAGATTATGACCCAGGGCAATCAGATTCTCAAATAACGCAGTTATGTTCAGATTGGGGGACCTGCACATGCGGGTCTCCCTGTATATCCACTGCTTAAGGAGTCCGAATGAAGCACATCAACAGACGTACCAGAACCCTGATGGATGATGCAGCCGGGTATGCATTCATCAGCCCATGGTTGCTTGGATTCATAGCCTTCTCCATCATCCCAATCCTCTTCTCGCTCTACTACTCCTTCACAGACTACGACATCCTCGGTGAGCCTGTCTTCAATGGATTGGAAAACTTCAGGAGAATGGCTGGAGATCAGCTTTTTTGGCAGTCCTTGAAAGTCACGTTCTTCTATGCCTTCGTATCAGTCCCGCTTCGCCTGCTGTTCGCCTTCTTCGTTGCCATGCTCTTCAACCGCGGCACACGGGCCATCCGTTTCTATCAGGCGGTCTACTATGTACCTTCCCTTGTCGGAGGTTCAATCGCCGTAGCAGTAATGTGGCGCAGGCTTTTCATGGCCGATGGGGCATTGAACGCAGTGCTTGCAAAATTCGGCATCATCACCGAGTACTCCTGGATAGGAAACCCCGATACCGCCATCTGGACGCTAATCATTCTTGCCGTCTGGCAGTTTGGTTCTTCGATGCTCATCTTCCTCGCTGGCTTGCGCCAGATCCCCAAGGAACTGTATGAGGCGGCTTCCATCGATGGGGCCGGTGCATTCAGGAAGTTCCTCAACATCACCGTCCCGCAAATCACCCCGGTTCTTTTCTTCAACCTGGTCATGCAGCTGATAAACGGCTTTACCGTCTTCACCCAGGCCTTCGTGGTCTCCGGCGGCTCGGGCGATCCGCTCAACTCAACGCTGGTATACGCCCTCTACCTCTATCAACGTGCATTCAAGTTCTACAATATGGGCTACAGCAGCGCCATGGCTTGGGTACTCGTATTGATCATAGGCGTGATGACCGGCATCGTATTCAAGACATCCAGCTCCTGGGTCTTCTATGAAGCGAAGGAGGGGAAGTAAGATGACCAACTACAAACTCAAGCACATCCTCGGCCAGACAGCCTTCCACATCGTGGTCATCCTGCTCGGCTTTCTCATGCTCTACCCCATCCTCTGGATGGTTTCCAACTCCTTCAAGGATAATGCAGAGATATTCAACTCCAGCTCCCTCATCCCTGAGACCTTCCGGTTTGACAACTACGTCAGGGGATGGAAGTTCAACAACTCGGTAACCTTCTCCACCTTCTTCTACAATTCGTTCTACTACACCATACTTTCCACCATCGGAGCGGTGCTCGCCTCCTCCCTGGTGGCCTATGGCTTTGCCAGGGTTCCCTTCCGTGGTCGTTCCTTCTGGTATGGATGCATGTTCATGACCATGATGATTCCCTATCAGGTCGTCATGGTCCCGCAGTTCATCATTTTCCATAAGCTCGGGTGGATCAACAGCTTCAAGCCCCTGATCATTCCCCAGTTTGCAGGCCTGCCCTTCTTCATCTTCCTGATGGTGCAGTTCATCCGCCAGATTCCCTATGAATTGGATGACTCTGCAAAGATCGACGGTTGCAACCGCTTCATGATCTACTCACGGATCCTCTTTCCCCTGATCAAGCCTGCGGTCATCACCAGCACCATTTTCAGCTTTTACTGGCGCTGGGACGACTTTTTGGGACCCCTGCTCTTCTTGAACAAGCCCAGGCTGTTCACCGTCTCCCTGGCTCTTCGCATGTTCAGCGACCCCATGACCTCGACCGACTGGTCGGCGATATTTGCCATGGGAACCCTCACCCTGCTTCCGGTACTCATCATTTTCCTGATCTTCCAGAAGTATATCGTGCAGGGCTTGGTGACCACCGGGCTGAAGGGCTAGTCGAGCTTCATCCGCTCGCACAGTGCGAGCAGGATGATCCCGATGCCGTGGGTATCGTCGAGGCGACTCAGAAGCTGCTCGGCGTAATAGTGCCTGGAGCAGGAGAACTCAGACCCCCGGCATACGCCCCATACATGGCCGTCGCTATCGATGGCCATCTTTTTCAGACCTTCGCACGCTTTGATGCACGCTTGCCTGTACGGCTCGCTCTCCTCAAACCATCCGTTGCGAACCCCCCGTGAAAAAGCACAGGCAAACATCGCTGTACAGCTGCTCTCCTGATAGCTCTCTTGCATATCGAGCACCTGATGGAACATCCCCGTCTCGTCCTGAAGCCTCAGACAACCGCTGCTCAGATTCCTGAACAAAGCCAAAAGGGCTTCTCGTTTCGGATGGGACTGAGGGAGAACCAACAGAAGCTCCGAGAGACTGAAGAGAGCCCAGCCGTTCCCCCGTCCCCAGGGGATGCCGGTTGCAATATTGCGGTCGAAGTCGTAAACATGGCTCATCAACTGCCGGTTCTGCATATACAGATACTTGGCAAAACCGAAGAATTGACGGGCTGCATCCTCCAGTGGTTCATCACTACCAAGGTACGCAGCATACCTGCACAAGAACGGAACGGACATATACAAGTCATCGACCCACATGGTGTTCTCGTGGAATTCATGCATCAGGCCGGTGCGGAAGAAGGTCCCGTCGGCTAGCCGAGGCTGGGTTTTGCTGATATGCACTCCCACCGCCCCAATAAGGGCTTCATAGCCGGTAATGTCATGGTCTTTGGTTATTTCAAGCAAGGTCGAGCCAAAACTGCCGCAGTCGTCCAGGCTGTCCAGGCTGGTCATCAGGTGATGGACGGCTGTCGCCCCACCCAATGCATCCTTGTCCCACATCGCGTACTCATAGGTATCGATGCTTACCTGGATATGTCGTTTCAGATATGCATGGATCTGTACCGCCAACTCGGGGTCTAAATCCTTGAACATGCGTTCGGTTTCCACCAAACCATAGAGGGTGACTCCCAACGGATAGTTCCAATGGCCGAACAGTGCATTGTCATTGTACATTCTCAGATAGGTATCACCACCCTCCAGATGCCAGAAATCCAGTCCATTCGTGGTGGAAAAGGGCTTGGTGAACTGGATGGCAAAACCGTCGGGCCTGACGGAAAAGGGCCCTGCAATGGCAAACCGATAGGCACAGTCAGGCCCCAAAAGCGGATGCACCAAGGGTAGGCTGCCGCCTTGTTTTGCATCGGTAATGGACAACTGGACAATCTCCCCTATCCTGGCTTGGAGCGTCAGGGTATGACTGCCGCTCTGCACTTCCACCGAACCGCTTACACCTTGGCCGTCCAGTGCCAGCCGGACGGTGCAGTTGAGCTTGCACCACATAGGCTTTGGTGCAATGAAGGATGTTGTTACAACCACCCATTCGCCGTCCGATGCGTGGGGGAAGACCTCTCTCAGGTCGAGCGTATCAGAGGAGAAATCGGGAAGAGCAGGCAGCCAGGACAGTCCTTTCAGTGCATCGGCATTCACACTATCAAGCAAGATCTCCTGCGGCTCTGAAAAGCAAACCCCTTCCATGCTGGGATACATCGGGGGCATGAGAAAGTAGTAGTCGAGCTTGCCCACCCAGGTACCAAACTCACCGCCGAACCCGCCGCTGGTGTTCTCGCACACTAAAACCACATCATTGCTTCCTTTTTTCATGGGAAGATCGAAGATTTGTTTTGAGCGGTATCGTTCGCTGAAGATGTCGCTGCCCGCTTCCAGGACGCCGTTCACATAGATTTTCACCGGCCCGTAGGGAATGAGGGCGAAGCGGAGCGTCATCGCATCAGCAGCTTCATAGGTTCCCCAGAGGTAGGAGAAGGTCCCAAGCTTTGCAGAAGGCAGCAACTGCTGCAGGTCGGCATGATACCGGTAATCGCGTCTGCGGTAGATGCCTTTCTTCATGTAGGGACGGTAGGTGTACGAACCGTCTGCATGCAGTGAGAGATAGCGCTCCACAATAGCCTTTGCACTCTGAAATTCACTGGCGTTTGCCATGCTTTTTGCTCTGTCCATAGACATAGTATCCCCTCAAGCACGCAGAGAGGCAAGGAATTTGATGGGATAAATGGAGGATTCCTCTTGCCAAAAGAGATAAAATCAAGTACGTTAGTCATCGTTAACTTGCAAAGGAGTGGAACATGCTGACCCAAAGACAGTTGGAATTGATCGAAGCAGCCATCAAACTCACCGCAACAGAAGGGATTCAGAAACTCACCATCAGGAATGTGGCATCGGCAATCGGTGTCAGTGAAGCGGCCGTCTACCGCCATTTTGAAAGCAAACACGAATTGCTCAAAGCCATTCTTGACCACCTCAATGCAATACTCTCCCCTCACTTCACCACGTTGCTCAATAATGAGGTTCCCTCCTTTGAGGCACTTCACACCTTTCTCGCCGAACTCTTCACCCTGTTGGAACACAACACAGCCTTCACCCTCATGCTGTTTGCAGAAGAAACATTCAATGTGGATCCCCAACTGCGAGGTGATTTACTCACCCTCATGGAGGGCAACCTGTCTCACTTGGTCCTGTTTTTCCAAAAACTGATTGAAAGCGGTTCCTGCAGATCGGATATCGAAGCTCGGCAGCTCGCCGTCATCACGTTCGGCTCCATCCGCCTGACCGTCTCACGATGGCACCTGCAAGGTGCGCAAACCAGTCTCACCAACCAAGCAGCCCCCATTGCAAACAGCCTCATCACCCTGTTCCGTGTCCCATGATGCAGCTGAAGACTTACAGAAGGCAAGTCTTTCTACAATAAGTAAGTAAACGTTAACTATTTGGAGGATACATGAAATTCATCTTATCGCTGGCGAAGCGGCCTTTCGCTTTGCTGCTCCTGATTCTTTTGCTTTCGATTGTGTTTGTGGTTTCGATCGTCAACTCTGCAAGCCTGGAAACCGATCTTTCCGAGTACATGCCGAAAACCCATCCCGCATTCATTGCAAGTGATGATGCAGAGCAACTTTTCGGCATCGGTGATGCAATTCTGATAGTTCTCGAGGATGCCCAAGGCATCTATTCGAAAAACACGATTGAAAAAATCGATGCAATGACGAATGCCCTGGAACAGGACTTTGATGCGGTCAAACAGGTGATCTCACTGACCACCGCCGACAACATCCAGAGTTCCGACGGTTTTTTGGAGGTGGAGCCATTCTTCTCGGGGAACACAAGCGAGCAGGCCCTGCTTGACCTTAAGGCCGATGTTGAGGCAAATCCCATGATATACGGCCGGAATGTGAGCAGGGATGGTACAGCCACGCTCATCATCGCCGAATTGGTTGAGGAAGCAGATACAAAAACACTGCAAAAAGAGTTGCAAACTTGGATCGGGCAATGGGAAGGCCCCCAGAAGTTGAGAATCGCAGGCCGGCCGGTCATCGAGGGCTCGCTTGCAGAATTGGGGCCGAAGGACATGTCGATCATGTTCCCCTTGGTGATCTTGACCATGATTCTCCTCCTCTACTTCTTGCTTCGCTCAGTCAGGGACACGATCCTGAACATGGTCATCGTGCTCTTCGGAACCTTGCTTGCCTTTGGCAGCATGACGCTTCTGGGCGTACCAATCTACGCAGTGGACACCATGATTCCGGTCATGCTGATTGCGATCGGGGTTGCCTACGGCATCCATATGCACAACACCATCCATCACCTGATAGTTGCATTTCCCACGATCGGCAAGGATGAGCTTGCAAGAAAATCGGTGCAGACGATGATCAGGCCGATCTTCATGACCGCTCTCACCACAGCCATCGGATTCGTTTCCTTGATGAGCAGCCAAGTGCTTCCTGTCCGGTATTTTGGTCTCTTTGCAGCAATTGGCGTACTTGGCGAGATGATCCTGGCACTGCTCTTGTTTCCTGCCTCCATCCACCTGCTGGGTATTCCCAAGTACAAAGAGAAAGTGCAAAACCTCACAAAACCTTCGGCAATGTCCAGGCTCAACGCTCTGATCAGTGAAAGGCCGAAATTCATACTGGTCCTTTCAGCTATCATTCTTGTAGTCGGCATCTGGGGAACCAGCAAGGTCTGGATCGACACAAGTTTTCTGGCAAACTTTGAGAAAGACAGTGCCATCGTTGAGACCGACCAATATGTGAATACCAAGTTCGGAGGCACATCCACCCTGAATATCATTCTCTCTTCTGAAGAGGAAGAAATCTTCAAGGATCCGCAGGTTTTGCAAACCATGGACAGGATGCAGGGTGAGCTGGAATCGAATCCCATTGTCGGCAATTCGCTCTCCCTTGCAACATTCATCAAGCAGATGAACCAAGTCATGGAGGAGCATGCGACGGGCAGCTACAGCATTCCCGATTCCCGGGAACTCATCAGCCAATACCTGCTGTTGTACGAATTCTCCGGCGACCCTGAAACCCTCGAGCAGGTAGTTGACTATACATATTCCCAAGCAAACATCACGGTCCAATTGAAGAGCGACAGCTCTGCCGTTCTCAAGGATGTGCTTGCAATCATCGATTCCTATCAACCAGCTTTCCGTGAGTTGAGCATCGACGTGGGATATGCAGGGAGCGGGTACAAGACCTTTGTCTTCAGCGAGCTGCTGCTCGAGGGACAGATCATCAGCCTGATCATCTCCTTCGGCATCATCTTTGCCTTGTTGGCCTTGTTGTTCCACAATGTGAGAATCGGCATTGCAGGAACCGTTCCCATCGCCATCACTGCAATCGTCAACTTCGGTGTCATGGGAATACTCAACATTCCGCTCAGCTCCGCCACTGCCCTGATAACCAGTATTGCGGTAGGAATCGGAGTCGATTATGCCATCCACTTTCTTGAGCACTACACCATCACCCGCCTCGAAGGGAAGAGCCTTGAGGAGGCAACGGTGGAGACGCTGCTCTATACCGGTCGGGCCATTGTCTTCAACGCCGTCGCCGTCATGGGAGGCTTTGCGATCCTGCTGTTCAGCGTATTCCCGCCCAACAGGCAGGTTGGAGCCCTGATCATCCTGAATATGGCTACCAGTGCCATCGCAACGCTCACCGTCCTGGTGGTGTTGATCCACCGCCTCGACCGCAGCAATCGTCTCTTTTCCAAACGTATCAATAAAACCCTATGAGGAGTATTTCATGAGAACACACAGATGTTATCAAACCGTTTTCCTGGTAATCGTACTAGTACTTGGAATGTCTGCCTTGGTTGCCGCCGATTTTACCGGGGAGCAAGTGATGTGGGAAGTGTACAACCGCGACAGCGGTGACACCATGCGCGCCAACCTGGTCATGACCTTGACCAATGCCAGGGGCTCGGTCCGTGAGCGGAGCATCGTCCAGTATCGAATGGACACAGAGGGGGTTGAGAGCAAGCTGATGTTCTTCCTCTCCCCCAACGATGTACGCAATACCAGCTTTCTGAGTCTCAGTTACGAAGACGGGCGATCGGATGCACAGTACATCTATCTGCCGGCACTGAAGCGGGTCAAGCGCATTGCATCGGACAGCAAGAACGACTCGTTCATGGGATCGGACTTCACCTATGACGATATGGGAAGCCGCCATCCATCCTTGGACTCCCATACCGTGCTCAGAAAAGAACAGATGCAGGGAACCTCCACGCTCGTTGTGGAAAGCATCGCCAAAGGGAATGAAGACTATCCCCGCACCCTTTCATGGGTGGTCGAGGGCGAGTGGTTCGGCCTGAAGAAAGAGTTTTACAAGCGGGACGGAACGCTGGGAAAAACGCTGAGTATCGAGGCATTCGAGCAAATCGATGGTATCTATGTAATTACCGATATGACCATGAAAGACTGGGAGAAACAGACTTCAACCCGCATCCAGATGAAGGATGTGGAATTCAACCTCGACTTCGATGACAACTTTTTCACCGAACGTCAAATGAAAATCGGGCCAAGGGGGTAAGAAATGAGAATCAAACAGAAACTATTTTTCGTTTTCCTTGTGCTGATGACGGCAGGCCTATCCTCCATCGCAGCAAACAGTTCATTCACGGGAATGGTTCGCGACTATGCAGCGGTACGTACACAGACCATGGACATGCCGGTGCATGAGCAGACGCTGGATGCATTCTATGAACATTCCACTGATATGGGGCAACTGACCCTGCATCCGGTGGTATACAGCAATCCAAACAAAGCCCTCCAACTCGACCTCGCTGAAGCATACTTTGACTTCTATCTGGAAAATGCAGACGTAAGGATCGGAAAGCAAAAGGTCATATGGGGAGAGGCCGAAGGGGCATTCATCACCGACTTGGTAAGCCCGAGGGACATGCGGTCGTTCATTCTTGCCGACTTCAGCGAAATACGCAAGGCGGTGCCCGCTGTCAAGGTGGACTCGTATGCAGGACCGTATACGCTGCAAGGAATCTGGGTTACTCATTTCATCCCCACCTCCCTGCCCGAACCCGACTCCATGTGGGCGCAAACACCAAGCTTCCCGTTCCCACCCACAGTCGCGGTAACCGTTACGGATCCGGCAATACCTGACGCAAGCCTTGAAAACAGTGAAGTTTTCCTCTCCATCGGGCGTTTCGGCAATGCAATAAGCTGGAAGCTCAATGGCGGCTCGGTGTTCACCGATGAACCGTTAGTGAGCTCGGTAACAGCACCCACCGCTACTTCTCGAGAAATTTCCCAAGCGTATGAGCGTTATACATTCGTCGGTGGCAGCTTCAATACCGCCTTTGGAGGTCTCGTACTGAGAGGAGAAGCCGCATTGGCCCTGGATAAACCAATGAACAGTTTGGATCCATCCAAAAATCCTCCGATAACCATTGAAAGGCACTCCCAAATACAGGCCTTGGTCGGACTTGATTGGAACATGGCAGGTGCCCAATGGTCGAGCCAGTACCTGATGGTCTACACCCATGACCATACCGATACCCTGGTTTCCCAGATGAAACCAGTCAAGGAGTTTGCACACACGTTCACCTTCCGGGTGCAGGATACGTTCCTTGACGAACAGCTGACTCTCAGATTATTCGCCTACCTTGAACTTGAGCCGCTGAATACACTTCTGCGCCCTTCAATCTCATACAACTTCGGCAACGGCGTGCTCTTGGAAGGCGGTATGGATCTGTTCCTAGGCGACAAGGACGGGACGTTTGGAACCTATGCCTCCAACTCCCTGGCCTGGGCTGCACTGCGCTGGTATTTCTAGAACAACCACCATGCATCGATTACGAAGAAAGCTCCCTACGCGGGGAGCTTTCTTCATGACAAAGGCCGAACGATCAGCCAACCAGGACTTTCAGATCATCCTCAACCGAGCTGATTCCGGCAATGCCGAAGTTCTCAACCAACACATTCGCTACATTCGGAGAGAGGAATGCGGGCAGTGTGGGTCCGAGATGGATGTTCTTCACTCCGAGGTAGAGCAGTGCAAGCAGGACGATGACGGCTTTTTGCTCGTACCAGGCGATATTGTAAGCGATCGGCAGATCGTTGATGTCGTCCAAGCCGAAGACTTCCTTGAGCTTCAAGGCGATGAGGGCCAGTGAGTAGGAGTCGTTGCACTGACCGGCATCCAGTACGCGGGGGATGCCGCCGATGTCACCGAGGTTGAGCTTGATGTACTTGTACTTTGCGCAGCCTGCGGTGAGGATCACAGTATCCTTGGGCAGAGCCTTTGCAAACTCGGTGTAGTAATCCCTGCTCTTGGAACGGCCGTCACAGCCACCCATGACCACAAACTTCTTGATCGCACCGCTCTTCACGGCATCGACAACCTTGTCAGCCAGGGCGAACACCTGCTCGTGGGCGAACCCGCCGACCAGCTCCCCGTCCTCGATCTGGGTCGGAGCCGGGCAAGTCTTTGCCAAGGCGATGATCTCACTGAAGTCCTTCTGCTCGCCGATGACCCCGCTGATATGCTTGCAACCCGGATAACCGGTTGCCCCGGTGGTGAACAGGCGCTTCTTGTAGGACTCGGCCGGGGGGACGATGCAGTTGGTGGTCATCAAGATCGGACCGTTGAAGGACTCGAACTCCTTCTTCTGCATCCACCAGGCATTGCCGTAGTTGCCGTAGAAGTTGGGATACTTCTTAAATGCGGGATAGTAGTGGGCGGGAAGCATCTCGGAGTGGGTATAGACATCGACTCCGGTGCCCTGTGTCTGCTCGAGCAGCATCTCCAGGTCGCGAAGGTCGTGACCGCTGATCAGGATGCCGGGGTTCTTGCCGACTCCGAGCTTGACCTTGGTGATCTCGGGATGACCATAGGTGCTGGTATTGGCGGTATCGAGCAGTGCCATGCCTGCAACACCCCACTTGCCGGTCTCCAGGGTGAGTGCCACCAGTTCATCGACACTCTTCTCTGCAAGCAGGTCTGAGAGAGCGCTTTGGATGAAAGCATCCAGCTCTTCGTTGTCATTGATCAGGTTGTTGGCGTGCTTGGTATATGCACAGATGCCTTTCAAACCATAGGTGATCAGCTCCTTGAGGCTGCGGACATCCTCATTGCTCTCAGCGAGAACTCCCACTGTCTTGGCAAGCTCTGCATAGGTGGAAACATCGGTTTTGTTGAACAGGGCGGCAGTACTGAGATTCTTCTTGTCAGCAAGCGCAGCAAGCAATCGCTCTTTTGCAGCAATGGTAAGGAGAATGCGTTCCACTACCTTGTCATCATCAAAGTTGGCATTGGTGATGGTCTGAAAGAGGTTGTAGGTGACAATGTGATTCACATCCTTGTCAATCTGCTTTCCCTCGGCACGGAGTCTGGTGGTTACCTGGCAGAGGCCCTTGGTAACCCAGATCATCAGATCCATCAAATTTGAGGTTGCGCTCTGCTTGCCGCAAACACCTACCTGGGTGCACCCGAAATTCCGGGCGGTTTCCTGACACTGGAAACAGAACATTTTGGTATCCATCTGTAATCTCCTTATGAATTCATATTAGAAACTGACTACCAGAAACATCTTGAAACGCTCTGGTGCATAGACTGCATGGGGGATGTTGCTGGGCATGAGAATCGATTCTCCACTTTTCACCGTGAATTTCTTTCCATCGATTGTCACTTCTCCTACTCCATCCAATGCGATGACCAGTGCATCCCCGCCGCTTGCGTGAGTGCTGATCTCCTCGCCTTTTTCGAATGCAAACAACGTGAGGCTGTGATGCTTGTCCTGGGCAAATGTCTTGCTGACCACCTGTCCATCTTGATACTGGACCAAGTCTGCAAATACTTGGACCTCGGATACTTTGAAATTCTTGAACATCGTTCTCTCACTCCTTGTCTTTGCTTTCAACCGTACTGTAGAGCATCCACAAAGAAGCGTATGTTGGTTTTCCAACAAACATAAACTTTTTTGTTTTCTTCCGCCAATCTTGTCCTAGCCTGCAAAACCTCCTATACTCAGCCCTATGAGTTGCGGGGGAAATCTGGTTTGGGAATTCTAGAACTCTTGTTGGTCGCCATCGGTCTTGCCATGGATGCTTTTGCGGTATCCTTGTGCAAAGGATTGAGAATGAGGCGCATCAACTACGGACAAGCCTTGGTGATCGCACTTTTCTTTGGCTTCTTTCAAGCAATGATGCCCCTCCTCGGATGGACACTGGGCATTCAGTTCGAGCGGTACATTACTTCTGTCGACCACTGGATCGCCTTCATCCTGCTGGCTGTCATCGGCTCAAAAATGTTGTATGACTCCCTTACCGAGGATCCCTCCTG
Organism: Spirochaetales bacterium; assembly: GCA_012514185.1. Taxonomy (GTDB): domain Bacteria; phylum Spirochaetota; class Spirochaetia; order Sphaerochaetales; family Sphaerochaetaceae; genus Sphaerochaeta. The sequence continues at coordinate 5,581 of JAAZAT010000160.1, read as the reverse complement.
TCCTGTTCAGACTGTCGATCGACTCGACCTGAAGGAACTGCTGCTGCTTGCCATCGCCACGAGCATCGATGCTCTTGCAGTGGGCATAACGCTGGCGTTCCTCAAGACCGATATCCTTCAATCCGTATCCTTGATCGGAATTGTCACCTTCCTGCTTTCGCTGGTGGCGGTGGCAATCGGAAACCGATTCGGCAACCGCCTGCAAAGCAAAGCCGGCATTGCAGGCGGAGCGGTGCTCATACTCATAGGGCTGAAAATCCTACTTGAGCACCTGGGTGTCATTTCGTTTTAGTTCTCTGTTGCATCATCCTCCGGCTCTCCACGCGTCACCTTGCCCATCAAGAGGAAGGCAACCAGCATGGAGACCGAGCCATAGAGGAATATTGCCCTGAATCCAAAGAAATCGATGAACGCTCCGGTGATCGGGGGAGAGATGATCGAAGCCAACTGGCTGAAGAAGTAGTACAAGCCGGTATAGATGCCCACCGTCTGATAGGTCGACATCTGCCAGAGCATGGGAAAGCTGTTGGTCACCACCGATACCCAGAAAATGCCGAAGCAGAACAGCAACGCCCAGAAGGTGTACTGGCGGAGTGCCGCACTGAGGTGTGAAGTAAGCGGATCATGAAAGAAAATCCCTGCCAAAAGCACCACGAGAACAGCAAGGGAGATGCGGATGGTCTTCTTCCTCCCGATGCGATGGGCAACAATGCCCGAGGGTATGGCAAAGATGGCATAGGCGATGCCGACCATGCCGGCAGCCAGGCTTGCCGTTCCACTGCTGGTCTTCAGGATGTCCTTCGAATACAGTCCGACAAACGGGAGTATCCCCTGATACCCGATGAACCAGAACAACAGGGAAAACAGGATGAAGAGGGCACTCTTGTCCTGTTCACTGAAAATGACTTTCAACGAAGATAAAATCGGCTCCTTCTTCTCGGTCTGCTCATGGTCGACAGCCTTCTTCTCCTTCACAAAGAAGAAGAGCAGGATGACTGCGAGCAGAACCAGGATCGAAGAAATCGGGAATGCCAGGATATCCTTGGTCGGGCCCCGTCCGGGCAGATTGATCGGAACATCCATCAACCGGGCAAGACCAACCGTCCCTACGATGGTCGCAATGCCGCCCATGGTGTTGATCACCCCGTTTGCCTCACTGCGCAGATCACCAGGGATCATATCGGGCATAAGCGCCACAACGGGCCCTCTGACAGCCTGTTTGAACAGGTTGAGCACAAAAACCAGAACGATGAGCAACCAAAGGCTGTACAGAGCCGAGATGGGAATCAGGCCGAAGGCGACAGCCGTCACCGGCAGGCAGATGATGATGAACGGCATTCTTCTGCCGATTCTCGTATGGGTTCGATCGCTGATGGCGCTGAACACCGGGATGAGGAAGATGGCCAACATATTGTCAAAGGTCATAATCGAGCCGATCAGCGCTTTGGACTCGACAAAGCGGGCAAGGAAAATCGGGACATAGGTGTCATACAGGGGATCCATCAAACCCATGGTGAAGAATCCGAGCCCGATGAGGAAGGTGGTCAGATAGTACCCCTTCAGACCTCGTTTCTGTGCTTTGGCCATAGAACAACTCCTTTTGTGCGTGCAGTTGGCTTCAGTGTATCATGAAATTGTTACAATATGATGAGCATTGCATCATGCTCTGGACGAAATTCTGACTTTACGGTACACCTTCGTCATGCACAAACACCGACCGTCGACCATCATCACATCCAAAGAAATGTTGAGCACCCATCTTGTGCTCACCGAGGATGAATGGTTGTTTGACTCTGACGATCCTACCTCCCTGCCTCTGAAAATTCCCTGCTATTTTCTCGACCTCATCGACAAGGACGACCCCGAAGACCCCATCCGCCGCCAGGTTGTTCCCACCAGACGGGAACAACAGGTGCTTTTTGAAGAACAGCTTGACCCGCTGGCGGAAGTCGACCACAGCGTTACCGACCGTCTCATTCACCGCTATCAGAGCCGGGTTGCATTCTTGACAACCGATGTCTGCCCCCTCCATTGCCGCCACTGCTTCCGCAGGCGTTTTACCGGCACGTTCCAAGGACCGGCTGACAAGAGACAGATCGAGCAGGCGGCAGCCTATGTTCAGATGCATCCGGAAGTGAAAGAAATACTCTTTACCGGAGGCGATGTTCTCACCCTTTCAAACAAAGCACTTGAAAAGATGATCCGAGCCTTCCGGGACAAGCGACCCGACTTGGTCATCCGCCTCTGCAGCAGGATGCCTGCATCCTATCCGATGCGCATCAAAGCTGATTTGATCGCCATGCTCAAGCAGTTCGACAGCGCCCCGTTTTATCTGATGACCCAGTTCAACCACCCGCGTGAGTTGACAAAAAAGGCGATCGAGGCGGTAAGGCTCTTTGTTGATGGGGGAATTCCTGCGATGAACCAGACGGTGTTGCTGAAGGGAGTGAATGACGAGGTCTCCACCCTGGAAGAGCTGTGCAACACCTTGGTTTTCAACCGTATCAAGCCTTATTACCTCTTCCAAGGCGACTTGGTATCGGGGACGGCGCATTTTCGGGTACCCCTCAAGGAGGGGCTGGCGATCGAGGCCGAGCTCCGGAAGCGCCTGAGCGGACTGGCCATGCCTGTGTATGCAATCGACCTTCCCCAAGGAGGAGGAAAGGTACCCTTGATGCAAGGATACCTCTCTGAACAATCCGGGTGCGGGCTCTGGTCCTTCAGGACCGTAGAGGGTGAAACAAGAACCTATCCCGATCCTATGGGGCAATCCTCTTCAGAACATCCTCGATAGCCTTGTTTCGTATCTCTTGACGCTGCTTCTCATACTCCTCGGGAGCAAGGAACACCACCTTCTCCTTCTCTTCGAAGACAGGAACCGTGATGATGGGCTGGCCTTGCTTGGGTACCGGAGGAGCTTCGACTTTCACCGTGGTCTGCACCGTCTTGGGAATCGAAGGAGCTGCAGGTTGCACAACAGCAGGTGCCGGGACCGGAGCACTCGGAAGGACAACAGGCTCAACTATCGGCTCTGCAGGCTGCACTATTACAGCTGCCGGAACCGGGGCGCTCGGAAGGGGAACAGGCTCGGCAATCGGCTCTGCAGGCTCTTGCAGGGGAACAACAGGAGCAGTCTCAATCTCGCTTGGCGGCGGCACCACCTCCGGTGCAATTTCAACGACCGGGGCGACAGGCGCTGCCTCAGGTTGCGCCTGCACCTGTATGGAAGGTCGTCGTACTGAAGGTGCTGCAGGCACCCGTACCAGGGGCATGGATGCAACATAGGCATTCACCTCTTCCCTTACGGTTGCCTCCATCCCGTCCAGCAAACCAGGCACCAAGTCGAGCACGATCTGGTCGCGATAGGTGTCATACAAGGCGATCAAGTCCGACTCCCTCAACGACGGGGGTATGCTCTCCCGCAGGCTTGCAAGATAGCTCTCCTTGTTTGCCTCCAATTGTGCGACCACCTGCTCCACCACCTGGGGGATCTTTGCATCAACAAGCTGCGGCAGAAGGCTCAGCAACTCTGCCTTGTCGCTTGCAATCGCCAGTGACATGTCCGATTGTATTTGAGTCCCATAGGCAACCGCCTCAGCCTGCAGGTTTTGCCTGACGGCTTGAAGATTGGAAAGCATCGACTGCTCCATCTCCTGACGGAAGGCTCCCAGTTGTGATTGCAGTTCTTCGGTCAACAAGGGCTGGACAGCCTTGGACAACTCGGAAACCAATGCCTGGTCGGCAAGCAACCGGGATCGGATGGACTGCGTAAGCGGCGCTTCCAACTCTTGTTTGAGGGCGGGAAGGAGTTCCTTGGTCAAGGCCTGGGTGTTCGAGACTTCTTCAACCGAGGGCTTTTTGACTGGTGGCTGAACCTCCATCAAGGGTACGGACTGTCTCTGCCTTGCTTGCTCAAGGATCTCATTTGGTACACCAGGACGCATAAACCACAGTCCTGCGAATACAAACAGTGTCACCACTATGGTGATGACCAGGATATTGATCCGAACCGCTTTACTCATTTCAAACCCTCATATTGCCACGATTTCAAAGCTGTGGAGAAATCGGTAATCCTATCGTAGCACAATAGGTTGCAACTTGTCGATGAATTAACGTTCTTGAGCGGGTATTGTGCAACACCTTCACCGGCTTTTTCCCTGCAAGGGAAGCAACATTGATATCCTTCTGCGCACGCTCACGGTCAAGAAAACGCTTCCAGGAAAGTCGCTCCCGGCGTTTCGCCCTCAAGAACCTGATCAAAAGCGGGGCCTGGATGAACACAATATGGTCGCAAAGGTCAGCCAAACCCATTCGACCCAGCAGCGCGGCATTGAGAATGATTGCCCCCTTGTTCTGCTGCCTGGCCTGCTCGATCAAGTGCTTGCAAGCCGCAACCATCTTTGGATGGGAGATGCTTTCCAGCACTTTGAGCTTTTTCGGATCTGAGAACACAAGGGCCCCCAACTTCTTTCGGTCGATGGCCCCGCTGGTCAGGATGTCGCTTCCAAAAGCGTGGACGATTGCTTCTTTGCCTTGCTCAAGCGCAGCATGTCCCAAGGTATCGACATCTACGACGGGAAATCCGAACGATGCAAAAACCGAAGAGTATGCGTTCTTCCCTGCACAGGCTTTCCCCGTGATTCCAATCACCAGCATCAGTGGATATCCCCCCAGTTGGAACCTACCTCGATGCTCGTACGCAAGGGCACGCTGAGTTTCACTGCATGTTCCAACGCTTCCTTGACGACGGCCTTGGTCTGTTCAATTTCGGCTTCCGGGACTTCAAAAATGAGTTCGTCATGAATCTGCAACAACAGGCGGGCACCCAGCTTTTGCTCCTTGAGCATGGCATCGACCCGAAGCATGGCGAGTTTCATGATGTCGGCGGCGCTTCCCTGGATGACGGTATTGACGGATATACGCTCGGCTTTCGCCCGTTCCACGGCACTGCGGCTGTTGATCTCCGTGATGGTGCGCACATGGCCGAGCAACGTCGAGACCGATCCTGTTTTTTGGGAGGTTGCTTTGGTTTCTTCTACAAATGTGCGGACCGCACTATACCGTTCAAAGTACTGGTCGATGAACCGCTTCGCCTCGGAATGGGGAATCTTCAGGTCCATCGCCAGGCTGTGGGTTCCCATGCCATACATGACCCCGAAGTTGATCGTCTTGGCGATTCTTCGTTGCTCGGCTGTCACCTGCTCGAGAGGGACATCGAAGATCAGGCTGGCAGTGGACCTGTGTACGTCGATGCCGGCTGCGAACGCCCCTTTGAGGCCGGGGTCGTCGGCCATATGAGCCAGCACCACCAACTCTATCTGGGAGTAGTCGGCGGAGAGGAAGAGGTGGCCGGCTTTGGGTACAAAGGCTGAACGGATTCTCCTGCCCTCTTCAGTCCTGACCGGTATGTTCTGCAGATTGGGGTCCTTGCAGGAGAGCCGGCCGGTTTCTGTTCCGGTCTGGGCGAACGAGGGGTGAATCCTTTGGGTCTTCTCATTGATCTGCAGCGGCAGTTTATCAATATAGGTTGTCTTCAGCTTGTTGAGCATCCGATACTGCAAAATCAGTTCGACTTCAGGAT
>JAAZAT010000247.1 GCA_012514185.1 Spirochaetales bacterium | reverse complement strand
GCTCCGGTCCACTCCCGTCAGCTACGAGGAGAAGCAGCTCTCTGTCTTCAGGGGAGAGAAAGACTTCTATGACAAGATCAAGAGTCTTAAGGATTTCATCGCAAGCAAGGGTGATGTTGAAAGCGACTTCTTCTTCGAGATGGTAAAATACTTCAGGGATATCTTCCTTGAGGAGAATGGGTCTCCCAAACCGATTGTAACGGCCACCGACATCACCTTCAGCTCCTTTTTGTTGCTTGAAGACTTGGTGAAGAAACAGAACATGAATTTTATCAACATGCCTGAGAGCCTGACGTTTTCCTTGCTCTATGAGAGAGCCGACAATATCGAGGCTTGCTTTGCCTCCATCAAGGATCCCGAGCTGAAGAAGAGTTTCATCGACCATGTAGTGGAGGAAATCGGCAATTGGCCGAAGGTTTTGGCACAGTTGTTCCCCTATTACCTGACCGGATACATCCCCGACATCTATCGGCAGAACAAAAAGACCAATGATTTTGTGAAAATCTATAAGGATGCCGTCGAGAATTTCAAGGAGAAAGGCAACACCCTGCTCTATCTGTTGAAGAATGGCGAACCCAAGATGTGGACCAAGGCCGGGATCAGCGAAGAACAGTTGCTCTTCACCAAACTGCAGCTGCTCGACTACACCAATCGTTGCATCGACAACAAGAAGGATGTACAGGAGAACCGCAAGAACGCAAAGACCTTGATGGGATTGCTCTTCGATGAGAAGGATATTTTCAAGTACATCGAGGAAGGAAAGGAAGAACACGCCCAGAAAATTTACAGTCTTGTAGCAAACGTGTTCGACCTGCCCGGCGGCAAGAAGATTGAGGTCAAGCATGCCATCAGCGAAAAATTCCCCTCCTTCAGGTTCTTTGACGAGGTGATGCCCATCGATAAGGAATCGGTTGTTCCCACCGGGCTCTTCTGCACAGCGGCTTCCTTGGATGCCAAGAAGAAGGAGCTGGAGTACATCCAGCATGTAGAGCTGCCGGAAGTCGCCCGTGAGATTGGAATGGCTCGTGAGATGGGAGACCTTCGGGAGAACAGCGAGTACAAGTACGGCAAGGAGAAGCAAAGCCTCCTGAACAACACACTTCGCCGCCTTGCTGAAGAAATCGACCGGGCTACCGTCATCACCAAGGACAAAGTCGACCCTGACAAGATCGGCTTCGGCACCAAGGTTGTCCTGTACGACCACGCCAAGGAGCAGGAGGTCGTCTATACCATCATGGGTCCGTGGGAGTCGAACCCCGATGAGAACATCATCAATCTCTCGGCTCCGTTCGGAAGAGCGTTGCTCAACCATCAGACGGGTGAACGCTTTGCGTTTGTGCTCAACGAGCAGAATTACGATTTCACCGTCAAGGAACTCACTGTCCTGGACTTTTAAATGAAGCAAGGCCCCGGTCGCAAAAAAAAGACTGGGGCCTTTATAGTGTCCATGCTAGTATGATGGCATGCAAAACCGTTATCCAATCACTACCGATCAGGTACTGGCGGAGTATCCCCGCCCGCAAATGGTGCGTTCCTCTTACTTCTCCCTCAATGGCGTTTGGGATTGTGCCATCAGCGACGAGGCGAGCCTTCCCGATCTCTATCCCTATGCAATCGTGGTGCCCTTCTCCCCGGAAACCAAGCTTTCCGCTTTGGAGAAGCACGTTGGTGTCGACCAGACCATAAGCTACCGACGAACGTTTGCTGTTCCTCTTGATGTCGGGAAACGAACCATATTGCACTTTGAGGCGGTGGATCACATCTGCATCGTGTATCTCAACGGCCGGTACATCGGCAGCCACCGCGGTGGATACCTTCCCTTTTCCTTTGATATCAGCGAAGCAGTCAAATCAGAAAATGAGCTTATCGTCCAAGTTCAGGACCCTTGTGACAGTCAAAGCATCATCCGGGGAAAACAAGCTCGCCTGTCCGGTGGGATTTTCTACAGCGGACAGAGCGGAATATACCAAAGTGTATGGCTGGAACAGGTGAGTCGGCATTACATCAAGCGCTTGATTCTTGCAAGCAACCTTGAGCAGCGGTGTTGGCATGTAACCGTACAAGCCGACGAGGACGGCTTGGAAGTCGTAGTTTCCTACCTCGACGGGAAACGAAAAGTCAAAGGCCTGAGCGGCCAAAGACTCCATTGCCAAGTCGACGAGGTGCATCCCTGGAGTCCTGAAGATCCGTATCTCTACCCTTTCACTGTAACCCTAGGTGAAGATGTGGTTAGAGTTATATTGGAATACGCAGCTTCGGTGTAGAGAACGGCGCCCTGTGCCTGAATGGCAAGCCCTACTACCACCACGGCATTCTCGACCAGGGCTACTGGCCGTACAGCCTCTACACGCCTCCCACCGACCAGGCTATGATTGACGATATCCTGCTAATCAAGAAGCTTGGCTTCAACATGGTTCGCAAGCATGCCAAAGTGGAAAACCTGCGCTGGTACCATCACTGTGACCGGCTCGGCCTGCTTGTTTGGCAGGATATGGTAAGCGGCGGAAGAAAGCCATTCCAGCCGATTATGAGCGGCCCGCTCTTTCTCAAGGGATTTACCGTCCCTGATTCTCTGTATCATTTATTGGGCAGTCAGGATGAGCAGTATCGCAAGGATTTTGAGGCACAGCTGACGGAGATGATCCATACCTTGTACAATTGTACGAGCATCGCGATGTGGGTGATCTTCAATGAAGGCTGGGGACAGTTCGATGCACAGCGCATGCTGGGCTTGGTCCGGTCGCTGGACGGAAGCCGTACCATCGATCCAACGAGCGGATGGTATGACCAGAAAATCGGCGGTTTCAGTTCGCGTCATGTCTACTTCAAAGCCTACCGGCACACCCCCGACCCCTTGGGCAGGGTGGTCATCCTCTCTGAGTTCGGAGGGTATGCCTATCGCGAAGAAGGACATGATGATCAAGAAGAAATCTTCGGTTACAAAAAGTTTTTCGACCGCAAGGCATTCGCTGATGCTTTCTTCGACCTGTACGCCGACCAGGTGGTGCCGGCAAAGCAAAAAGGACTTGCAGCTTCGGTGTACACCCAGTTTTCCGATGTCCAGCAGGAACTCAACGGACTGGTGACGTTCGACCGTCTCTCAGTCAAGATTGATGAGGTTATCGCCCTGCAGGTCGCCGCCCTTCTTCTTGGTGCGCAAGAGTGAAAACAAGGGGATGCGGGCTGCTTTGTAGGAGAGCAGGAGCATGCAGAGGGCTGCCCCACCGATAAGGGCAAGATACGCCAGACTTGCTAGATTCGAACCTCTCTCATACCAGGTCAATCCTAGGCTGTGGTAGAAAACACAGAATGCAAGAATCGGGACGTTTGCAAGCATAATCCTGAGCATGCCCTTGAAAAACTGTGCATCCTTTGCCAGCGGGTAGAGGTCCCTGAGAAAAAAGAGCAGGATGCAAGCACCAATGACGTAGGAGATTCCATTTGCAAGCGGCAGGGAAACGATGTCCATGCCAAGTTTGAGGAATATCCACATCAAAAGAATATCGAGCAGGTTCTGCAAAAATACGATGCGGGTCATCAGTGCATGGCGGTTGGCACTGTATCCAAGTCGCAACAACAGGGCGTACCAGGCGCTGAATACCATGAAAATTAGATACGGCCTGAGTACCAAGGCGGTCAGGTGTGCATCCTCAAGGGTATAGTTTCCGGTCTGCAGCACCACACTGACGCTCTCCCGGCTGAGGAAGTACAGGAGTATGGAACTGGGGAGCAACAGGGCAAGCAGGCTGAGCAGTGCGTTGCGGGTATAGGTTTTCAGTGCAGGCACTTCGCCGGCTGCAGAGGCCCTGCTCATCAAAGGCAGGCTCACTGCAGCGATTGCATTGAAGAAAATGCCATACGGTGTCTGGTAGAAAATCGTTGAATTGCTGAAGGCTGTCACACTCCCCTCGCCCAATTGCGAGGCGAACAGGAAACTCACCATCTGGGTTACGATCTGCATCCCCATTCCAAGCGAAACCAAGGCCCATGCACCTAAAACCTCCTTGAAAGGAGTGTTCCGGGGCCGCAGGGCCGGTTTGAACCGATACCCGTACCGCCTGACCATCAGGTAGGAGTAACTGCCTTGCAACAGCCCTCCTGCAAGAGCTGAATACGCCATGCTCATCGCTCCGAAACGTCCTGAGAGAAACCAAACGCCGAAGATGACGCACAAGGAGAAGAACAAGGGAGAGAGGTAGGCATGCAGAAAATTCTGGTGTGCTTGCAATACCCCGTTGAATATGGAAGCCAGGCTGATGGTGGCGAGGTAGACCATGAAGAACGGCAGCAATTGTCCCCCGAGGCGGATTTGATCGGCATCAAAGTCGCTGAGAAACGCGATCAAGGGCTCTCCATAGCAGTATGAGACCACCACCAGGGGAATGAGCAGGATGCTCTGGAACGTGCATAAGAGGGCAAAGAGACGGATTGCACGCTGCTTTTCGTTTCTGCCCAACAGTGCTGAGAATGCAGGAATGAGGGCGGAATTGACAGCACCTTCGGCAAAGAGCTTGCGGAAGTTGTTGGGGATGTTGAAGGTGAAGTTAATCACATCGGCGACGCTGGTGGCTCCGAATACCGAACCGATCACCCGTGCCTTGACAATGCCCAGCAGCCTGCTGAGCAAGGTGCATACCATGATCAACAGGCTGTTTCTTGCCGGGCTGCTACTTTGTGTAGAATCGTGCAAGGTAGTCTCTTTTGAAGGATGCAAATCTGTTCTCCCTGATGGCCAGCCTGACTTGCTGCATGAGGCGGTAAAAATACGTAAGATTATGTTCGGTTGCAAGCATGCCCCCGAGCATCTCGCCGGTCTTGACCATATGGTGCATGTATGCACGGCTGTACTGGGTACATGCACGGCAGGTGCATCCCTCCTCGATGGGTCGCTGGTCGAACTTATGCATCGCCTTTTTCAGCGTTACGACTCCGTCATCGGTGAATACGGCACCATTGCGGGCCATCCTGGTCGCCAGGACGCAGTCGAACATATCGATGCCGTTCTCAACAGCCTCAAGGATGTAGTCAGGACTCCCGATGCCCATCACATACCTGGGCTTGTCAGAGGTGACCAAATCTGCGGTGTACTGCAGATAGTGTACGAATTGCTCTGCAGTCTCCCCTACACTGAGTCCCCCGATTGCGATACCGGGGAAATCCATCTCGTTGAAGAACTCCGCACTCTGTTTTCTCAGGTCTTCATAAAAATTGCCCTGCACGATGCCGAACAGGTTGCCTTTGAACGATTCACCCAGTTGGATTCTATGTTCCCACGCTCGTTTCGCCCAGGCATGGGTGATATGCATCGCTTCGGTCGCAGCACGGTGGTCGATCTGCGGCGGCGTGCATACATCCAGGCACATGGCTATGTCAGAACCGATGATTTTCTGGGTGTCGACGACACTTTCTGGAGTGAATATATGCTTCGATCCATCAACATGGCTCTGGAAGGTCACGCCTTTCTCTCCGATCTTCCTGAGTCCCGAGAGGCTGAATACCTGAAAGCCCCCGCTGTCGGTCAAGAGGTTTCCGCTCCAGTTGGAGAAGGAGTGCAACCCCCCGAATTGGGAGAGAACTTCGAGCCCAGGCCGTAAATACAGGTGGTAGGTGTTGCCGAGAATCAAATTATACCCGATTTTCTCGACATCCTCATGAAACATGCCCTTGACCGTACCATTGGTGCCGACAGGCATGAAAACAGGGGTTTCCACCTGGCCGTGGCCGAGCGTCAAGAGACCGAGACGGGCTTTGCTGGTGGTATCCTGGTGCAGTTGCTGAAATATCTTCATTGGTATCCCCTATCGTATAGCGACTCGTTCCGCCAGTGCTATGCATACTATCACAATCATGGGGATT
>JAAZAT010000192.1 GCA_012514185.1 Spirochaetales bacterium | reverse complement strand
CACAGAACATGACCCAGGAAGAGCTCATAGAAAAAGCCGACCTCTCGCGAAGCCAGCTCTATTACATAGAATCGGGAAAGAGAACCCCGAGGCTTCCGACGATGCAAAGCATCTGTGCTGCCCTCGAGGTCTCATTCCTTGATTTCGTACACTACCTCTATCAGTACTCGCCCACTTCCTCGACGCCAAGCATGTCCTCGATGGAAGCCCCCGGGGCCACCATCGGATAGACCTTGTCGTCCACCGGGATCTCACAGTCGATGACGACAGCCTCTCCCATGTCCAATGCAGCCTGGAGAATCGGCTTGGGGTCATCTTCTTTTCGGATGTGCATCCCCTTGACGCCATAGGCTGATGCCAGGGCAACCCAATTGATGTCGGTATCCAGGGTAGTTTCACTGTAGTGCTTGTCGAAGAACAGCGTCTGCCACTGCCTGACCATGCCCAGGGTGTGGTTGTTCATTAAGAGGATGATAACCGGCAGACGGTAGCGTGCGATGGTTGCAAGCTCGTTGCAGTTCATCCTGAACGACCCGTCCCCCGCCACATTTACCACACGGCTTTCCGGGTTTCCGACCTGAGCCCCGATGGAGGCCCCGGTTCCGTAGCCCATGGTACCCAAACCTCCGCTGGTAAGGAAGTGAGCAGGCTGTACGTGCTTGAGGAACTGGGCGGCCCACATCTGGTGCTGCCCAACCTCGGTAACGATGAAGAAATTGGGAGGAAGGACCGACTGCAGGGCCTTGAGGATCTCCTTGCTGCGAGCACTTTCACTGTCCACACGAATCGGATAGCGCTTTTTGTACTCTGCCACCTGTTCCATCCAACCTTGGTGCAACATCGGCTTCTCAATCCGTTTGTTCAGCTGATCCAGCACCACCTTCACATCACCGACCACATGGCAGTAGGTCTTGATGTTCTTGTCGATTTCAGCAGGATCGACATCAATGTGGATGATCTTGGCATTCTTGGCAAAGCTGCTTGCCTTGCTGACTACGCGGTCGCTGAACCGGGCTCCTATCACCACTAGAAGGTCGCAGGAAGAAACACACATGTTCGAGACTTTCGTTCCATGCATCCCCACCAGGCCGGTAAAGCGGGGGCTGTACGAGTTCACCGCTCCGCAGCCCATCAAGGAGGTGCAGGCGGGACTGTCGATATTCTCCAGGAACCTGGAGAGCTCCTCACTGGCTTTCGCCCTGATCACCCCGCCTCCGACATAGCACATGGGCCTTTGGGCATGCTTGATCAAATCCAGGGCCGTTTCCATGCTCTTCTCGCTCAGCCGTTCGGTCCTGGGTTCAAGCTTCTCCGGGACTTGGGGAACAAAATCTGCGGTATGAACGGTAACGTCCTTGGGCACATCAATCAAAACCGGACCCTGCCGGCCCTCCTGGGCGATCTTGAAGGCCTTGCGAATCGTCTTTGCCAAGTCTGCAACATTCTTGACGATGAAGTTGTGCTTGGTGATCGGCATGGTGATGCCGGTGATGTCGACTTCCTGGAAACTGTCCTTGCCCAAGAGCTGGGTGGTCACATTCCCGGTAATCGCCACCAGGGGAACGCTGTCCATGTAGGCGGTGGCGATGCCCGTTACCAGATTGGTCGCACCCGGACCGCTGGTGGCGATGCACACCCCGACCTTGCCGGTGCTGCGGGCGTACCCGTCGGCTGCGTGGCTGGCGCCTTGCTCATGACT
>JAAZAT010000012.1 GCA_012514185.1 Spirochaetales bacterium | reverse complement strand
TGCCGATGACAGCCCCTCCGTGGGCGCTCTTTACGGTGCATCCCTCGATGAGGACATCGGTGGTAGGCATGTTGGTGGCAACCCCATCGGGGCCGCTGCCGCTCTTCAGTGCAATACCATCATCACCGACATCCACAAGGCAGTCCTTGATGGTGACGAACCGGCAGGAATCGACGTCGATGCCGTCGGTATTGGGTGCATCCTTGGGATTGAGCACCTTCAAGTCCATGCACACCACATTGGTGCTGTATAACGGATGCAACGTCCAGAATGGACTGTTCTGAAGGGTCAGCCCTTCAAGTTTCACATTGTTGCTATGCAGGATCTGCACCAAGGGAGGACGCAAAAACTGGCTCTGCCGCCCTCCTCCGCCTCCGCTCTGGCTCTCATAGCCGGGATTAAGGAGTGCAAGTTCGTGTTCCAAGACCGATACCGGCCCTTTCTGGGTGTTTCGCTTCCTATTCGCTGCTTCCCACCACCGACGGCCGTTTCCATCAAGGATTCCTTCGCCGCGGATGATAAGTCCATCCGCCTCCTCAATGAGCAGGCATGGGTGCATGCAATAACAGTTCACCCCCTCCCACCGTGAGTAGACCGGCTTATACAGAGCCTCATCATCGATGAATTGGATGACAGCGCCTCTTTCCATCTCGATGACCAGATTCTTGGCCCTGATATGCAAGGGTCCGGTAAGATAGGTCCCCGCCTCGATGTGGAGCACTCCTCCATCGGCCAGACTTTGAAAAGTCTTGGCAAAGGCCTCACCATCATTATTCAGGCCATCGCCGACGGCACCGAAGCTTCTCAACGTGTACTCTCTCATCTCGCTTTCCTCTCATTCCTTTACTTTTCCGATTATAGCACCTACAATTCGAACCATGAAACAGATAGGACTCAGAGCCCATGACCTGGGCACATTCAACTCCATCGAGGAACTCGCCGTCGAGGTCGGAAGGTACGGAAGCTCCGTTCCCATTCAGTTGGCCCTCAAGAAGGTCCTCAAGCAGGCCCCTGATGCCGATGCATACACCCAAGAGTTCATCGTATCGATCAGGGAAGCACTCGCCGTACACGGCTCCTACGTCGGTGTCTTCGGTTGCTACATCAATCCAGTACATCCGGACAAGGCGGTACGGGACGAGCATCTGCGTCGATTTGAAAACCACCTCAAGCATGCAAAGCTCCTCGGTTGTCCTCTGGTCGGGACAGAGACAGGATCGCTGACGCCCGACTGTTCCTACAACCACGGTACCGCCGAGGCCAAGGTGCTTGATGTCTTCTATCGAAGTATCGAGCGCCTTTTGGAGGCTGCAGTCAAGTACGATGCCATCGTCGGGGTGGAGGCGGTAAGTAAACAGCACACCATCAGCACCATCAAACGTATGGCGGATTTGGTGGAAAAGTTCGACACACCCCACCTGAGAGTCATCTACGACCCTGTCAACCTGGTTCCCTGGATCGGCATTCCTGAACAGGATGGAAGTTGTCGCTCAGTACCTTCCTTAGAGGCACAGAAAGACTTCTTTTCCAGCGCCCTCGACGCCTTCGGCTCCAAGATTGCTGCAATCCACGTAAAAGACTACCGGCTCAACGAACAAGGCTTCAAGATCGGGGACCTGACTGTAGGGCAAGGCGTGCTCGACTGGAAGTTCCTCTTCTCCGAACTTGCAAGGAGGAACATCGAAGTACCCGCCCTGCTTGAGGACTTGACCGTCTCCACCCTCAGCGAGACACTGGCGCTCCTACGTACATACTGATGGATGTCTTGGTCGCGCTCAAGGTTCTTTTGTGACATGTTTTTGTACATTACAGCCCTTCTAGAACAAGAAGGGCTGGGCAAATGAGACCGGGCGCTTGTTGTCTGCAAGCACTTTGGAGAGATAGGCAGTATCGAGGTCCAATTTAGCGACCAGGCGGAGCAAGAGCTCCTCGGGCACCAAATTCTGTTCACTGAACAGGAAAATAAGCGCTTTTTCTGCAATATTCTGCGGCTTGAGCGCGTTGAAGAAAATCTGCTCGTCCTGTTTGCCTTTGTATCGCTCGCAAAAGTTCTGATACAGCATTGAATGCTCGATGTCATGCTTCAAGGCGGAAAGCTCGGCAAGCAGGGGCTTCTCCTCCCCGCGGGCGGCCATCTCTCCGAGCGGTTTGAGATGGAAGAAGGTATACTCCTTGCCAGGCAGATAGTGATGCTCGTCGCATCTGGCGGCGTAATTGGGCTCCAAGGAGCTGTCCTTGTGGGAATCCCCGCCGACGATGATCAGGGGATCGAAGTAGAGAGCAGGGCACTCCTTGCCATCCACCTGATAATACCGATAGGTGTAAAATGCATCATTGATGCAATCGGAGTGTTCGCAATAGGCTGTAAGAGGAATGACATCGGTGGCGATGTCCAGCATCAGGCGGGCGGTGGAGTTGAACAAGTCCCGCCTGAAATTGAGGATCAGGGTGGGGAATATGAACATGACTCCCCGCTCATAGCTGTGGTTGCGCACCACATACGCCAATCGCTCGTCAAAGAAGGACGCCTCATCAATGATGAACGTACCGATCGTGGGATTATCGGCCAACACCTGTTCCAGCCCGAAAGAGTCCCGAATCTTGGCGATATTCCGACCGCAACTTACGTAGCCGTTGCGATAGCAGAGAGCATCCTCAGGATACTCGGTAAAGCGCGCACCATCGATTTCAGAACGGATGAAGAACACCTTTCTCCGGTCGACTTCTCCGCTGCTGGTCAACTTTTTGACCCGCTCACCCTTCTTCTGGGCAATGGCGGCATCCCTCCAGACTCGGGCTGCAAATTCTGTTTTCCCGGACCCCATGGGCCCTATCAGCAGGACCCGGCGTCCGGGAAGGGTAAAATCAAAATGGGAGAACGTATCATGGACATCCAAGGTAGGAAAGCCTAGGCTCTTGAGAAAATCCGTTCCCCCGCTTTTCTGCTCAATTCGCCCCATGCTGCCCCTCTACGATGGCAATACCAGCCGAAGCCCCGATCCGGGTGGCCCCTGCATCGATCATGGCACGGGCATCGGCATAGGTGCGGACACCTCCGGAAGCTTTTACACCCAGTTCAGGGCCGACTGCCTTTCTCATCAGCTTAATGTCCTCTACCGTGGCACCTCCGGTGGAGAACCCGGTGGAAGTCTTTACAAAGTCTGCACCGCTTGCTTTGGCGAGCCTGCAGGCTCGAACCTTTTCTTCATCGGTGAGCAGGCAGGTTTCGATGATTACTTTCAATGCGGCTTTGCCGCAGGCTGCCTTCACCATGGCAATGTCATCCTGCACCAAATCATCATCATGGTTCTTCAGGTAGCCGATGTTGATGACCATATCAACCTCATCAGCACCTGCCAATACGGCTTTCTTGGCCTCATAGGCCTTGCTCTCACTGGACATGGCGCCCAACGGGAATCCAACCACGGTGCATACTTTCACCTCGCTCTTTTCCAAGAGCTTGGCGCACAAAGCAACCCAACAACTGTTTACACAAACCGACGCGAACGAATACTGGTCGGCTTCTTTGCAAATCTGTTCAATCTTGTCGCGAGTCGCAGTGGCAGCGAGCACCGTGTGGTCAATATACTTGGCGATATCATCTTGTTGTTTCATTGGCAACCTCCAAAGCATCTGGTACTACTGCAAGCTTACTCCAAAAAGGGTGTGCAAGCAACGACAATAGCATCCCAAGCTTGACGAAGGAAGGAGCACGCTATACCCTAGCACCATGATTCTTCAAACCATCGAACAATACTATACCTGGGCTTTGATTGCCATCCTTTTGCTCAATTTTGCCCAACGAAAAATTCCGGGAACCACGAAAAAGCGGTTCGCAACCATCTACCTTGCCTCCATCCTTCTTCTTTTTGAAGTAGGGGTGGTGACGATTCTGGCAAGGGATTTGAACCACAACTGGGCGTGGCTTGTGCTGGCCGTCTGCATAGTCCTCTTGTATGTGTTCAGGGCAAAGGCACTTCCCTTCCGCCTCCATTGCGCCTCATGCAACAAGCGGCTGGATTTCAATCACATCATCGGCCACGACGACAATCTCTGCCAAAGCTGCTACAACGAAGCTCACCCCGAACAAGCGTCCAAAGAGGAAGAGAAGAAGGTAAAAACCCTTGAGGTGCCTGTGGTTGTCGATACAGACAAGGATGCCCGGTCAGTCGACCAGATCGATTGGGACCTGTGGGAACCGAAGGAAGTTTGTGTGATCACCTACCTCTTCAAGGATGACCAAGTCCTCTTGATCGACAAGAAGACAGGACTGGGACGGGGTCTGGTCAACGCCCCCGGAGGTCATATCGAGGAGACTGAAACCGCCTTGGAGGCTGCAAAGCGGGAATTCAAGGAAGAGACCCATCTGGAAGTGGACAACCTCAAACTGGTAGGAAAGCTCAACTTCCAATTCCGCGACGGTCTGAGTGAACGCGGGTATGTCTACTTTGCAGATACCTACACCGGAGAGATGCAGGAGACCGAAGAGGCCCGTCCTTTCTGGTGCCCTGTCAGCGAAATCCCCTACGACAAGATGTGGGAGGACGACCTCCACTGGCTGCCAAGCGCATTGGAGGGAAAGAAGTTTGAAGGGTTCTTCATCTTCGACGGCCAGACCATGGTGGACAAGAACGTCGTATTTGAAGAGGACGATGAACAAGAGTGAGCTGGGCTTGGGCACCTGGCAGTTCGGACCATCCCATGGGTTTTGGATCGATCAGGACCAAAAAGCAAGTCGTGCGGTCCTGAAGCTCGCCCTCAAGAGCGGCATCCGCCACTTCGACACAGCTCCTTCCTACGGAAACGGCTTGAGTGAACAACTGCTCTCTTCGTTCTTGCATCCAAGAGAGACGTTGCAATTAGCTTCCAAGTTCATGCCCAAAACGCCGGAGCTGGTCCGCATCGATGTTCAGAAGAGCCTTGACCGCCTCAAGACCGACTACTTGGATATTCTCTATCTCCACTGGCCGAGCAGCAGGCTTGCACTGAAACCCATCATGAGGGCCGCCTGCTCTCTCATCGAGGAAGGATTGGTCAGAGAGGTGGGAGCCTGCAACATCCCGCTCTCCTATCTGGCTGAATGGGAAGACCTCCCCATCACGGTCCTGCAAATCCCCTGCTCGCTTCTCTGGGTACGCTCGATGGACCAATACCGCAGCTATGCCCGCGACCATGGATTGACGTTGGTCGGGTACAGCCCACTGGGTCTTGGCCTATTGGGCTCCAGCCATCCGAGCCCTCCACAGGACGGGCGAAAGAACCTCTATGTGTATCAGCCTGAGGCTTATGAGCAGTATCGTAATCTTCTGGATTTGCTTTCCCGCCTTGCCGATCGCAAAGGTTGTACAAGCGCCCAACTCGCTCTCCTTTGGGCAAGAAGCCAAGGTTTTTCCACCATTGTGGCAGGATCGAGGAACGAAGAGCAGCTGAAGCAGCTGCTTTGCACTTCCCATCTTGAACTTGACGAAGAGGAGAAATCGTTGTTGGATGAAAGGGCCGAGGCGCTTACTTCGTGTGCACCTTCTTCATGGGACAACTATTTCGGACATAGGTGGTAGGATGCAGATACTCTTGGAACAAGCGAGTTGCGAGATCGAGGTGAAGAAATCACGCTTCATCGCCATTGCATGTCCGCTGTCCGACCTGTCCCACATCAAGGAAGCAGTAAACCATACCCGCTCACAGCATCCGGGCGCCAACCATGTCGTGCATGCCGCTGTGTTGGGACCAAAGGGAGATCTGTACAGCTACAGTGACGACCATGAGCCGAAGAATACCGCCGGAAGACCCGCTTTGGAAGTACTGAAGGGAAGCGGTGTTACCAATATCCTGGTTCTTGTCGTCCGGTACTTCGGCGGTACGCTGCTCGGCACCGGCGGCTTGGTGAAAGCATATGCGGACAGCGTCAAGGAAGTATTGAAAATCATCAAGACCGAAGCTTTGATCGATAAGACAGCATTTCATATATCGATGCCCTATCACCTCTATGAGCCAATCAAGAAACAATTGCTCGAGGCTCAGGCGGCCATCGATTCAGAAGAGTTTACCGTCGAGGTGACGTTGACGGGAAGCCTTCCCACATCTTCGTTTGCCTCGTGTTCATCAACCATTTACAACCTTTCCAACGGAAGCTGCACGCTCAATCCTATCGATGGGTAAGTTTGGTGAAAACCAGCTTCGGTTCTTCACTCTCACCATCTTTCTCTACTTTTCCCTGCTTTTCATCAACCTCCCATAAGCGGTCGGAGTCGACAAGCTCCACCAGGCGTATGGCTATAGACAAGGCCATCTCCACCGCCTTGGCGTCGATTGCCGAGACTACGTCCTGGGTTGTATGGTAGACCGACGGCTTGGTTCGATCGTCCCATGCAACCGAGGTGAGTGTGGTTGCCTCCAATCCTGCAAGACTAGCACGCCCTGCATCGGTTCCTCCTGCAAGCCGGGGAATCGACTCGCTAACCGCTTCATACCCCATGTCTTTGGCGATCTGCACACAACGGCGGGCCAGGCGGCTGGAAAGCATCTGCGTCCCGTTGATGTCACGTTCAAGGAAGGTGAGCTTGTCTGCATGATAGACGGCATCGAAGTTCAATACGAGCCCTCCGTCCATCGCTTCTTCATGCTTCTCATACCATGCTTTCGAACCCTGCAGTCCGCTCTCCTCCCCGTCGAAGGAGCAGAAGACCAGGCGTGTATGAAAGAGGGGGGCATTGCAGCTCTTCTTCCAATGAAAGTACCTGGCAAGCTGTACTGTCATTGCCACCGATACCAAATTATCCCCCGCCCCCGGGGAGCCCTCCTGCAGGTAGAAATTTTTCAGGGGCAACAGCAACGGCGTCGCGAATAACAAAAGCAGGCCGATGATTCCCATGCCAAGGGGAGGAAGCGAGAATGCAAAGAGCCTGCCTTCCAGCAATTCAGTGATCGAGTGCATGGCATTGAACAAGCCGGAGAGGGAAAAAAGCAGGATCGGCAGAGCCACTTTCTTGGCATACGAGATTCGATCGAGCTTGTTGTAGCGAAAAAGCGGTGCGCTGTCATGGTGGGAGGTAAAGAGCAGGGTGTGCCGTATTTCCCCTTGCGGTTCAAGGACGGCATGCACATTCACGCCTTCTACGTTTGGCTTGCTCAGCTTTCCAATGGGTTTATAGAAATACAACGTTCTGGCCGCATACCAGAGGTAGGCAAGAAACAGCAAGAGGCCAAGGTAAGGCAATCCTATCAAAAGAAGCATCAGGATGGCGGGGTAGAGATACAAGGCAAGCTGCAGGGGAAAGGAATGAAACGAGGTATCGATGTGCACCGTCTCGGCTTCACTATGGTCGCAGAAAGGCTCATACGCTGCCTTGATCTGCTGTGCTGCCTGCTTGGCTGCCTCGCTTCCACAGAGACGGGGACCGTATTTCTCAATGAGGTCGTTGGTGAACGAGAGAGCGAGCGCAGCAAGCCGTCCTGCTTTCAGGGTCTCGATTTTCTGCCTTCTATGCTCCTGCTGTTCAGGAGCAAGCGAAGGGGCTTTGCTGCGTTTGCGAAAAAGAAAGAAGCTCATAGTTGTACTATGATGACAAGTGGATGTTTTACTGTCAATGAATAGACACTGGTTGCCTTTTTTTCTCTTCTCAGGGTTCTGTGTAGCCCGTAAATGATTTTTTCCTCCTCCTAGAATCCGTGGTAACCGGCTTTCCGGGCCTTGCGGGCCTCCTTTTCCCAGGCCCGGAGTATGTCGGACGAGGCCTGCTCAAGCTCCTCGTTGATGT
>JAAZAT010000288.1 GCA_012514185.1 Spirochaetales bacterium | reverse complement strand
GTTTTATCGTCTGGTCGGAGGTGTTGACCGAAAGAAGACTCAAAAGTTTCTGATCGATGCTTGCCTGCGGAGCCTTGGCCAAAAGCGTCTCCCGTATCCAGTAGGAAGCCTCGACATGGTCGGTATGGTAATCCGGGTCCTTCTCCTTGACCAGTTCCTCAGTAAGGTTTCCTGACTGCGGATGGGCGATGAACCAGTCACGAAGATAACAATAAAGCAGGGCGAAGGACTGATCCTCCCGTTGGTGGGCAAGCAAGGTGTTCAAGGCATAGGAAGGCAGGGCGCCTTCAAAAAAGCCGTGATGCGTTTCATCGAGGCCCAGATAATGGGCGATGCCCATCGATTGCCAACCATGGCTTTGCCTGCCATCCAAGCCAAGGCAGAGGGTATCGAGTTCTCGAAAGCCTTTCCTGCTGAAGAGCCAATAATACACAACAGCTGAGCGCTCTTGATCGCCATACAGGGAAAACTCCCGTTTTCTTGTGCGTTTGTTCAACGGAGGAAACTCATACATAATCCTATGGTAGCAGCCTGGCAGCGGAGGTGCCAGTGCCGAGGCTCATGCTTTTCTGCATAATTTCTTACCAATTGCTCGCAAAATGCTAGCAATCGTACTCCATCGTATGGCCATCCAGTTAGTTTGTTGGAGGAAATCATGAAAAAACGATTGATGATGGTGCTGTTGCTCCTTGCAGCGGTTTTGGCAGGCCTTACGGCACAAGCAGTAGGGGAGAATCAGGGCGCAACGGCAGTGTCGATTGAGACACAGGCCAAGCCCAAGTACGTCTTCATGTTCATTGGAGACGGTATGAGCCATGTGCAGATCAACGCAGCACAAATACTGAAAGGCAGCAATGAGAAGGGCAATCTCTCGCTGAAGCCGCTGACCTTCACCGAGTTCCCGGTAGTCGGACTGCAGACCACCTTTGATGCAACCTCCTTCTGTCCCGACTCGGCATCCACGGCCACGTCGCTCTCAAGCGGGTACAAGACCCACAGCGGCACCATCGGGCTCGGGATCGACAAGCAGATGGTGGGCAAGACCATTGCCGAACAGGTAAAGCAGCAGAAGGGGTGGAAAGTTGGTTTGGTTTCTACGGTTACCCTCAATCACGCCACTCCCGCCGCCTATTATGCCCATGTGCCGTCCAGAAACAGCTATTACGACATCGGCGTCCAGATGGTTGCCAGCGGCTTCGATTACTTTGGCGGCGGGGCGATCAGCAAGCCGGATGACGGGGGAAGGAAGAGTATTTACAACCTGCTTCTGGAAGCCGGTTATCTGGTTACCGACAGCAAGAGTCAGATTCTCAACCTCACCTCGGCAAGCGGCAAGGTGTACGCCCAGAACCCGAGGCTTCAGGACAGCGGTTCCATGCCCTATGCGATGGATATGAACGAAAACGATGTAAGCCTTGCACAGTTTGTCCAGAAGGGCATCGATGTACTGAACAATCCCGAAGGCTTCTTCATGATGGTTGAGTCGGGAAAAATCGACTGGGCCTGCCATGCCAACGACGCTGCAGCGGAAATCTACGACCTGCTTGCCTTCGATCAGGCAATTGCGGTAGCCCTCGACTTTGCAAAGGCACATCCCGAAGAGACCTTGATCGTTGTCACCGGAGACCACGAGACCGGCGGCATGACCATCGGCTATGCCGGTACTGGTTACAATACCGCCTTGGACATCCTGTACAACCAGAAGCTTTCCTACGTCGCCTTTGATGAGAAGTTCACCAAGCTGCAGCAAGCGAATCCCACTATGGGATTCAACCAGGCGCTCGCTCTGGTTGAAGCTGATTTTGGTCTGGTCGCCCCCGGCAAGAGCACTGCAAACAAGGCCTTGGTCCTCTCCGATCTTGAATACGCAAAGCTGGAAGCAGCCTTCAAGCAGGCGATGCTTCCCGCAAAACAGCGCGATGGCAGCGACCAAGCCTACCTGCTGTATGGTGGATACAATCCGTTCTCTGTCACACTGACCCATATTCTCAACAACAAGGCAGGTATCGGTTGGACCAGTTACTCCCACACCGGAACTCCGGTCGGCGTATACGCATACGGCAGCGGCAGCGAGCTCTTCAGTGGATCCTACGACAACACCGAAGTCTATGACAAGCTGAAGCAGCTGACCGGCGTTGTATAACCAAGACAAGAACCTCTTCTCCTCCTCTCCCTCCAACCGGGGGGAGAGTTTTGTAAAGGAACCTGTGATGAAAATAACGTTGGCCGTTCGTGAACGTATTCTGATCGTTGGATTGCTCATTCTTGCTCTTATCTTGTTTGTAATCCCCACCGGTTTTGAACGGGAACTTTACAGCAACGCCTTGGGAACAAAAGCCCGCGTCGTTGCAGTGAACAACTCCAATCTCTTCAAGAAAGGGGTCGTGAACATGGGAGAGCAGGTGGTCACCGTCCGCCTGCTCTCATCTCCCTATAAGCAGAAGGAAATCGATGCTGTCAACTTGCTGGGAGGCAAGATGGAATTCGATACCGTCTATCAGGAAGGCGATTTGGCCTGGGTGTTGGTGGAGCGGGCTGAAGACGGAGAAATCATCTTTGCCAACATGGTAAGCCTCTACCGTGTTTCCAAGGAGTTGCAGCTGCTTGGACTCTTCGCCCTGCTGCTCGTGTTGGTCTCAGGAAGGAAAGGGCTGCGGACCCTGCTCTCCTTCACCCTTGCCTTCCTCTTGATCTGGAAGATTCTTATTCCGCTCTGCCTGAAAGGGTATGAGCCGATATTCGTCGCCCTGCTGGTAGGGGCGGTCTTGACCGTCTCCTGTCTGCTTCTGGTTGCCGGCCTCACCAGAAAAGCCTACTGCGCCATTGCAAGCTCCTTGCTGTGCTCGCTGGTCACCTGCCTGCTTGCCATGGCCGGCACCTCATACTTTTCCATCCATGGGGCGGTGATGAGCTGGTCGGAATCCCTGTTGTTTGCCGGGTTCGAGCAGGTCAATCTGACCAAGCTGCTGCAAGCGGCCATCTACCTTTCCTGCAGCGGTGCCATACTCGATTTGGCCATCGACATCAGTGCAGCCTTGGACGAGGTACATCTGCATAATCCACAAGTAACACGCAGACAGCTGTTTGCCAGCGGCATGCACATCGGCCAATCGGTGGTGGGCAGTCAAACCACCACCTTGCTGCTTGCCTATCTCGGCAGCTACCTGACCATCATGATGGTGTACATGGCCCAAGGAACCCCGCTGATGAGCATTCTCAACTCCCAAAGCGTGGCTTCAGAAATCCTGCACACCCTTATCGGCTGTATAGGATTGGTGTTGGTAAGTCCTCTGACTTCAATGGTTTGTTCCTATGCGTACACCCAGAAACATGCAAGCGAGAAAGTTTCATAAAAAAACAATTGACAGAAGTAAAAATGTGCTTCAGAATTAATTCATAGTTTGAACGAATTAATTTAGAGAGGCTTATGAACAAATCACAG
>JAAZAT010000222.1 GCA_012514185.1 Spirochaetales bacterium | reverse complement strand
TAGTTACGCTGAAGATTCTGTTCCATTTAACCCCGAAGGAGTTGGATCAATGCAAATCAGCTATACCGCTACCCGTTTGTGTTAGTTGAGCCAAGAGACTGTGGCTCCAGGCGCACACCGCAGGAAACTTGTCAAATATCGAGGCAGTTGCCTGCCGTACTTCTATCGTACAATAAGAAAGAGCTTTGGGAAAGGGGGTTCAGGAAAAGAAAACGGGACCTTGCGGCCCCGTTCACGGACAGTGTCCAGACTTAATGCTTCAGCTTAAAGAGAGGGAGAATCCTCCAAGAGTGCATCCAGGTCGACTTCCTCATCAGAGAAAGCATCTCCACTGGTGAATCCCTCGGCGGCTTCCAAATCAAGTGCTGCATCATCAAAAAGTTGGACGTCATCCAGCCCTTCGATGGTGGAAAGATTTTCCATGGCATTGGCAATGCTTTCTTCGAGCAGCTTGTTGCTGGAAGTGAAACTTTCAACATACTCCTCAAGTTCAGCGTTGTGTGCATGTACCAAATCGAACTTTTCTTGAAGTTCGGCTTTCTCCTTGCGGAGCATTGCGATCAATCCTGCTGCCTTCTTGGTTCGCAGTTCGAGCATTTTTACGGTATCAACAACTGACATGGTTCCTCCTTCAAACGTCTAGACGAGCTACCTTGGCTTATTTGCTCAAGGTATCCTTTACCTGAGCAACGAGAGCGGAGAAAGTAGCCTGGTCTTCAATAGCCATATTGGAGAGGGCCTTTCTGTTGATCTCGATGTTGGCAAGCTTCATTCCATGCATGAACTGAGAGTAGTTCAAACCCTCCGCCTGCACGGCTGCGCTGATTCTTGCAATCCAGAGCTTGCGGAAATCCCGCTTGCGCTCCTTGCGACCGCGATATGCGTACTGGCCTGCCTTGGCAACAGCATCTTTTGCAATGCGGTTGTTCGTGCTTCTGCGGCCGTAATAGCCCTTCGCCAGTTCAAGAATCTTCTTCCTTCTGTCCTTACGTTTCGTTCCGTCAACTGCTCTTGGCATCGCCCACCCCCCTTATGCGTACGGAAGCATGGATTTGGCTCTCTTTGCTTCCATATCTTCGAGGATTCCAGAAGCACGGAGGTTACCCTTGCGCTTGCTGCTCTTCTTGGTGAGAATGTGGCGGAGTCCCTGCTTCTTATAGCGGACCTTGCCAGTTCCAGTGACGCGGAACCGCTTTGCAGCGGACCTTCTTGTTTTCATCTTGGGCATTGTAGTGCACCTTCCATCTTGCGCTCGCAAGGAACAAGATCCCCTTGGAGCAGCATATTCAACATCCCATGCGGGATACTGTTGCTAATTGTCTTTCTTGGCTGAGGCAGGACTCGTTTTGGCAGGGCTGACGATCATACTCATCATCTTGCCTTCCATCAAGGCGTCTCGGTCAAGATTGAAGCCTACACCATTTTCAGTAAGCTGGGCAAGTATCTTGTCCAAAACCACCTTACCAAGTTCGGTGTGTGCCAGCTCGCGACCGCGGAAGCGGATGCTTACCTTGACCTTGTTTCCTTCAGCGAGGAATTCACCGATGAATTTGGACTTTGTCTCAAGATCGTGCTTCTCGATCTTGGGCTGCATCCGGATTTCCTTCATTTTGATGACACTCTGGTTCTTCTTGGCATCCCTGAGCCGCTTTTCCTGCTCATACCGGTATTTTCCGAAGTCGAGGACCTTGCAAACGGGAGGGTTTGCGTTGGGGGAAACTTCCACCAAATCCAATCCTGCACTCTCTGCAAGCATGACGGCGTCATACACGCTCATGATGCCTTTCTGATTTCCATCTGCATCAATGACGAACACTTCTCTTGCGCGGATCTGTCTATTGATCCTCAAATCCTTCGTAGCCAATCGATCTCCTTGTGTTTTCGGTGAAAACCACTGTGTGTGAGCTTTTCCCAGCCTAAAAGGCCGACGGAACACAATATATCACAAGCAATAGGGACGTGTCAAAGTATCTATCCTTGTGCCAATGAAAAAAGGCCGCTGGAACTGCTTCCGGCGGCCTCTGTCCGAGAGACGGGAATCATGCCTGATTGGCTGACCCCAGGACGTTGATGTTCTTGTGCATGTACATCTTCTTCAGCTCTTCACGGGCCGGTCCGAGGTACTTGCGGGGATCGAATTCACCGGGTTTCTCTGCAAGCACCTTGCGGATGACTGCAGTCATGGCAAGTCTGCCGTCGCTGTCGATGTTGATCTTGCAAACGGCACTCTTGGCTGCCCTGCGAAGCTGTTCCTCGGGAATGCCTACGCTGTCCTTGAGCTTGCCGCCGTACTGCAGAATCATATTCACATATTCTACAGGGACGGAGGAAGAGCCGTGCAAAACGATGGGGAAGCCGGGCAGACGTTTCTCGATTTCCTCAAGAATGTCGAAGCGCAGCGGAGGGGGGATGAGCACGCCCTCTGCATTGCGGGTGCACTGCGAAGGTACGAACTTGTTTGCGCCATGGCTGGTTCCAATGGAAATTGCCAGTGAGTCGACACCGGTGCGGGAGACGAAGTCGACGACTTCCTCGGGCTTGGTGTAGTGGCTTACGGCGCTGCTGACTTCATCCTCGATGCCGGCCAGCACCCCGAGTTCGCCCTCAACGGTGACATCGTGTGCATGGGCATATTCAACGACTCTCTTGGTCAGTGCAACGTTCTCTTCATAGGGGAAGTGCGATCCATCGATCATGACGGAGCTGAATCCGTTGTCGATGCACTCTTTGCAGGTTTCAAAGCTGTCACCGTGGTCGAGGTGCAGGACGATGGGAATTTCGCATCCAAGTTCCTTGGCATACTCGCCGGCGCCGCGGGCCATGTTCCTGAGCAGATTGATGTTGGCGTAGTCGCGGGCACCCTTGGAGACCTGAAGAATAACGGGACTCTTGGTGGCGACGCATGCCTGGATGATAGCCTGCAGCTGTTCCATATTGTTGAAATTATAGGCAGGAATGGCATAACCGCCCTTGACTGCTTTTGCAAACATGTCTCTGGTATTCACCAGACCGAGTTCCTTATAGGATGTCATAGGTTGCTCCTTGTTCGATGGAAAGTTCAATTCAGTACAAATGTATCCAAACTGCGGGAACTGGTCAACCTGTATCCAGCCGTTTCTTGACCGCAGAAGACCGGCCTGCTACATTCTATGCAATGAAACCATTTGTTCTGTTGCCATATCTTCTTGCCATGTTGCTGTGTGCAACACCATTCGGGGTTGTTTTGCAGCTTCCCGCACTCTGGTTTCTCACCGATGCAACGTATCATGCGAATGTGTATTCCCTGCAACAACCCGGCCTCTCTCTTTGCATGCTTGCAAAAGGGTACCGGCTGCATGCGCTCACCGTGCAAGCGGATATTGATGCTCGAACACTGGACATGCTGTTGGAGAAAAAGAAAGGGTACGTGATATGCTCTCCGCCCATCACCCAGGCGTTGTGCGATTTCGAGAGGGTGGGTGAAGAGGTCGTCTTTGTCGGCATGGGTCAGGCAAACCAAGAAGGACCTTTGTTCGACCGGATGATACTCACTCAGTCCGATGAGCGTATTTGGCAGGAAGCTCTCGACACCACAAAGCGTGAAGCCCTCTATATCCGCAGCTCCGATGCTCACTCCTTGCCGAAAAGATTCCCAACAGACTTGATAGTGACGAAAGAAGAATCAGAGAGCGACGAGCAATTTGCCCAGCGGATAGGGCAGACGCTGCAAACCAACCCCATCATTCACCTCTATGCACCGAGTCTTGGAGCATGGGCGTTGCCGTTAGCGGGGAAAGACACGCTTCTTTGGACGGTCGAAGCTTCCTTTCGGAATGTAATACCTCCCGCAAACCTGTATGGGGTGGTCGCAGAGGATCTTTGTCAAGCCTTCATGCAATTGCTTGAATCCGAAACTGAGGACATCGTTGTCGAAAAGCGGCTGTTCACCGGCCGAGAAATGCGTGGAAGTTGGCTTTGACCTGCAAAACCAATGTCTCAAGCGATATACCTCTCAACTCTGCCGCGTATGCATAGATATGGTGCATGAAGAGCGGTGTGTTGGGCTTCCCCCGCACCGGAACGGGACTGAGATAGGGGCTGTCCGTCTCCAAAAGGATGTGCTCGATCGGCAGGCTTGCAAACAGGTCCTGCATGCTCTTGTTCGCCTTGTATGTCAAAGGTCCGGCGAAAGAGAGATAAAATCCCTGCTCGATTGCCAGGCGGGCAAGCTCCCTGCTTCCCTGATAGCAGTGAAAAATGCCCCGCTTTGCAAATGTGGTACGCCCAAGCAGGGAGATGAACTGCTCATCTGCTTCCCTGTTGTGGAAAATAACGGGTTTGCCCATCGTATTGGCGAGCTTGATCTGCCTCTGTAGAAGGTACTCCTGGTTTTCGACTGTTCCATACTTGTGGTAGTTGTCCAGCCCGATTTCCCCAATTGCTGCCACATCATGCTTCGAAAGCTGGTCTTCCAATACTGCAAGCTGCTCTTCAAGCGAGTCTTGCGCCCCCCACGGCCCGATCCCTGCACTGAGCTGTATGAAGGGGTACGGCTCGAGCATGGCTGTTCTTTCGGCCAGGTCGCCGCAGTCCAGCCCGATTTCGATGCCTTCCATGGAAAACTCTTGCATGGCAGCAAGAATTGGTTCGATTTCCATGCCTTTTCTCTGCATGGAACGAAGGTGGAAATGGGAGTCAATGAGATGGGGGATCATGGTTTGCATGCATTCGTTATATCTGCTTCACTTTATTGTTGCAAGTCCGGCATTCTCTGATGGATGGCTTGAAGCGGGCGTGATACACTCAATCACATGACTGGAGGCGTTGTATGGAACGCATTCTTATTTATTATTCACTTGAGGGGCATACCCGGTTTCTAGCCGAGCAGCTGGAGCAGCTGTTGCATTGTGACGTGTATGCATTGCAAGCCCGCAACCACTATCCCACCAAGGGCTTTGCAAAGTTTTTCATTGCAGGCAGGGATGCTGTTTTTCATCGGCGGATTGCATTCAAGGAACCGCTTCCCGACCTGGGCAAGTACGAGGTCGTGCTGCTTGCCACCCCGGTTTGGGCCGGAGGCGTGAGCGCTCCTATGTATTCGTACCTGAAACAAGCAGCATTCCCGCAAAAGGATCTGTATCTCATCGCCGATTGCAGCGGTGGTGATGTTTCCAAGTGTTTTTCCACCATGAAGAAAATCAAGACCGATGGTCATGTGCGGGGTGAGATTTCCTTTGTGAACCCGTCAAAGGATACCTTGGAGCAGGATGCAAAGCGATTGAAAGAATTTTGTGCTGCCGTCTTGGCAAATGAGTCGTATTGAACAACGGAGGGTGTGATGCATTTTGATGTGTTGGTAATCGGTGCCGGTCTGAGCGGACTGAGCGCTGCGGCCTTGTTGGCAAAACGGAACCTGAACGTGGGGGTGATCGATAAGGCTTACTGCCCGGGTGGAAGTTGCGGAGCCTTCAAGCGCTTCGATGCGATCTTCGACCAAGGCTCGTCCATGCTGTTCGGCTGGGGGGAGAAGGGGTTCAATGCCCATCGGTTCCTCTTCAATTGCCTTGAGGAGCCGATTACCATGATTCAGCATGAGTTGCTCTATTGTGTCCATTACGATGGCAGGATTGTGAGATTTTTCCCTGATATTCCCCGCTTTATTGATGAAGTGGCCGCGCTGTTTCCAGGCCAACGGGAGAACCTGTCGCGTTTCTATGCGGACATGCAGAGCATGTATGAGCATGTCATGGTGGAGAATCCCTCCTATACCACCCCTGACGAAGTGGACAAGAAGGCAGCTCTCAAATCCTTGGTGCGCCATCCTCTTTCGTATATTCGGTTTCTTTCCTATTTGAATATCAGCGCAGAGGCGCTGCTTTCCAAGTATTTTACCGATAAGGCCATTTTCAAGTTCTTTGACAAGCTCACCTCGACCTACTGTTATGCAACGGTACAAGAGAGCCCGGCGATTCTTGCATCGGTGATGTTTGTCGACAACCATGTCGGTGGCAGCTACTATCCGGCAGGCTCGACGCTCTACTTGACCGGAGCACTGGAGAAAGTAATCGAGCAAAACGGTTCGATGATGATTGCAGAACATGAAGTTGTCTCGATCCTTTTCGATCAAGAAAAACCCAGCGGGGTGCTGCTCGATGATGGAACGGTACATACAGCGGACCAAATCATCTACAGTGGTACTGTCTGGAACCTCTACGGGAAGTTGCTGCCGCACAATAAAACCTCCGAGCAGATGCGAAGCTGGGCAGAGAAGCAGGAGCCGACTTATCCAAGTGTAGTCTTGTATACGCTGGTCGACAAGGAAGTTGTCGATGATGGTACGCTTGCTGTGGAGATGCTGGTCGGTCGGCCTGACGCCCTGGATGAGGAAGAAGTAACTGCCTACATCCCCAGCGTCGATGACAGAACCATCTGTGCAGATGATGAGCACATCATCCTTGCCATCGGACCTTCCTTCGGTGATTGGTTCGGCCTTGATGAAAAACAATATCAGCAAAGGAAAAAACAGGAGATTGAGCGGTTGCTTGGTGTGCTTGCAAAACGGTTTCCCACGATCAGGGAGAAGCTCAGGCATGCGGAGCTTGCAACCCCCAGAACCATTGAACGGTTCACCTTGAAGAACGGTGGTGCGGTGGCCGGTCCGAAACAGAAGCTTGGAAACCATATGTTCAAGCGCCAACACATCAGGACCGCTTGGCCTACCCTGTTCTGTTGTGGTGAGTCGACGATGATGGGTACCGGAACGCCCACCGTCACCACCAGCGGCATCGCTGCTGCGAATGCAGTACTCTCCCAACGCGGTCTAAAGCCGTTTGTGTATGACAGCTCAAGGAAAGAGTACGTCCACCTGGTACAAGCTCCCTTCACCGGTGATCAATTGTATGCTTCAGTTGAGCCTGACCAGCGTGCAATAGTGCAGGCAGCGAGACGCTGTCAGCTGTGCGAGCATCCTTCCTGCAGCCAAGGAACCGATTTGGATGTGAGGGGCATCATGAGACGGGTGATGGTGGGCAACTTTGCGGGTGCGAAACGGAAGCTTGCCGAATCTTCATGCAAGAATCCAAGCAACCTTGAGCCGGACTGCATCCGGGAAGAGTCTGTGGCGATAGGGAAGGTGTGCGGGTATCTGAAGGGTCATTGAACCGGCTCGACCGACATGATGCGAACCAAGCCGAAGAAGTCGGTATTATCACCTTGCGCTTCAACCATGATGAGGTGTTCTTTGTCATCCTGCGTGGTCGTATAGGATTGTGTTGAGGCTCCCGATATCAGGGTCTTATCATCAAAATCAAGTGGTTTGACCCGGTACCATCTCCAAGATCCAATTGCATCGGGCAGGACGGGATTGAGAGAAAAATCAGTTGCACTCACATAATCCCTGATTTCCACCTCGACTTCGATGCTGTGTCCGGCTTGAGGTGCGCTCACCCCGGTAGGGTGCATTGCGGTAATCCGCGACCAACGGTGTAGATAGCCTCCCTGTGAGGCATACCATGCATACATCGTGTTGGAGTGCTCCCCATCGAATGGGCCGCCATGTATTCTCAACCGGAAATACAGACTTTCAGTAAGAACCACATCGATACCGACGGCATCCTGGGTTGTGACCGTGAGGACTTGGCCTTGGAGCAGAAAGTCCTGAAAGGTGATACCATCGGTTGAGCATTCAACGGTAAAGGAATCGGCCTCAAGGGATGCAAGTGTCCTGAAATAGATGGTTGCCGTCGATTCGTTGGTGTATTGGGAGTGCATCAGGAACATTGAGTTCTCCGGCCCAGGCTCTCCATCAGGAAAAATCTTTGTATCATCTCCACCCAACGATGACTCCTGCTCTATAGCGCCTTCGAGCTCGCACGAAGCTGACCCTACACAACATACTACTGCAAAAAAGACCAATGCCAGTGACACTGAAGTCCTTCTCATATGCCGACCTTATGAAGCAACCCATGATGATGAATAGCGACACATTTCCGTATATGTCTAGTATATGGTTGGATCGGCTATTCGAGCAAGAGATATCCTCCCATGGTGCGAAAGGTGACTCCCTCGGAAAGCGCTCTTTGTACAGCGCTTTGCAGTGTCGTAACCGTTTTCCAGTGCGGGATTTCCTCCCTGGTGGCGGTGAAGCTAAAAACCCGCTCGAACAACTGCGGTGTCTGGAAGGGGACGGGGAATTTGGAGAAACGCTCCATGAACTGGACAATATTGCTCTCTGCATCTGCAACCTGCGATAAGGCCGGGTCGAGCAACCAAGAGGTGCAGGCTACCACTCGATGCTCAGGAAAGTAAGCTTTTGCCAGCTCGAGCGACGCATCCACTGCATCTCTGCTGAGCCGTTCACCGGCTGGTATGTGCAGATGCAATACCTCAGTAGTGGAGTCAGCGAGCGTGTGCAACGCAGCTTTATCAAACAGGGTTGGCTTTGCTGATGCATTTCCAAGCCTGTCGTCCACCACATGTGCTTGCAGGACAAGCCCATCCTCCACAAGGGTCGTGGTGAAAGCGGCATTCTCTTCATCGGTGCAATACCCGCCTGCGTCACAGGCAAGGCCTGCTTCCGCTACAGTGACGAGCTTGGTGCTCCCTTGCACCCGATAGATGCGAAATGGGGCCTTGAGGCATGCAGGCTCAAACTGCAGCCTCCCAAGCCTCAGGATTCTTGCACACACATGGCGGGCGACCCAAAAAACCTGGGTCAAACCGGTCTCTTGGTCATGGGAATCGGCATAGGTTTGTGTCCAGAGCCTGATGTCCTTGAGCGTGTCCATTCGGATGGCTTGTTCAATACAGAGCTCATCATAGAGCATGCAGACCTGGTCATAACAACTGTGGATGAGGAGCAAGGGATACCAAGGGCCGAAGGTTTGCATGCCGGAAAAGAGTAGCTCCCCTGCTGTTTGTTTGTCCCGTCCGGCGATTGCCTTCTGAAGT
The DNA here is from genome assembly GCA_012514185.1 of Spirochaetales bacterium. Taxonomy (GTDB): domain Bacteria; phylum Spirochaetota; class Spirochaetia; order Sphaerochaetales; family Sphaerochaetaceae; genus Sphaerochaeta. Next base: position 17,782 of record JAAZAT010000222.1, on the reverse strand, counting down.
CGTTCCTTCAGTCTTGCATGCTGCTCGTTGTCACGAAGCTGCAGCCCTGCTTGCTCAATGTCCGATCGTTGCCGATCCGAGAATCCAAGTTCATCGAAGAATCTATGTTGCATGCTTGTAGGATGCACACCAGATTGCCCGGGGTCAAGTTGTTTTACTGGAAGGATGGCTTGGGTGGTGGTAGAATTACCAAGAAGAAGGATGTGCAATGCTTGGCAGAATCATGGCGCTCTATGTTCAGCGTTTCCCCTTTTTTTTGGAGCTGATGGGTCAGCATATCGTCATTACACTTATCTGCGTGCTCATCATCACCGTGGCGGGGCTGGGCCTGGGTATAGTCATGACCAAGCATGTGTTCCTGGCAGCCATCGTTCTGCGTCTGACCAGCTTCCTCTACACCATACCCTCCATTGCACTGTTTGGAATCCTAGTCTCCATATCCGGCATCGGCTTGAAGAGCGCTGTCATAGCAATCGTGCTGTATGGGCTGCTTCCTATGGTCCGTAATACGTATACAGGGCTCAAGGAAGTGAGTCCCGATGTCCTCGAAGCTGCAGTGGGAATGGGAACCACGGCCTGGCAACTTTTGTGGAACATCAGGCTGCCGCTGGCGCTTCCCATCATTTTCAGCGGCTTCCGCACCATGGTGGTCATGACCATCGCCCTCGGCGGCATCGCATCCTTCATCGGGGCGGGGGGCTTGGGGAGGGCCATCTGGCGGGGAATTTCCACCAACTTCCCTGAGATGACCATTGCAGGCAGTCTCTTGATAGCCCTGTTTGCCATTATCACCGACCTGATATTGGAAGTGTTGGAAAAAGGGGTGCGAAAGCGATATCTGGGTGAGGAGGAGTCTCATGCGTAACATCACGCTCTGTTGTTTCATGGTTTTCTTTCTCTTTGCCGGTTGTGCCAAGAAGACCGACCAAGAGATAGTCATTGCAAGCAAGCCGGTGACCGAGCAGTTTATTCTGGCAGAGATGCTCACCCTCCTGATCGAGGAGCACACCGACTTGACGGTCAAGCAGAGTTTGGGTATCGGGGGCGGTACCTCGAACATTCATCCTGCCTTGCTCAAGGGTGAGATTGATCTCTATCCCGAGTATACGGGAACCGGCTGGTTGTTTGTGCTGAAACAGGCTCCCATCCAGGATGCCAATGTTCTGTACCAGAAGGTCAAGGAAGCGTATTACACGCAGATGCAGCTGCATTGGAGCGGCTTGTACGGTTTCAACAACACCTACGGGGTGGCGGTAGCCGAGCAGGTGGCCCGGCAGTACAACCTAAGAACCGTTTCCGATCTGACAAAGGTGAGCGACAAGCTTGTGTTTGCGGCAAACCCTGATTTTCTGGAGCGTGAGGACGGGTTTGTTGGATTGACCAAGGCGTATGGTCTTACCTTCAAGGTTATCAAAGAGATTGATATCGGACTGCGCTATGAGGCAGTCAGAAGCGAAGGCGTCGATGTCATTACCGTGTTCTCCACCGATGGAAGGCTCAAGGAAGAGCCGGTTGTGGTATTGGATGATGATCGTTCCTGCTTTACCAGCTATCATGCTGCAACCATAGTTCGTAACGAGCAGCTCAAACAGCACCCCGAGTTGGAGCAGGTTTTGGAAAAACTGACCGGCAAGATCAGCAACGAGGAGATGATCGCTCTCAACTACCAGGTTGAGATTGAAAAGCAGGATCCCAAGGTTGTTGCCAAGGTGTTCCTCAAGCAAAAAGGTTTGCTCTGATGGGGTATGCAATCGAGTTTGAGCACATCAGCAAGTCCTATACCCCCGAAGAGGTGGTTCTCAGTGATATAAACCTGGCCATCGAGGAAGGAGAACTTGTGGTTCTGCTCGGCCAATCAGGCTGTGGTAAGACCACCTTGCTCAAGCTGGTCAACAAGCTGCTCGATTTTGATACAGGGTATCTGCGCATCCATGGGAAAAAGCTCAGTGACTACAACATTGAGGAGCTTAGGCGTTCGATCGGATACGCCATCCAGCAGGTCGGTTTGTTTCCGCACATGCGTGTATGGGAGAACATCAGCTACGTGTTGAAGTTGCAGGGAGTGGACGCAGAGCAGCGAAGAGAGCGGGCCTCTCAGCTGGTCGAGTTGGTCGATTTAAAGCAGGAATTGTTGATGCGCTACCCCCGACAGCTCAGCGGAGGGCAGAAGCAGCGGGTGGGAGTGGCTCGTGCATTGGCTGCAAATCCTTCCATTATTCTTATGGATGAACCGTTTGGTGCTGTGGATGAGCAGACCCGCACCCAGCTGCAGGACCAGCTGAAGAACATCCACCGGAAACTTGGCCAGACAATCCTCTTTGTCACCCACGACATTCATGAAGCGTTCCGTCTGGGAACAAGAATCGTGCTCATTCATGACGGGCGCATCGTGCAGGATGGGACGGCTGAGGACTTGGTCTTTAGACCCCAGCATCCTTTTGTCAGGTCGTTTCTCGGGAAAAAGGGTTTTTCAGCGCTGTTTGATGAGGCAGTGCTTGCTGCATTGTATCCCCTTGTGTTGCAAGGAGAACTGGATATGCAGGGCTGCCTTGCCTTGTTGGGGCAAAAAAGAGCCAGGATTGAAACAACCCTGGCTTGAAAAGTTGGTAAAGCTTACAGCAACCCAATTTCACGGTAGTACCGTGCAGCACCCTCGTGCAAGGGAAGCCCTGCCAAATCCTTGACTGCTTCCTTGGGATTGACCTGCTTCAAGGGAGCCTGGGTGGCTTTCAATTCCTCGAAGTTCTCCCAGAACGTCTTGGTCATGTCATACACAACATCGGCATCGACACGGGCATCGGTGCAGACGGTGATCTTGATCGCCGAAGTCAGCACATCGGATGTCTGGCCGGGATAGGTATTGGCGGGAATGGTGTAGGCGCCGTACCAAGGATAGGCCTCTTGCAGCTTCTTGATCAGGTCCATGTCGAGGCTGAGCAGTTTGCCGCCGGCTGTTGAGAGCATCTCGGTAACCGCGGCATTGGGAATGCCGGCCATGATCCAAGCCCCGTCCAGCTGCTTGTTGCGCATCAGGTCGATTGCTTCGGTGAATCCGACATACTGGACTCTCAATCCATCAGGATAGTTGACTCCACTGGTCTTGAGGTGCAGGCTGGTCTCCACTTCCGTCGTCGATCCCGGGGCACCGGATGCGAAGCGCTTGCCGCTCAAATCTGCAAGAGAATTGATGCCGCTGTTCTGGGTGACTACCACCTGGTTGGGATTGGCATACAAGCCGATCATAACCCTGAGGTTGGGGTTGGGCCTTCCTTCGAAGGCTCCGATGCCGTGAAAGGATTCGTACATGATGGACGTAACGGCAACCCCCAACTGGGCTTCACCATCGGCGATCATGTTGAGGTTGGCGATTCCTCCAGCACTGGCTTGGGCGCTGGCCCTGACGTTGTCAAGCTTGGTATTCCACAGGTTGGCCATTGCCGACCCAAGGGGGTACACAGCCCCTGTCGTTGCAGCGGTCGGGAAGTTGATGACTGTTTTCTTGACAGGCTGTGCTGCTCCTTCCTCCTTAACTCCTGCTGCAAACAGCAGGCTCGGGACGAGCAGGGTGATAATCAACAATACTACTCCATACTTTTTCATGCGATTCTCTCCTTGGGTTGTGATCTCTTCTGCAAATATTGGAAAGTCAAAATGACTCCTACGAGCAAGATTGCTGCCAAGTCGGTAACGAGGCCGGTTTCGATGAACAATAGGCCGGCTGCAACCATGACCAGGCGTTCAATAAGATTCAGCTTGCGCAGCAGGTACCCCTGCAGGCCTGAAGAAAGGGCGATGACCCCGATTGAAGAGGTAAGCAGGGCCCTCAGGGTTGTGAGCAGGGGAACGCCTTCCGTACTTCCCAACAAGAGGATGGGATTGTCCAAGAAGAAGAAGGGAAGGATGAACCCGGTGAGCCCGAGTTTCACAGCAATGAGGCTGGTCTTTGTCTGGTCGGAGCCGGCGATGCCGCTTGCTACGTAACTGCTCATCGCCACAGGAGGAGTTATGTTGGACAGGCATGCATAGATGAGGCAGAACATATGGGCAGCCATGGGAATTGCTCCGGCCTGGATCAGGACGGGAACGGAGACTGTCGAAACGATGACATACGCTGCAACCCCGGGAACGCCCATGCCGAGGACGATGCTCATAAGCATGACCATCAGGCCGCCCAGGTACAACTGGCCTTCCCCGACGACCCTGAGGATGATGTATCCAAAACTCAAACCCAAGCCTGTCAGGGACACCGTTCCAATGATTACGCCGATGATTGCACAGCTCATGCCCACTGCTACGGCTGAACGCGCACCTTCGACTGTGGCTTGTACAATGACAGACCACGTCATTCTTGTTTCCTTGCGGAGCCATGAGGCTCCAACGGTGGCGAATATTGCAACTACGGCACCAAACAGGGGGGTGAATCCAAAGCTGAGCAAGCCGATAAGGACTACCAAGGGAATAATCAGATGTCCCTGTTTTTTCAGAACCACCATGGCGTTGGGTATGTTTTCTTTGCTCAAGCCGGAGAGGCCGAGTCTCTTTGCTTCAAAGTGAACCGCAAACAGGAGGGTGACATAATACAGAAATGCAGGAATGCAGGCAGCAAGCAGGACTTTTGTGTAGCTTACTCCCATGAACTCGGCCATGACAAAGCCTACGGCACCCATGATGGGTGGTGCAAACTGCCCGCCGGTGGAAGCTACAGCCTCAACTGCGGCTGCAAACTCCTTCTTATAGCCGGTTTTCTTCATCATGGGGATGGTGATCGTACCCGTTGTAGCGACATTGGCTATGGCCGATCCGTTGATCATGCCCAAAAGGGCACTGGCCAACACGGCGACTTTTGCAGGTCCACCCGTCGTCCTTCCTACCAACGTAAGGGAAATGTCGTTGATGAATTGGCTGAAACCGCTGTATTTCAAGTAAGCCCCGAAGAGGACGAACAGGAAAATGTAGGTGGCGCTCACCCCAATACCAACACCAAAAATCCCCTGACTGCCCCAAATCATGTGGTTGAGTACTCGTTTGACGCTGAATCCGACATGACCGAGATCTCCGGGAATCCACTTGCCGAAAAAGTTGTAGAGCAGGAATATCAATCCAAGGATGGCAAGGTTTTTACAAGCCCGTCGCCCGGCTTCAAAGATGAGCACCATGATGATGCCTGCAATCCAAAGGTCGGGATTGACCAAATATCCGCCTCGTTTGGCAACCGGTATGTAATTTTTCAAGAGATAGGCAAAGCTTGCGCCGAGTATTGCAAGCAATACGATATCCCAGACAGGGGGAAGCGTGCGTTTTCTGTTTTCGGACGGATAGGTTGGGAACAAGAGAAACGTGAAGAGCATGAGAAACAGGAGGTGCCAGGTCCTCAGCGACATCGCATCGATGATCCCGATGGTATTTGCATACACTTGAAATACCGACCAAATAAGGAATAAGACAGTTGTCACCGTCCCAAGCGGACCTGAGTACACTCGTAGCTTGCTGTCTGATTCTTTCTTGTCCAGCAACTCTTGGGCAATAAGCTCTTCCTTGGTGAACTTTTTCTCTGTAGTATTGTTTTGCATGACACCTTCCCCGAATGTTCTCTTCAATCTAGAGGTTGATGCGTTTTTTGTCAATTTGGATATTCACAATTGTGTATAAAAATGGAATGTGTATGCACAAAAATGAAAATTTACAGGTTTTGGGGACTATGATACCCCTGTCAAGAAAGGCAGCCTTTCTTTGCATCCTGTTGCAACGGGCAACGCTTGAAGGAGTGGAATTATTGAAGAAATAAACAGAAACCGTGGTATAACTGATTCAAATTGAAGGAAGACGGTACAGCAGCATGGATTATACGATTCAAAGCAAAGAGCACCTGAAGGACTTGTGGACCAATATCTATAATACGGAAGGCAAGCCTGACTGGTCTCACATCCTTCCCTATTATTCCGAAGATATCTATTTTTGTGACGCGGTGCAAAAGATTCACGGCATCGAAGAGTTCAAGGCAATGACCGAGCGCCTGATCGCCCGTTCGAACAACTTGAAAATGGATGTGAAGAATACAGCCTCAAACGGCAACATCATCTTCATGGAGTGGGAGATGAGCCTGAGCTTCAAGAAGTATCCGAACTCATCCATCTATGGGTGCAGCAGGGTCACCTTGGACGAGAAGGGCAAGATCATCGAACAACGTGATTACTACGACCTGTGGGGGGATATATTCGACAATATTCCCAGGTTCAACAAGATGTATCGAAAATTCATGCACAAGAAGTTCGGATGAGGCGGTTTATGAAGAATCCCTATTGGAAAGAGTACCAGTGGTCGAATATCAGTGCGATGTTGAAGAACAACAAGGCAGTGCCCAAGCAGGAATCCAAGGATTTCCGAGGCAACTTGGTCGTCATCACCGGCGCCACCTCGGGTATCGGCTACGAGACGGCCAGACTCTATGCAAGCCACGGCGCCGACCTCTTGTTGATCAATCGAAACAAGGAGAAATCGGAGAAGCTGAAAGCAGAGCTGGAGCGAGAATTCAAGGGTGTGTATACCTATTTCATAGCTGACTTCTCAAAGCTGAACGATATCCATGCAGCAGCCGATTTTCTTGTCTCGCTCGACCAGAAAATCAGTGTGCTCATCCACAACGCCGGGGTGTACAACACCCATAAGCGTTTTACCGGTGATGGGATCGAAGAAGTATTCCAAGTGAACTACCTCGCCCCGTTCATCATCACCTACAAGCTGCAGGCCAAGCTGAAGGTCCAGGGTGAAGCCAGGATCCTCTATGTGAACTCGGAGGGGCATCGGTTTGCCTTATCTGGATTGAAGCTTGACGACTTGGCTTGGAAGAAACAGCACTATACCGGCCTGAAAAGCTATGGCTCGGCCAAGACCGCCCAACTGCTCTCCTTGTTTCCTTTCAGCCGGAATTTGAAGGGCGGCAATGTCACCATCAATGCCATGCACCCAGGAGATGTGCTTACCAACATGTGGGAGAACAACGGGCGGCTGTACAAGTTCTTCAAGCACCGTGTGATCAACCCGTCATCCCGGTCTCCGCTTCTGTCGGCCCAGGCGCTCTACTATCTAGGTGTGTCGGATGAGGTACTGGAAATTACAGGAAAGTTTTTCAATTTCACCACGCTGGAAATACCTGCACCGCATGCACTCGATGTCTCCTTGGTTGAGAAGCTTTGGCAGAAAAGCTTGCAGTTGGCTGGCATTAAATAAAAAAGCTACAAGATAAACTCTTGTAGCATAATAGTTTGCCGAAAACGGGAATTGAACCCGTACGCCCTTGCGAGCAAGGGATTTTAAGTCCCTTGTGTCTACCTATTCCACCATTTCGGCATATGATTATTTCTCTTGTGTCTCCACCGTCTGAGGAAGTACTGCTGCATCGGTCTTGATCGGAATCAAGCGCTTGATGAACGGCTGCACCCCTACATACGTTTTCTGAAACTCGTTCTCGCTCTCCTTCAACGCCGCCTGCCAAGCAGCCCCGAAGCCGGGACTGTTGATGGTGAGGCGGTCTACTGCGAGTTGGTAAATTTGAAGTCGTGCAACTTCCTTGCGACCAGGCTTTTGCGAGTACGTGCTCAAACTGATGCGTAGATTCTCATTCTGCTTTTTCAGCTCTTCGTTCTGCTCTTTCAGCTTGGCAAGTCCTTCACTCTCCAAATCCATGCGGTCGGTCAGCATCCGCTTCAGGCGCTCGGTTTCCTTGTTGGTGGCAAGTACCTCCCGATGCCGTTTGGTGGACATGATCACCACGAGGACGATGGCCAGTACTATTCCGATTCCAAGACCGATTAGAAAGTTCTGCATGCGAATCTCCTCATCACAGCACAAAAGGTACTGTAAGCGGGGCCTTTTGTCAAAGGTGAATGAAGCAACCCCCATGGATTGCCCCCATACCTCGTTCTACTTGAAGCGATGCTCTACAGCTTCCACGCTGTTCTCGATTGCCTCGGGAATGGTCACCGTGCCTTGGAACACCGCCATGTCTTTGAAGCCGCTGCCGGTAAGCAGGGTGCACACCTTTACATCGGAGCCGAAGCGCTCGACAAGCATCTCGCTGTCCTGCACCAGGGCTGCCCAGGCACAGGCTGCCGCCGGCTCGACAAAGATGCCTGCTTCCTTTGCCAGCTCAAGCTGGGCAGCAAGGATCTGCTTGTCGTCCACCTCGGTGGCCCAGCCTTCGCTCTCCTTGATGTATCGGACCGCCATGCGGCCGTTTGCCGGACTTTCCACACTGATGGAATCGGCCCGGGTGGTGGCTTTTGCAAGGTTGGAGAAATCACCGGTTCTCCATGCCCTGCTGATGGCATTGCTCTGCTTGCTTTGTGCACAAACGAGATGGGGGATTTTTTCGATGAGCCCGGCCTGCTTCAAGTCGTAGAATCCCTTGTACACGCCTGCATAGATGCATCCGTCACCGACGGAAACATAGACGACATCGGGTACTGTGCGCCCCATTTGCTCAAAGAGTTCAATGGAGATGCTCTTCTTGCCCTCGATGGTCATCGGGTTGTAGGCCGTATTGCGGTTGATCCCGCCAAACATCTTGGTGTAGGCGATGGAGAGTGCGAAAGCATCGTCATACGATCCTTTTACCGGTACCACCGTAGCTCCGTAGAGCACGCTCTGCATCAGCTTGTTGATCGGAGCCGTGGCAGGAACGAACAGGATGATTTCAAGCCCATACGCTGCTCCCGCGCAGCTCATGGCAGCCCCTGCATTGCCGGTGGAAGCCAAGGCGATCTTGTTCTGCTTGTGCTCAATCGCCTGGGCGGCGATCAACTGGCTGGCCCTGTCCTTGAAGGAACCGGAAGGCAAGGCGCTGTCAAGTTTGCAGCTCACGTTGGTGAGTCCGTATTTTTTACCCAGGCGAAGCGGTTTGGCCAGCGGAGTGCCTCCGACCGGATAGACCTCGGGTGTAGGGACAGGGTAGGGGAAGAAATCGAACATGCTCACATGCTCTTTTTTGCCAAGGGCCTTCAAGTCTTCTTCATTGAGCTTTACGATGACGTTGCCCTTCGGAAAGGATTTCCCGTCATTCTCACCGGCACACTTCGGGCACTGATAAAAAACCTCATCCGTTTCATACACGCTGTGGCAGTCACAGCACTCGTAGCTAAAACGCATACATCCTCCGTAAGAAAAAATGCCGGACGCAAGGCCCGGCATCGAGTGTCCACCCTGGCTTATTTTGCCAGCACTTCCTTGTTGAATGCCTCAATCATAGCATCAATCTGCTCTGCGTAGGCAGGAATCTGCTTCCAGTAGTTCTTGTCGTACCACTGTGCATTGATCTCCTCATACGTCTTGCCCTGCTGCTCGACCCAGGTGTAGTACTTGAGGTTGTGCACGCGCAGTCTTTCATAATAAGTAAGCTCAAGAGCCCCATCAATCGACTGGTGGTGCAGGCAGCCCGCCAGTGCACGCACGGCAGCGTACTCATCAAAGGCCCCCTGGATTTCGGTCTGTTCAGCCAGACGGGAGGTGTACATCTCCGAGCTGTCCGTCAGCACGGTGAAAATGACGTCGTCGGCGTCCATCTCATAGTACTTGGCCATCTTGATGGCAGCCAATACGTTGCCGATGCCGCTGATGCCGTACAGGGGAAGATTTGCAATATCCTCATCGCTTACACCCATCTTCTTCAGGTACTCGACGCCCGCCGGCTCATTGAAGAGGCGGTAGACATCCATGCAGTCCTGGTCGTCGACGGCGATGACCATGTCGGTGTTCTTCACGTTGTGGACCCAAGGTACATGCTTGTCCCCGATGCCTTCAATCCTATGACCGCCGAAACCGTTGCGCAGCAGGGTGGGGCACTGAACAGCTTCGCTGGCTGCAATCTTGAGGTGCGGATACTTGTCCTTCAAGGCATCTCCGGCTGCAAGTGTTCCGCCCGAACCTGTTGCGGAAACAAAGCCCCGTACATTCTCAGCGGCGACTTCCTCATCTTTTTCAAGCACCTCGAGGATGGAGCCTCCGGTTACGGTATAGTGCCACAGATAGTTGCCGAACTCTTCGAACTGGTTGAAGATCACGATATGCGCACCGCGCTCTGCATCCAGCTCATGGCACTTGTCGAAGATTTCCTTGACGTTGGATTCGCAACCGGGGGTCGCGATGATTTCGCCGGCAACAGTCTTCAACCAAGTGAATCGTTCCTGGCTCATCTCCTCGGGAAGGATGGCGATGGACTGGCAGCCCAAAAGAGCACTGTTGTATGCACCACCGCGGCAGTAGTTGCCGGTGGACGGCCATACAGCCTGCTGATTCACCGAGTCGAAATTGCCGCTGACCAAGGCAGGGGCAAGGCATCCGTACGTGGCACCAACCTTGTGGGCTCCGGTGGGGAACCACTTGCCGACGAGGGCGAGAATACGGGCTTTTACACCGGTAAGTTCATGGGGAACCTCAATATAGTTAACACCACCGAACGTACCGCCGGTCTTGGTGGGTTCGTTCTTCCAGGTAATCCTGAAGAGGTTGGAGTTGTCTAGATCCCAAAGACCTACATGGGAGAGTTTTGCCTTGATATCCTCAGGTACGGTGGAGGGGTCCACCATCTGCTTGAACGTGGGGAGCAGGATTCCCTTTTCCTTGCAGCGTTTGATGTTCCTTGCCCGTACTTCTTCGTTGACATTCAAATTGATCAGCATGTCTTATCCTCCGTGGTGACACTTTGTTGCTTTTTCAGATTAATCAAGTATACCGTAAAGAAGTAAAATGTAAAGCTATAATTCGTGAAAGTTGAATTTTAGGAATCTAATTTGCGTTAAGTAGTAGTATGTCATAACAAATTTTTCGAAAAGTACGATTTTTACAAGGGTGTATTTAGCTTTCCCCCTGTGTCGGGCTCCTGTTTGGATGCTTGATGCTGAGGAATCGACAACCGTTGCCACGCAGGATTTGCAACCTGTCTTACACAATATTTGTTGCGAAATGTTGCAAATTTTATTGACTTCTCTCTAATCTGGATTAGAATGAATAAGGGTCGGGCCGCATGCCCGACTAACCCTTTAGGAAGGAGTAAGTATGGGAGATATCATGCGCCCCGTTCCCTTCTCGGAACTTATCAATCGTATTATCGGTGAATACCGAAACCATCATTCCATTTTTGGCATTGCCGAAGAGCAATTCTATCAAGATTCAGGAAAAAAAAGCATCAAGGTGTTCGGCCAAAGCTGCAGCACGGCCCTCGGTCCCGCCGCCGGTCCCCATACCCAGCTTGCCCAGAACGTCATTGCCAGCTATCTGGTCGGTGGTCGTTTCATGGAGCTCAAGACAGTGCAGGTCATGGATACCCTCGAAATTGACAAACCCTGCATCGACGCCCGTGATGAAGCCTACAACGTCGAGTGGTCGACCGAGTTCACTCTCCCCAAGGCTTGGGATGAGTATGCAAAGGCATGGATCATCCTCCACCTGCTGGAAGCCGCCATGCACAAGGGCAAGTTTGAAAAACCTTCGTTCATCTTCAATATGTCTGTCGGCTACAACCTTGAAGGAATAAAGACGGCGAAGATGCAGCAGTACATCGACAGCATGATCGACGCCCGCAAGGACGAGCGGTTCAATCAATATCTCACCGAAATGGAAGCAATGCTCGATGAAGGCTTGTTCGAAGGCACCCCTTGGGAGGGCTTGGAAAAGAAGCTGAAGGGCCTAAGCACCAAGATCAGTGCAAACATCAGCCCCAGTACGACATTGAGCACCATGCACGGCTGTCCTCCGAAAGAAATCGAAGCCATCTGCACCTACATGCTCACCGAAAAAAAGGTGGATACCTTTGTCAAGCTCAACCCCACGCTGCTCGGCTACGACCAAGTGCGTAAGATTCTTGACGACCTTGGCTATGGCTACATCACGCTAACCCGGGAGAACTTCGAGCATGACCTGCAGTACGGCGATGCTATCGCCATGCTTAAGAGGCTTGTGGACCTTGCCAAGAAGCAAGGCCGTGGATTTGGGGTGAAGCTGACCAATACGCTGGGGTCGGTCAACGACCAGGGGGTGCTGCCCGGCAATGAGATGTATATGTCCGGCCGTTCGCTGCTCCCGATTTCCACTACCGTGGCAACGCTGTTAAGCAAGGAGTTTGCAGGAAAGCTCCCCATCTCCTACAGCGGCGGTGCTACCGCTTTTACGGTCAAGCAACTCTTTGAGAGCGGCATCAGGCCGATCACCCTGGCGACCGATATGCTCAAGCCCGGCGGGTACACCCGTCTTACGCAGATGGTAAAGACCCTCGAGAAGAGCAAGGCTTGGGACATGGACGGCATCGACCTGGCTAAGATCGAGAAGCTGTCAACGGATGCCCGTTCAGGTTCCTTCAGTGAAATAGACAAGGAGTTCAGAGGCGACGATACGATCAAGATTGGTGAAAAACTTCCGATGTTTGACTGTTATGTTGCACCGTGTCAGGTGGCATGCCCCATCCACCAGGATGTACCCGAGTATGTCCAGCTGGTAGGACAAGGCCGCTATGGGGAAGCCCTTGCCCTCATCTATGACAAGAACGCCCTTCCTGCAATAACCGGTCACATCTGCGACCACCAGTGCCAGCTGCACTGCACCCGCATGGATTATGAAGGAGCGGTGAAAATCCGCGACATGAAGCGTATTGCGGTGGAGAATGGGTTTGAAGAGTATAAGCAGCTGTGGGAAGGACCGACTGAAAAGACGTTGATCAAGGCCGCTGTGGTAGGAGCCGGCCCTGCAGGCCTCTCTGCCGCATATTTCCTCGCTCGTGCAGGTTTCGACACTGCAGTCTTTGAACGTGAGGAGAGTGCAGGCGGTGTGGTCAGGCATGTCATCCCGGGTTTCAGGCTTCCTGTAGAGGCTATTGAGAGCGACGTCCAGTTCATCAAGGCCCATGGGGTGCAGTTCCATTTTGGAGTAGATACCGAGACTCTGACAGTGCAATCACTCAAAGACCAAGGATACTCATATATATTCTATGCCATTGGCAGTGAAGTGGACAACGATATTCCCCTGACCGGCGACCGAAGCAGGGTAAGACAGTCCCTTTCGTTCCTCTCAGCTTTCCGCAAGGATCCCACCTCACTCAGTCTTGGCAGAAACGTGGTGGTTGTCGGGGGTGGAAACACCGCTATGGACAGTGCCCGTGCCGCTCTTCGGATTCCCGGGGTTGAGAAAGTTTCCGTCATCTACCGCCGTACCGAGGCTGAGATGCCGGCCGACCATGAGGAGTACGGTCTTGCCAAGAAGGAGAACATCCAATTCATCTTCCTTTCCAACCCTGAGAGGTTTGAAGGCAACGTCCTTACCGTGAGAAAAATGGAACTGGGGCAGAAGGATGCGAGCGGCAGGAGAAGACCGGTGGCAACTGATGAGACTTTCACCCTTGAAGCCGACACCATGATCACCGCCATCGGCGAACATGCGGATGCCGAAAGACTCACTTGGTACGGAGTGCCGGTGAATGAGAAGGGTTGGCCGAATGCTGATGAGGAGACCAAGGAATCCGAACTCGAGAACGTCTATGTCATCGGCGATGTACAAAGCGGTCCTTCCACCGTGGTTCGGTGCATCGCCAGTGCACGAAGTGCTGTCGAGGCTGCCATCGACAAGGTGCTGGGTCCCGAGGACGAGGAGGAAGGTTGCGGTTGCGGTCATGATCACGACCACGACCATGAGTGCACCTGCGAAGACGGTTGCGGCTGTGACGAAGAGGACGAAGACGATATGACCGACGAAGAGCGGTTGGAGCTCGAGAACGATGAAAACGAGTTCTTTGCCGAAGTCGCCGACAAGAAGAGCAAGATTCTTGTTTCCAAGCAGTTCGGTGATGCCGAGTTCGCCGCGACCGAGGCCGCCCGATGTCTTGAATGCTCATATTTGTGCAACAAGTGCGTCGATGTCTGCCCGAACCGTGCAAATGTCGCCATTGATGTCCGCAACACCGGCGTATTCGCAGACCCGTTCCAGATTCTTCACCTCGATGCCTACTGCAACGAGTGTGGAAACTGTGAGACCTTCTGCCCGTATGACGGCGGTCCGTATCGCAAGAAGTTCACCCTCTTCAGCTTGAAGGAAGATTTTGACAACTCCACCAACAGCGGCTTCTATGCCGAGGGAGAAGACATCACCATCCGTCTCGACGGCAAGCTGTACGACTGCTCCTTGGATGGTGAGGGAATCCTGACCGGCGATGAGGAAGGCATTACCGATGAGGTGGCCGCCCTGATCGAGGAAATCTATACTTCCTACAGCTACCTGCTCGGGTATGTGGAAGCATAAAGGAGAGTGATGTGGCTACAACGGTAATAACCAATACGACAGTCATGCAGACCCAGAGTCCTTTTGACGTGGCCGAAGGTGTGGATATCGTCATTGTCGACGACATCATCACCAAGGTGGGAAAGAATGCAGCCGTAGGGCTGAAGGCCGACAAGGTGATCGACGGGAGGAACAAGACCGTCATTCCGGGCAACGTCTGTTCTCATCACCACTATTACAGCGGACTCTCCAGGGGCATGTTGATTTCCTCGGGAGTGCAGGAGGATTTCATCCAGGTGCTGAAGGAGTGGTGGTGGCGTCTCGACCGCGGTCTGGATGAGGAGGCTTGCTACTACAGCTCCTTGATCTGTTCCATTGATGCAATCGCCAGTGGAACGACCACCTGCATCGACCACCATGCAAGTCCTTCCTATATCGCCGGCAGTCTTGACGTGATAGCCGACGGTATGGAGGAAGTAGGGGTTCGCGGCAGCACCTGCTATGAGGTGACCGACCGCAACGGCGGCATGGCTGAAGTAGAGGCTGGAGTGGCGGAGAATCTCCGCTTTGCCATGGCTGCAAAAAACAGGCCGCTGGTCCGCGGCATGATCGGCGGCCACGCCCCGTTCACCATCCCCGATGAGGGGTTGAGGATGATGGGAGAGGCAATGCGTGAGTCGAAAGCCGGCATGCATCTGCATGTTGCCGAAGACAAATACGATGTGGTGTTCAGCCATCACAAGTACAACGAGGATATCATCGACCGGCTCCAACGGTTCGACCTGCTCACCGATAACACGCTGCTGGTGCACGGTCTGCATCTCAACGAGCGGGAGATCGACACGCTCAACGCTCATGACTGTTTCTTCGCCCACAACGGCCGCAGCAACATGAACAACAATGTCGGGTACTGCAAGCATATCCAGAAGGTGAAGAACCTGGTCATCGGTACCGATGGCTGCGGCGGCAATATGTTTGAGGAGCTCAAACTCGCATTCTTCAAGCACAAGGACCAAGGTGGTTCCTGGTGGCCCTCCGACTACGTTGCCGCCTTGAACCACGGAAACCGGTTGGTGGAGAAATACTTTGATGGGAAGTTCGGAAAGGTGGAAGCCGGCTGCAAGGCAGACCTCACCATCTGCGACTACCATGCACCAACTCCCTTGGTAGCCGGGAATGCAGCCAGCCATTTTGTCTGGGGAATGAGCAGCAACTGTGTCGAGAGCGTCATGGTGAATGGCCGCCTGGTGATGGAAAATCGGCAATTTCCGCATCTGGATGTACCAAGGATCTACGCCGAGGCGGCCAAGGTTGCCAAGCGCGTATGGGAAAAAGTGGATAAGATCGCCCCCTGAGCGGGCGAGGATGATGATATGACCTACGGTCAAAGGGGAAATGCAAGATGACAATTCAGGAACAGATCAGGGCAAAGGCTGCCGAGTACCGTGATTACACGGCTCTCAATCTCTCGAAAATGGTAAAGGTCAAGAGCTACAGCTCCCAGGAAGAGGATGTCTGCCGCCTTATCGTCACCCTGTGTGAAGAAGCCGGGTTTGATGAAGTCCGCATCGACGGGCTTGGGTCGGTGATCGGCCGCGTGGGCAATGGTCCCAAGAAGCTCGCCTTCGACGCACATATCGATACCGTTGAAGTCGGCAACCTGAAGAACTGGGATTTCGATCCGTTCAGCGGGGAGATCAAGGACGGAAAGGTGTGGGGACGCGGATCCAGCGACCAGAAGGGCGGCGCTGCTTCCATGATCACCGCCGGCCGCATCCTGAAGGAGCTCGGCTATGGCGGGAAGTATACCGTATACTTCACCTTCACCGTCATGGAGGAAGATTGTGACGGCATGTGCTGGAAGTACCTGATTGAGGAAGAGAACTTCCGCCCTGATTTGGTGGTTTCCACCGAGCCCACCAGCTGCCGCCTCTACCGCGGACATCGCGGCCGCATGGAGATTCGTGTCATCCTTAAGGGTATTTCCTGCCACGGCAGCGCCCCGGAACGTGGAGTCAGCGCAGCCTACAAGGCGGCAAAGGCGGCATTGGCCATCGAACAGCTGAACAAGGACCTGCAGCCCGATGCTGAGAAGTTCCTCGGCAAGGGAACCATCACCGTCAGCCAGATGGATGTGAAGGGTCCCAGCCAGTGTGCAGTTGCAGACTACGCCATGCTCTATCTGGACCGCCGTTTGACCTGGGGCGAGGATGCAGATCTTGCCATCAGCCAGGTTCGTGACTACATCAGCAAGGCAACCGGGGACGATCCTTCGGCCATCGTCGTCGAGATGCCCAACTATGAGAAGATCGGCTGGACCAAGAAGGAGTACTCGCAGGAGTTGTACTTCCCGACTTGGAAAATCGATGCCGACCATCCGCTGGTGATTGCCGGAGTGGCCGGCCACGAGGCTCTGTTCGGCAAGAAGCCGGTTGTCGATAAGTGGACCTTCTCGACCAACCTGGTTGCAACCACCGGCCGCCACAAGATTCCCGCCATCGGCTTCGGCCCTGGTGATGAATCCCAGGCACACGCTCCCAATGAGATCAACCGCATCGATGATTTGGAGATTTGTGCCGCTTTCTATGCCATGCTTCCCTACTCGTTGGAGAAGAAGTAAGCTCTCCGGTATTACCGGAAAGCAGGATATGGTATACTACAGCCACAGGGCATCCGCCTTGTGGCTGTTTGAAGCTTGAATCCTTCCGTTGCATGATTCAATAGGCAATGGAAGTCAGCGATTCAGATGCAGAAGGGGCTCTGCCTGAGAGGCTGCATCGAGAGAACCAAGGTAGTGGATAGGACCCCTTACTCTCCACGCCTTCCTTGCGGAACAGCCCGCATGCCGAAGCCGAGTAACAGCAAGATCGGCTCATCATAGTCTCAAATGCGTTGGGAGAAGCCGCATCCTGCCTATCAAAGGAGATTCGAAGGCATGAGTTCCTCGCTTCTATTGAAAAACATTTACTGCCTCCAACCCACATTCGATGGTCCCCAGTACCATGGTGCTGACCTGTTGATTGTTGGGAACAAGGTGGAGGCCATCGCCCCCACCGGGAACCTGCAAGCCATAGGGAAAGTTCGTACGATTGATTGTTCCAAGCACGTGGTGATTCCCGGTTTGGTGAACACCCACCACCATTTTTACCAGACACTTACTCGCAATCACCCGGCTGTGCAGAATGCAAAGCTTTTTGACTGGCTGAAATTCCTCTATGAGGTTTGGAAATACGTCGATGAGGATGCAATCTATCACTCCTCGCTTTTGGCTATGGCAGAGCTGATGAAGACCGGATGCACCCTTACCACCGATCATCACTATCTCTATCCCCGATCTTTCAAAGGGGATTTGATGGGACTGCAGTTTGAGGCGGCCGATACCCTGGGCATGCGTTTCAGTCCTACCCGCGGTTCGATGAGCCTGAGCAAGAAGGATGGCGGGCTGCCTCCCGACAGCGTCGTACAGACCGAAGATGAGATTCTTCGCGACAGTGAACGCTGCATCAAGACCTACCATGACAGCGCC
>JAAZAT010000041.1 GCA_012514185.1 Spirochaetales bacterium | reverse complement strand
TGATCTTGCAGACAGCAAGGACCGTACCATCATGGGCATGCACTGCTGCCTCCGCCTCCTTGGCGTCATCCAGGGCGAACAGGTGGAAGGTTGTCTGGTCGTTGTAAGTATAATCAGGTTTCTCCTTGTTGCTGCCGATTGGAAGAAGCGTGTTGGGCTTCACAAAGAGCGGAAGACTGAAGTAGTCATACGCCTCCTCCCGATAGGAGCCGCCTTCCACTTCCTTGTTGGAGAGCAGGTGTGTCCACCTGCCTTTGGGCAAGTAGTACACCGCCTTTCCATCGTCTTGGAAGATCGGGGCCACCAGGAGGCTGTCACCGAGCAGGTACTGCCTGTCCAAGTAGGCGCAGACAGGATCGGAAGGGAATTCAAGCACCATGGAGCGCATCATCGGGATTCCAGTCTCATGGGTCCTGCATGCCTGGGCGAACAGGTAGGGCATCAGGGAGCACTTGAGCTCGACAAAGGCTTTCAGTACGCGGCACGCCTCCTCATCGAAGTTCCAGGGAACTCGATAGGACTCATTGCCATGCAGGCGGCTGTGGGAGGAGAGCAAGCCGAAGGCCACCCAGCGCTTGAACAGGTCCGGTGTTGCAAGCTTCTCAAAGCCTCCGATATCGTGACTCCAATAGCCAAAACCGCACAATGAGAGCGAGAGGCCGCCGCGGATGCTCTCGGCCATCGACTCGTAGGTAGCCGAACAGTCGCCGCCCCAGTGCACAGGGAACTTCTGGCCGCCGACTGTTGCCGATCGGGCGAACACCAGCGCCTCGCCCCTGCCTCTCTTCTCTTCAAGCAAGGAGAATACCGCTTGGTTGTAGAGGTATGTGTAGTAGTTGTGCATCAAACTCGGGTCACTGTGGTCGAAATACTCGACTTGGGTGGGAATCCTCTCACCGAAGTCGGTCTTGAAGGAGTCTACACCCATATCCAAGAGCACTGCCAGCTTGCCTTGATACCATTTCACGGCTTCAGGATTGGTGAAGTCGACCAAACCCATGCCGGCCTGCCAGCGGTCCCACTGCCAGACGCTGCTGTCTGGGTTCTTGACCAGATAGCCTTTTTCCATGCCTTCGTCGAACAGGTACGACTTCTGGGCGACATAGGGATTGATCCAGACACAAATCTTCAGCCCTCGGTCATGCAACCGCTTCAGCATCGCCTTCGGGTCGGGAAACTGGCGCTGGTCCCACAAAAGGTCGACCCACTGGAACTCGCGCATCCAGAAACAATCGAAATGGAAGACATGCAGGGGAATCTCGTGTTCCTGCATTCCATCGATGAAACTGTTCACGGTCTTCTCATCATAACTGGTCACAAAGGAGGTTGAGAGCCACAGGCCGAAGGACCACGGGGGAACCAAGGCGGGCTTTCCGGTAAGCAGCGCATAGTTTTGCAGCACCGCCTTCAGGTCGTCGCCGCCGATGATATAGTAGTCCAGGCACTGGCCGGGGACGGAGAACTGCACTGCAGTGACCACCTCCGAGCATACCTCGAAGGAGACCTTGCCGGCACTGGCGACAAGCACCCCGTATCCCTTGGAGGAGAGGTAGAACGGAATGTTCTTGTAGGCTTGTTCACTGCTGGTACCGCCGTCCTCATTCCAGATGTCCACCACCTGACCGTTCTTTACAAAGGCTGTGAAGCGCTCACCAAGGCCGTAGATGGTCTCCCCCACACCGAGGTTCAGGTACTCAACCTGATAGGAATCCTTGTCATGAACAATGGCATGCCCGCCAAGCAGGCCGGCCGAGGAGGTGATTGCCTTCCCCTTGTAGGAGAAAAGCACATCGCCGGGGCCACCGGTCGCCACCTGTGCACAGAGGTTCTGTGATCGGGCGGTGACGGCATCCTGAGTTTCGGTCATCTCCAACAAATCCGGTTTGTCGGTGGGGAGGTCGAAGAACGGCCCCCGCTTCAGCGATCCCTTGAAATGATAGGAGCGAACATGCAGGACATCAGCAAGAGGTGAGGTTATCTCTGTTGTGATCACTGCTGTGTTGAGGGTGGAACCGCGATGCTCGATTTTCTTGGTGGCGGCAACCATGGAGAGCTTTCCCTCTCCCTTGTGCACATCGACAATGGCGACCTTCGGCAAGTGACGAACATGCTTGTGGATGTTCCAGTACCCGTCTCTGAATTTCATAGTCTCTCCCGTTATGTTTTCACCGCACCGGCAACCATTCCCTTGATGATATAGCGCTGCAAACTCAAGTAGAACAGAATCGCCGGGAGGATGGTCAACAGAACCCCTGCCATGGCAAAGTTCCATTCGACCTTGTACAGTCCAAAGAAGTTGTAGGCTGCCAGCTGAAGGGTCAAGGATTTCTTCGATCCGCTGAGCACCAGAAGGGGCAGCAAAAAGTCATTCCACATCCACATCGTGTTGATGACGACGACCGAGACGGTCACCGGTTGCAACAAGGGGAAGATAATCTGAAAAAAGGCCCTGAGCGGGGATGCACCGTCGATGAGTGCACAGTCATCGAGCTCCTGGGGCACCGATTTGACTGCACCGTGGTACATGAAGAGGGCAAGGGAAGAGCCCAAGCCCCAGTACAGCACCCCCAGGCCCAAAGGAGAGCCGATCAAGTGCAGCTGCTTGGCAACCTTAACCAACGAGATCATGAAGGAGTGGAAGGGAATCATCATCGGGGCGATGAGGATCATGAACATGATAAAGCTGTACCGGGTCTTGGTCCGGGAAAGCTTGTAGCCTGCCAAGGAGCTGACCAGCACCACACCGCAGACTCCCACCGTTGTTGCAAGCAGGGTGTTCAGAAAATAGCGGGGGTAGTTCATGATCTTGAACGCATTCTGAAAGTTCTCCCACACCAATCTTTTTGGGAGGGCGAGCACGTTGCTCGTGATCTCACTGAAGGTCTTGAATGAGTTGATCACCACCAAGAAAAGCGGATAGAGGTAAGCGGTGGCAAGTATGAAGAGAACGATTGTTACCATGGTTGCAGGGAGGGAGTGCTTTTTCATACCTCCACCTCCCGCCTCTTGAAGACTCTCACTTGCAGGATGGAAAGGATGAGGATCATGAGAAAGAGCACGACCGACTTTGCCGTTCCATAGCCGAATCGGTTGATGACGAAGGCGGTACGGTAGATATCCAAAGCAATGGTCGTGGTGGTATTGCCCGGACCCCCGTTGGTCAGGCTGAAGATGACATCAAAGGCCTTGAGGCCATTCGAGAGCGAATGGAAGACACAGACGGTTATCGATGGCATGATCAAGGGAAGGGTGATGCGAAAGAATCGTTTGGTCCTATTTGCGCCATCGATCATGGAAGCCTCGATCAGGTCGCGGGGAACCGTCTGCAAGCCTGCAATGTAGACAACCAGATAGAAGCCCAGCGAGTGCCACAGGCTGACCAAGAGCACGCTGAAATAGACGATGTTCACATCTCCCAGCCAGCTGAGCATGAAGATTTCCCACCCGGTCTTTTGGTAAAACGAGTCAAAGCCAGCGGAAAATATGAACCGCCAGATGTAACCGATGATGATCAGGCTGATGATGTTGGGGACATAAAACGCAGCACGCAACACGTTCTTCCCCTTGATATCGCTATCCAGGATAACGGCGAGCAACAAGGCACAGAGATTGACCGCTATGACGCTGCCCAGCGTCAAGCGCAGGGTAAAGCCGAAGGCCTTCCACATATCCTGATCATCGAGAAAGAGTTCCTTGTAATTCTCCAGACCGATGAACGTCTGCGCCTTGTCCAAGCCGTTCCACTTGGTAAATGAGGAGACCACGCTCATCAGAAAGGGAATTTCTACCGAGACAAGGATGGCGGCAAAGGCCGGCAACGTGAAGAGGAGGAAGACCAAACCTCGATTGAGTTGTTTTCGTCGTAGTTGAGTCATGTTGCTTACCTGGCGGCCGGAATTGTTTCCGGCCGCCGATGAAGTTACTGAGCTGCCTTGGCAATCTTGGCGTAGGCCGCGTCCAGAGCATCGAGAGTCTGCTCACGATTGGTGAGACCTGCGCAGTAGCCCTGCAGGATCGCACCAAGCTGCTGCTCGGTTCCGGTGGGGAACATCTGGTAGAACCAAGGATATCCGGGGGCTCCGCTTGCAAGCAGGGCTGAGGTCTCTTTGGCGATATAGGAATCGGGAGCTGCTGCGCCGATGATCGGAGAGAGCTGCTTCACCTTGCCTGGAATCCAATTCTTGCCGTATTCACTGGTGGTGAGCCATCTGAGCCAATCGAGGGCGGCCTGAAGATTCTTGCTGTCCTTGGCGATGCGGATGGTCTGGTTGGAGTCGAACATGATACCGGCAGTTGCTGCATTGTTTCCGGTCGGACCGACGAGGAAGCCGATTTCGACTTCAGGATTGGTCTTGCGGATGGAGTCCTCGGCCCAGTTGCCCTGGTGGATCATCGCAACCTTGCCGGTTGCCAAGGAGGAGGTCTGGTCGTTGAAGTCGGATTCATTCGGCTTCGGTCCGCCGTACTTCTTGATCAGGTCCAACAGGTCGAACAGCTGGCTCATCTGGGGAATATCCTTGAACTTGAGGGCGCCGCTGTTGAGCATTCCTACGAACTTCTCGTAACCGCCATAGTTCTCGGTCGGCACATTGGCGATGGCCTGCCATGCAGTCTGGGGAAGAACCCAGAACTCCTTGAAGCCGGTGGCAAAAGGTTGGACACCATTGGCCTGCAGTTTCTTTGCAACCGCCTCGAACTCAGCAAGAGTCTTGGGGAGGGTGGTAATCCCATTGTCCCTGAAAACCTTCTTGTTGTAGATGAATGAGTGGGACTGGACCAGGAACGGATAGCCGGTAACTTTCCCATCGCTGATGACACCCTGCAGGGCACCGGGTTCGATCTGCTTGATGAAATCCTCATTGCTCAGGTCGTAGACATAGTCCTTGTAGGTGGAGTTGTCTGCATAGGCGCTGCTCATGAAGATGTCGGGGACATCGCCGGAGTTCAGGCGGCTGGTCAACACCGAGCGGTAATCGGTCTGTAGTACCGTAATGTCCAGGGTGACACCGGTTGCTTTCTTATACTCTGCGACCATGTCGTTGTACTGCTCTGCAAGCTCGGGGCTGTAGAACAACACATTCAGGGTGACGGGTTCATCCTTCTTTTCTTGTTGTCCTGCTGCAACGAGCGGGCTTAGGGCTACAAGAAGAGCCAACAATCCTACCAGCATTTTTTTCATATGATTCTCCTTTTTTACACCATTCTTTAAATACTATGGTATGTTATACGTATAACACACGGGTATTCGGTTGTCAACAAAATACTTTTTATGAGAAGATATTCGATATTCCCGCTGGAATTGAGGACGCATGGGTATTACACAGAAAGAAATTGCAAAGAACCTGGGAATCTCGTACATGACCGTAAACCGTGCACTGAACAGCAACGGGTACGTTTCCGATGCACTGAAACAACGAGTGTTGGAGTATGCAAAAGAGATGGGGTATGAACCCCACCGGGCAAGTCAGGTCTTGGTTCGCAACAGCACCAGGAAACTGGCGCTATTCTCCTCCACCCTTCCCCGCTACTTCTGGGACGAGATCAACAAGGGGGTGCAGGTTGCAGCCCAACAGCTGAAAGCATTCGACTACGAAGTACACTACCATCGGGTTCCCGAGCTCGATACCCGGGCGTATCTCACCCTCCTTGAGCAGGAGATTGCACAGGGAGTCGATGCCGTTGCCTTGGTCAACCAGCGAATGTATGACATCGAGGCAGTAATCACCTGCATCGAGCAGGCCGGCCTGCCCTATGTCACCTTCAACATCGACGCACCACATTCGAAGCGGTGCACCTACATCGGCTCTGACTATGTTGCCGGCGGCAGGCTTGCAGCGGACTTCATCGCCCGAACCCTGCAGCTATCAGAGAAGAAAGAAGTCTTGGTCCTGCAGTGCACCGAACAGGATCTCAGCCTGGCAAAGGGACCGAATATCAACAAGATGCGCCTTGAAGGGTTTTTGGACCTGATGCGCCAATCGTTTCCTGCAATCACCATCCGTCTGCAATACTTTGACACAAAACTGCAGGCAGAAGAGAAGGACAACCAAATCCTCAACCTGGTCCGGAATTATCGTGACAAGGTACAGGCCATGTATCTCATTCCCGCCTTCAATACTGATTTTCTTTCTGCCTTGGAGACGGCAGGGGTGAGTGATACCATCACCGTTCTCCATGACTTGGACAGCACCGCCCTCTACCATTTGAAGACGCGGCTTCTTTCTGCCGTCATCGACCAGAGTCCGACGCTCCAAGGCTACTATACCGTAATGGCATTGGAGAAAATCCTTGAGTCAAAGCAGCCGGCCGATATTCCTCTCATCCAAATCGACCATAACTTGGTACTCACCGAGAACAGGAACCTCATCCATGGACTGTCTGCCGCAAGGCTGATGTCCTAGAAGAACGTGACCTGTACATCCCTTCCATCGAAATAGACCAGGTCCCCCTCGGGGTAGTGCCAGGTAGCCTTCAAGCGGCCCGGAAGGCGGATGCCGTCGACTGTTGTGTACTCACTGCACTCTGCGCTCCAAGGAATCTGCTCGAGCTTGCCGTCGAATGAAGCGGCCATACGGTCGTTGGTAGTGAATTTCACCATCTCACCGCTCTCAAGGAAGGTAAAGACTCCGCTTACTTCCATCCCATAGGCTTTCATGGTTGCCTTGACGTGCAAGGCATCGATCTGTTCATACGTAACAGTCTCGCTCAAGGCAACCGTAGGCAGGAAGAAAGCCTCGGCAAGGTAGGTGACAAGACTTGCCCTATCCATATAGTCTCCCTTCTGGCTGAAAAGCCTGATGAACTTGGCCAGATAGCCTTCCATGGCACCCTTTCCCTCACCGTAGGAGTCCAAACCTTCAAAAGGAAGACCGTAGATCCTGCTGCTGATCTGTGCATACCGTTCAGGACGGTCGGCCTTGTTGAGCTGGGTGTAATCGATGGTTACCATGGGCTTGCCGACGCCCAGGGAGAACGGGGTGTCGGGAAAATATGCCTTCAAACCGCTCATCTTCTTCTTTCCAATGTATCCGCCCTTGATGAAAAAGTCCTGTACCGCCTGGGGATAGCCTTGCAGTTCTTCGACAGTGAACACCCCCGCCGATGGTTGCAAAGTCGCCCTGAAGGTGCGCTCTATCTCAGAGAAGCGTGATTGAACGCGGGAGGGAACAAGCAGGAAGACAAGAAAAAGGGCAAGGGCAAGCAAGAAAATCATCAACATCGTCATCTTAGTTCTCCTTTTCATGGGAACACTCCATCTTTTGCAGATTCTGCATCCATTGCAGGATTCCTTTGTGCAGCATCTGAAGCTCCTGATCGGTGAAGCCTTGGTAGAACATCCGTAAAAATTCCTCTTCCCTGCCTTCCCGTGTCTTGAGGTGCTCAAGACAAGCTTGGGTGGGAGAGACGAGCAGCGAGCGCCTGTCCGTCTCGGGCCTTCGAAGGGTAAGAAACCCTTTCTGCTGGAGAATCAGGACCATTTTCTTCACATTCTGCCTGCTCGATCCTGTTCTCTCAGCCAATCGGGTCAGCGAGCACTCATGATCGGGCTCCTGGAAAAGCACCGCCAACAGCAACCACTGCTTGGTGGAAATGCGGTCATCCATCTGGTCGCCCAGAACCTGCAGCCGGTTGGCAAGTACGAACAGGGTCCCAAACAGTTCTGTTTTCAATTGATCGGCATCCATGGTATCACCTCTTTATGCAACTGGTTACCTATATTAGGCAACTGGTTGCATTTTGTCAAGACATCTTGACTTTTCATCCCATAATTCTCGATTATGACGGGCATGCAAGCAGTACTTCTTTCTGCAATCGTGGTGTTCATCTCCACCAGCATCGACGACCTGGTGCTTCTCATCCTCTTTCACAGCCAAGCAAGGACCCGTGGCCAACGGCTGTCGATTCTTGTAGGCCAGGTGGGGGGAATTGGGATATTGGTGCTTATCAGCCTGGTCGGCTCATACCTTGCAAGCAGAATGCTTGAAGGATGGGTCATAGGTCTCTTGGGCTTCATCCCCATTGTGCTCGGCATCAAGGCGATGCTGGGCAGGGACGAGGAAAAGGAAGAGTTAGTCAAGGCAGGAAGAAAAGGCCTGCTTGCAACTGTCACCTTGGTGACCATTGCAAGCGGAGGGGACAACCTGGGTGTCTATATCCCCTGGTTCGCCACCCTCGATCAAGCCTCGCTGGGATTGACGATGCTGGTCTTTCTTGCCCTCATCCTGCTCTTTTGGGCCCTGGGCTACCTCTTGGCCAACCAGAGCCACATCAAGACCCTGCTCTCCCGCTTCTCGGCGGTGCTTGTTCCAGTGGTCTTTCTGCTGCTCGGACTTGTCATCCTCAGCGAGAACGGCACCTTCGCAAAGCTGGCAAGCCTGTTTTAGTAGGCCGCTTCATGCACCCCGCTTACAGCTCTTCCGCTAGGCTCGTTCATCTTCCTGAAAGCTTCGTCCCACTCCAGCGCCTTGGCTGTTGAACAGGCGACCGAGTCCTCCCGCGGTACACAACGTGCCGCACTTTCGCTGGGGTAATGGGAAGCAAACAAGCATCGATAGTAGTACTCCTCCTTGGTGGCAGGGGTATGGATGGGAAAGCGTTTGGCAGCCAGGGCGAACTGTTCATCGGTGACCAGATTCGAGGTCATGCGCTTGAGTGTATCAATCCAGTTGTACCCGACACCGTCGCTGAACTGCTCCTTCTGCCTCCAAGTGATTTCAGGCGGCAGCTCCTCCTTGAAGGCCTCCCTGAGCAGCCATTTCTCGATGCGCTTGTTCTCTCCGACGATGGGACAAAGCTTCAAATCCGGATTGAGATTCATCGCCACATCCATGAACTCCTTGTCCAAGAAGGGGACACGGCCTTCGACACCCCAGGCTGCAAGCGACTTGTTTGCCCTGAGGCAGTCATAGAGATGAAGCTTGGAGAGCTTGCGCACCGTCTCCTCATGGAATTCACGGGCGTTCGGGGCCTTGTGAAAGTAGAGGTAACCGCCGAAGATCTCATCGCTTCCCTCCCCGCTGAGCACCATCTTGATTCCCATCGACTTGATCACCCGCCCCAACAGATACATCGGGGTGGCCGCCCTGACGGTGGTGATATCGCTGGTTTCCAAGTGATAGATGACATCAGAGAGGGCATCGAGGGCCTCCTGGATGGTGAAATGCACTTCGTGATGCACCGTACCCAGAAAATCGGCTGCTATGCGGGCAGCCTTCAGGTCCGGCGAACCCTCCAGGCCGATGGCGAAGGAGTGAAGCCGGGGCCACCATGCAGTTTCCCGGTCGTCGCTCTCAACCCGCTTTTGGGCGTACTTTGCGGTGATGGCGGCGATGATCGAGCTGTCCAGCCCTCCGGAGAGCAGCACTCCGTACGGTACATCGCTCATCAGCTGGCGTTTTACCGCCGCTTCCAGGGCGCTCTTGACCTCTTGAATGCAGCCTCCCTGATCCTTGACCACATCGTAGCTGGTCCACTTCCGAAAGTACCACTGCTTTGGTTTTCCTTCAGGGCTGTAGTAGTACTGGCCGGGCAGAAAGAGTTCGATGGAGGAACAGACGCCTTCCAAGGCCTTCAGCTCGCTGGCAACATAATAACGCCCCTCATCGTCCCACCCTTGATACAGGGGGATGATGCCGATATGGTCGCGGGCGATGAGAAACACATCCTTTGTTTGGTCATAGAGTGCAAAGGCAAAAATGCCGTTCAACTCTTCCAAAAAGTCGGGGCCCTTGTCCTGATAGAGGGCAAGAATGACCTCGCAGTCACTTTGGGTTTGAAACTCATAGGTATGTGCATAACGCTTGCGAATCTGCTGATGATTGTAGATCTCCCCGTTCACGGCCAACACAATATTCCTGTCTTTGCTATACAGCGGTTGACCTCCTGACAACGGGTCGACGATGGCCAGCCGTTCATGGCTGATAACCGCCTTCTCTGATGCAAACACTCCGGACCAGTCCGGACCCCGGTGGCGTATCTTTCGGGACATCTCCAAAACACGGGAGCGCAACTGGGGCGTATACGAGCGAATGTCAAACATGCCTACAAATCCACACATCCTCTACCTCCAAAAAAAAAGACGCTCCTCTCCCGTCAGGGTTAGGAACGTCTTTGTTCTTGGGTCGATACTAGACGCTTCAGAGCAAAGATGCAAGAGCCTGTTCGACGATTGCCAATGCATTGTCGATGTCTTGTTGGCTTACTATCAAGGGAGGCACGAAGCGAAGCACATCGTAGCCGGCGCTGGCAACCAAAAGTCCGCGTTCAAAACATGCATCAACGACCTTGCGCGGCGGAACCGTCAATACCAAGCCATTGATCAAGCCCAGCCCCCGAACCTCGCCGCAGAGATTGGGATACAGAGACGCAAGCTGTACGAGCTTCTCCCGCAGGTAGGAACCCATCTGCTGCACATGGTCGGTGAACTCACTGTCCATCAGGCGGCGGACCATCTCGTTGACGCCGGCCATCGCAAGGGCATTGCCGCCGAACGTGGAGGCATGGTCACCGGGGGTGAAGATCTCGTTTGCTTTATCACAGCTGAGCATGGCACCGGCGGGGATTCCCCCGGCAAGCGCCTTGGCGGTGGTCAGGATGTCGGGTTTCACCTGATAGACCTGATAGGCAAACGGCTTTCCGCTGCGCCCCATGCCGCACTGCACCTCGTCATAGATGAGCAGGATGTCTTTCTGGTCGCATAGTTCACGCAGGCCCTGGAGGAACTCCACGGTTGCAGGTACGATGCCGCCCTCACCCTGGATGGGTTCGACAATGATGGCACAGGTCTTTTCACTGACCAAGGCCTTCACACTCTCCAAATTGTTGAACTCGGCATAACTGAATCCCTCGGGAAGCGGGTCGAAGTTCACATGATACTTGTCCTGTCCGGTCGCTGTGATGGCACCATAGGTGCGCCCATGGAAGGAGTGGACCATCGAAATGATATCGGTACGGGCCGGGCTGCTCTTGTGCCCGAACTTGCGGGCAAGCTTGAGGGCGGCTTCATTCGCCTCGGCTCCGCTGTTGCAGAAAAAAACCCGGTCCATGCCTGAGAGGGTGCACAGGCCCTTGGCAGCCGCAATGGCTTGGGTGTTGTAATAGAGATTGGAGCAGTGAAGCAGTCCTTTTTCGACTACCTCGGCGATAGCGGCAGAGAGGCCTGCATCATGGTACCCCAGGGCGTTGACGGCGATTCCGCCGACAAAGTCCAAGTACTTGTTTCCCTCTTCATCGAACAGGTACATGCCTTCGCCTCGATCAAAGACCACCGGCACTTGGGCATAGGTGTCCAGCAAATACTGTTTGCCCGCTGCGATGCTTGTCTGCATACTCATATGCTCTCCTTGTCGGTCACCATGGTACCAATACCCTTGGTGGTAAAGATTTCGAGCAGGATGGCATGGCTCACCCGTCCATCCAGGACGTGGACGCTTTCCACTCCTTTCTCCAGCCCGTCGATGCAGCATTGGACCTTGGGGATCATCCCCCCCTTGATCGTCCCATCGGCGATGTAGGAAAGCGCCTGCTCTTTGCTGAGGGTCCTGAGAATGGAGGAGGGATCATCCTTGTCCTTGAGAATCCCCTCCACATCGGTGAGAAACACCAGTTTCTGGGCCGAGAGGGCTCCCGCTACGGCACTCGCTGCGTAGTCGGCGTTGATGTTGTAGGTGTTTCCATGTCCATCGACACCCACCGGCGATACCACCGGAACAAAGTTGTTGGCAAGCAGTGTGTCGAGCAAGGTGGTGTCGACCTTGTCGATTTGACCGACAAAACCCAGGTCCCTGCCCTTCTCATCGAGCTTCCTGCTGCAAAGCATCGTTCTGCCGTCCTTGCCGCTGATGCCCACAGCCTTGATGCCCACACTCTCCAGTTCATCAACCAGCGCCTTGGCGATGGACCCCGAAAGAACCATCTCCGCGACCTGGGCGGTCTCCTCGTCGGTGACCCGAAGCCCGTCGAGGAACTCACTCTTCTTGCCCAGGCGGTCGAGCAAGCCGGTAATCTCCTTGCCGCCGCCGTGGACCACCACCGGCTTGAGCCCGATGTACTTGAGCATGGCGATGTCCTGGATCACCGATTTCTTCAGATTCTCGTCCACCATGGCCGAACCGCCGTATTTTACCACTACGATGCTGCCGGCGAAGCGCCTGATGTAAGGAATCGCCTCAATGAGTACCTCAGCCTTGAGGATTTCAGTTTCCATCTGGTGTTTCATCAGCTTCTATAATCTCCATTGATCCGGACATACTCGTAGGAAAGGTCGCAGCCCCAGGCGGTGCCTTCACCGTTGCCATCCTTGAGTTCAGCAAGTGTTGTAATCTCCCGCTCCATGAGAATACCCTTGGCCAAGTGTTCATCGAAGGCCAAAGGGATCCCGTTTTCCACCACCTGGATGGTTCCCTTCGCCGAGGAGAAGGACAAATTCAGAGCGGAGGGATTGAATTCAGCCCCGCTGTAGCCCATGGCACAGAGAATTCGACCCCAGTTGGCATCACTGCCGAAGAAAGCCGTCTTTACCAGATTGCTGGTGATGACACTGCGCGCCAGCGTTTGGGCCGTCTGCTTGTCCTTCGCCCCGGTCACCTTGACTTCCAGAAACTTCCCCGCTCCCTCTCCGTCGCGAACAATCGCCTTGGCAAGCTCGGTATGAACATAGAGAAAAGCTTCTGTGAACGTTTCCCACTGGGGATGATCGGGGCCAAGCAGGGTTGTCCCGCTCATGCCGTTGGCAAGAACCAGGACGGTATCGTTGGTGGACGTATCGCCGTCGACACTGATCATATTGTAGGTATCGGTTATTGAGGACCCCAGAAGCTTCTGCAACGTCTCTTTATCCACATTGGCATCGGTGGTGATGAAGCTGAGCATGGTGGCCATGTTGGGGTGGATCATACCGGACCCCTTAGCCATGCCTCCGATATGTACCATCCTGCCCTCGATCTGCAAGCTGACAGCAACTTCCTTGGTAAAGGTGTCGGTCGTACAGATGGCCAGGGCGGCCTCGGCTGATGCCTCACGGCTTGAGGAGAGCTCCTTACTACACAAAGTGATGCCCTCCTTCACCTTGTCCATCGGCAAGGGAACGCCGATGACTCCAGTGGAGCAGACCAAAACCTCTTCGGCCTTGCAACCCAACACAGAGCCTGCATAGGCTGCGGTGGCCTCGGTGTCCTTCAGCCCTTGCCCGGCTGTACAGGCATTGGCATTACCGCTGTTGATGACAATGGCCCTGACCGTGTCCTGGCTTGCCACCAGCTTCTGGTCCCAAAGCACCGGGGCGGCTTTCACCAGATTGGTGGTGAAAGAGCCTGCAAACGAGCAGGGAACCTGACTGACCACCAGAGCCAAGTCTTTTTTTCGCTTCTTGATGCCGCAGGCGACGCCGTTGGCCGAGAATCCCTTGCTTACGGTGACTGAACCGTCGATAATTTTCATACAAGCCTCCTAGAGGGGGTTGCTTACAGAGAGAGGAAGGCCGAGGGTCTCCTCGAAGTTGCACCGGATATTCATGTTCTGTACCGCTTGTCCGCTGGCACCTTTGATCAAATTGTCTATCGAGCCGATGGCGATGACGCGACCTGTCCTTGCATCGACCTTCCACCCGATGGCGCAGATGTTGGTTCCTCGTACGAACCGGGTTTCGGGAAGCGATGAGCCCATCAGGCGGATGCAGGGTTCCTTGCCGTAGTGTTTTTGATATGCGGATTCGATATCGGCTTCAGTCACCCCGGCTTTGAGATCGGCGTAACAGGTGGACAGGATTCCTCGGTTCATCGGAACCAGGTGGGGGGTGAACTGCACCACCACCTCCGAGCCGTGTATCAGGCTCAGTTCCTGCTCAATCTCAGGGGTGTGGCGGTGATTGGTCACCCCGTAGGCCTTGTACGACTCGTTGCACTCGCAGAACAGTGAATCAAGCTTCTCGCTGCGTCCGGCCCCGCTTACTCCGCTGGCACTGTCGATTATCAGGCTGGAGGGGTCTACCAATCGCTCAGCCAGCAGGGGAGCGAGGGTGAGGATGGAGCATGTGGTATAGCAGCCGGGATTTGCAATCAGGTTGGCATGCTCGATCTCGCTGCGATGCAGTTCACACAAGCCGTAAACACTCTGCTGCAGCAGGTGCTTGCTGCCGTGCTCCGTCTTGTACCATGATTCATAGACACTGCCGTCCTTGAGCCGATAGTCGGCTCCCAGATCGATGATGATGCATCGCCCCAGGATCTCCTCGGTGACCTTGTGACTGGCCAGGGCATGGGGAAGAGCCAGGAACAGAACCGAGCAAAGCTTGCTCGCCTCCTGGACATCCTCCTCCTGCAAAACCAGGTCGCAGGCACCTTTCAGCGATGGATAGATATCGGAAAATCGCTTGCCTGCGTACGAGTGGGAAGCCAAATAGGTGATCTCAACGTTGGGGTGGGCAGCCAATAAGGATACCAGAACCGATCCTGCATACCCTGTAGCTCCAATAACTCCGCATCGCAGCATACCAACCTCCGTGTATACGATAGTGGTATAATTATACAGATAATCCGTCGCTTGACCAGTATCCATGCATATAATTTCAAAAAATTATGTATAAATATTAATTAAACCAGTGAATACGATCCTTTCCCCAGCTCATTCCCAGCTTTTCCTGCAGAGCAAGAGAAGCGGTGTTGGCAGTATCGACATGACAATAAGGAATACGCCCTTGATCAAGCAGCAGATTGATGTAGGCTTTCTCCAACTCCTCTCCGATATGTCGTCTGCGCCAGGCAGGCAATACTTCGAGCATGCCGATGGTCCCTTCAGCGTGCCTGCCGATGAAGGCGGCAAGCCGGCCGTCGACCACCGCTTTTCTCATGCATCCAGAGGCTATGCGGTCTGTGATGTACGCTCTGTCGGCATGCTTGTAGTGAGCCAAGACAACGTCCAGATCCTCGAATCCCAGCATCTGGATGGTAATGTGGGGCGAGAGGGGGAATCTCTGCTTGCCCGTATAGACTGCTTGCACACATCCCAGATGGTAGGGCAATCCTTGCACCTTGAGATATTCGACCAACGGCCCTTCATGAACGCACAGGGCGTCGTCGCTCTCGACCATGAGTGTTGCAAAATCAGGCAGCGCACGCTCGTCGAACAAGGCACAACAGAGCGTGTTCTTGTTGATGCGGATCAAGACCCCAGCCTCCGAGGCAAGAAGCACCTCAGCCGTCCCCTCTCTCAGCGGTTCGATGAGATCGATGTAGGTAATCTCCCCTTTTTCCACCAACCATGAAACGATATCCATGCTTCACAGTCTACAACAAACACTGAAGGATTGTCACTTCA
Organism: Spirochaetales bacterium; assembly: GCA_012514185.1. Taxonomy (GTDB): domain Bacteria; phylum Spirochaetota; class Spirochaetia; order Sphaerochaetales; family Sphaerochaetaceae; genus Sphaerochaeta. Next base: position 31,959 of record JAAZAT010000041.1, on the reverse strand, counting down.
AGCTGCGCACTCCATGCACCAGCAATGAAACCAAAGACAGGTTGTAGAGAACCAGAAGCGATGCAGCAGAGAACAACGGCGGATCGGAGAGCAGCATCACCATGACCAGCGAGCCAACTGCTGCCACTGAACTGAAGACGAAAAACAGGAAAGGACCTTTTGCCAGAAAGGTTCCCACCGAGAGAAACAAGAGGCCGATGATGGCAACAAAACCCAATTCCGCCGTCATCAGGTAGTCAAAGACAAGCTCGGAATGTGCAACCAGCGATAGCAGCGAGAAGAAGAACGGAGAGAGGAGAACCAGTGCAACGAGCAGTGTTCCTATGAGCAGAAAAGCCTTTGCCCCGCCTGTTGCTTTCATGATTCACTTTTTCCCAACATAGTATTGACCAATTTCAACAGCACCTCGTCCACAACCAAGTCGGCGCGGGTGTGCTTGGCGTCGATCCGCGGTTTTCTCATCAGCTGCCGGTAGGCGTCGCAGATCCACAGGCTTGCAGTCTCGGGTGGAACGATGGAGGTATCGAGAACCAAATCAAAGAGCGTTGCATCATTCTGGTTGTATTGCAGGTCGGTTTGCACGAAACTGGTCCGAATCAGTTCTTGTTCGATCATAGCCTTTCTGGCCTCGATGTCGGAAGTTCCATACTCCTTTTGCTTTCGCTCAAGCCGTACAGAAAGCGGTGCCTTCAGTCGAACGTTGAGAATATCGGTGTACCCCTGGAAGAGACCGAATCCTCCCCGACCGAGCAGTACCACATTGTCAACCTTTGCGAAAGCACGCATGACAGTAAGCAAAAAGTCGATGGTCAGCGAACGTTGCAGATCAAAGCGTTCCCAAAAACCGGGACGGCTGTTGTACACTTCCTCGAAGGCGCTGAAGCCGTAGGCATGCATGACCTTTTCGATGTCTTCCTTGTCAATAAAGGACAAGCCCAGTTGTTCGGCAACCCGTTTGGCAATGAAGGTTCCCTCACTGCCTATCTGACGGGAAATAGTAATGACCCCCATAGGCACCTCCTTCTGGTATTTTCATGGTATACTTGAAATTACCAGCTGTCAAGGAATCAGCCTACAAGCTGGGGTAGTCGAGGCCCAGCACATCCTCGATGAATACTTTTGCAAGAACGGGGTCGAATTGCGTCTGGCTGCACCGTTTGATCTCCTGTGCAGCCTGTTCAGTGCTCACCGTCTTGCGGTACGGGCGGGAGGCGGTCATGGCGTCATAGGCATCGGCGATGCTGATGATTCTCGACTGGAGGGGAATCTCCTCTCCCCTGAGGCCCTTCGGATAGCCGTTGCCGTCGTAGTGTTCATGATGAGCCAGCACATACTGGGCGAGTCCGGCCATATCCTCAACCGAGTTGAGGATGCGATACCCGATTTCTGAGTGCCGCTTCATCTCCTTCCACTCCTCGGCTGTCAGCCTGCCCTCCTTGTTGAGTATGGACTCATGGATGGCAATCTTGCCGATATCGTGCAGGAGGCCCACCAACCTGAGCTCATTGGCAGCCATCTCACCCAATCCAAAAGCTTTGGCAAGTCGTTCACACAACTCGCTGACGCGTCTCGAGTGGTTCTCCTCCCGCTTGTTCTTCTCATGGAGGGTGTTGATGATTGCATAGACGGCTTTTCCCTGGGTGTGGGGACTGTCCACGAGCTTTCTGGTTGCCAGGTCCTTCTCCGCCTGTTTGATCGCCTCATTGATGCTGCCTTGGGCGGTATCCAGGGAAGCAAGACCGAAGCTCATGGAAGGAACCACCGAACCCATCATCTCCAAGGAGGCGATATCGCTCGTTACTCCACCAAGGATGGTCTCAACCTGGTCGGTGTTTCGGTTGAAGAAGAACAGGGCAAACTCATCACCTCCCACCCGGCTGACGTAATCGCCTTCAGGCAGATGCGTTTCCAAGATCCGTGCTATGCGACTGAGCAGGCGGTTTCCCTCATCGCGGCCGAAGGCCTCATTGAGGATCCTAAGCCCGTTCACATCCCCGAATGCGACGGTGAGGATCTGATCATCGGAAATCTGCAGATCCCGGACATACGCTTCAAAATGCACACGGTTGAAAAGTCCGGTGAGTGCATCGTGGTTGGAGGCATAGAGGATTTTTTGCTCGTACTGCTTGCGCTCGGTGATGTCGACGGTCATGCACAAGGACTCAACGTTCTTCATATCCTTGGTGGTGAAGATGGAGAGGGAGAGATTGGCCCAAAGAATCTGTCCATCCTTGCGGATGAATCGCTTGTCTATTGACAGAATTCCGCCATCCTTGTTCAAAAGCTGCCGGGTGGTCACTCTGCTGAGCTCTTTATCCTCAGGATGGGTGAACTCCTCCCAACTCCTTCCCAGCAACTCTTCCCTGGCATATCCAAGCATGTCGGCATAGCTTTGGTTGATGTTCTCGATCCTGCCGCTCTCAATATCGGTAAGGGACATGCCGATCGGGGCTTGCTCGAACATGGTCTTGAACAAACGCTCGCTCTTCTCCAAATCGGCTGTTGCGACGACCCGCCTGGCTTGGTTGAAGAGCAACAGGCTGAGCAGATAGGTTCCTATGGGATAGACAACGAGGATGGGGAAGGCCATGATACTTATGACGGTTCTGCGGATATCCGAAGGGATGAGCAGCATGGCAATCAGCATGCCGATGTGGGAGACCAAACCCACCAGGTAGTACTCCAAGCCGAAGAGCTCATGCTTGTTCAACACCTTGTGATAACGCTTGTGATGCCAGAAAATCCCGACACTACTGCTTACAAGAATGGTCGCAAGGCCCATATACGTGCCTCCTCCACCGATGATAAGCCGGTAGGCGGCCATCATGGTCGCTCCGATAACGGTAGGGATGAGGCCGAAAATCATGCCTGAAACAGTAAGTAGTATGGTCCTTGAGTCGAAAATCACCCCTTCATAGAGGGTCAGGGGATTGAGCATGACCAGTATGCCGATGATTCCGACAATCGAGCCCACAAGCACCTTGTGGGATGTGATCCTCTTGAGATTGCGAAACGGGTAGGTGGCAAAGAAAATCGTGAGGGCTAGAAGCAGGGCGATATTGAATAGGATATTGAACATCACAGCCCCCTTTGCGGATCGTCGAACAAGCAAACCCTGTTCTTTCCAGAGGCTTTTGCCTGGTAGAGGGCACGGTCTGCATCGGCGATCAACTCGCTTTTCTCAAGGTCCTGATAACTGAGTCGCGCTATGCCGATGCTGATGTGTATCGAGAGCACCTGGGTCTGATAGTGGAAGGGGGTTTTTTCCACCTGCTTTCTCAAACTCTCACCCATTGCGAAGGCCTCCTCGTCCGTCATGTCCGTAAGAGCCATGACAAACTCATCACCTCCCAAGCGGGCGATGGCATGGTTATGCTTCAATACCTCCTTGGCAATGGCGGCGAACTCCTTGAGCACGGCGTCGCCGGCCAGGTGGCCATACTGGTCATTCACATCCTTGAACCGGTCAATGTCGCAGAGCATGATGTGCGCCCTGCCTTTCTCCATCAAATGCATTCTCACCCTCTCAAGAAAGTATCGTCGGTTGTACAAGCCGGTCAGCGGGTCGATGTAGGAGAGTTCACGCAATTTCTTATGGAGGTTTCTCCGCTCGGTTATGTTGATGATTTGTGCAGTTACAGCCCGCTGTCCCTTATAGGGTGTTTGCAGGGGAAACATCCTGGTTTCAAACCACTGTGTTCCTCCCGGTCCATTGAATTCCGGAAGCACCACCTTGTCGGTCTCAAGCTGGTAATCGAATGAGTTGAGACTGTTCGTTTCCAAGGTATGGTGTACCTGTTGCATATAAAAATCGGCAAACTCCTTGGGCATGAACTCATAAATGTTCTTGCCTTTCATGGGTTTGCCGTCATCATAGAGACTTCGCTCGGTTCCTCCGAACACCTCAAGGTACGTACCATCCTCACCGATGACAATGAAGGGATCGGGGATGGTGTTGAAAAGTGAATAGAGTAGTTCAGAAAGATTCTCTTGGTACATCAGGCCTCCAAGCTATGAGCTCTCATACTGTACCATGAATATCTTCGGATACAACAGGGAACCTCCTGTTTTTCTCAAGAGGTTCCCCTTGGGGGAAATGCCTTTCTGGTTATACGGAGTACAGCAGCTGCTCGTACGTAGGTATCGGATAATAGGTTTCACCCATCAAGAGCTCGGCGGAGTCGCTGATTGAACGCACTTCCGCCATCGCAGGGAGCACCTGGTCGTGATAGTACCTGCCTGCCTGAAGCACTTCACCGACCATGCGTGCGTCCACCACGCGCTTCTCAAGCTCGGTCACAGCCGCCTCGAGGCTGTCGGAGAGCCTGCTCAGGGATGCGACGGTGGACTTCTCGTAGGAAAGCGAAAGGGAGGGAACCAGGGTCAGCTTATCCTGTGCGGAACGGGCCAACTCGCCGCTGAATGCACTGAGGGCGGGAAGAATCTGCTTGCGAACCATATCGGTCATGGTAAGAGCCTCGATGTTGATCGTCTTGCAGTAGTTCTCCAAAACAATCTCGTAGCGGCTGTGGATTTCGGTCTCGCTGAGTACGCCGAACTTGGAGAAGAGAGCGATGCTCTTCTTGCTGATGAAGGTCGGAAGGGCATCAACGGTGGACTTCAGGTTCGACAACCCCCGCCTTTGGGCTTCCTCGACCCATGCCTGGGCATAGTTGTTTCCATTGAACACGATCCTGCGATGCTTCTGATAGGTCTCCTTGACCAGCTTGGAAAGAGCACAGGCAAAGTCGGTCTCTTTCTCCAACTGATCGGCAAACTGGGAGAGCTTGTCGGCTATGATCGTATTGAGCACAAAGTTCGGACCGCTTACAGAGAAAGAGGAGCCCAGCATCCTGAACTCAAACTTGTTGCCGGTAAAGGCGAACGGACTGGTGCGGTTGCGGTCGGTGCTGTCCTTGGGAAGCGGAGGCAACAGGTTCACCCCCAGCAGCATCGAGGAGGGTGCTTTGCAGGGACAGTCGGTCCCGTCGGCCAATGAGTCGAGAATGTTGGTGAGCTCCTGGCCGAGGAACATGGAAACGATGGCCGGAGGCGCTTCATTGGCTCCGAGGCGATGGTCGTTTCCGGCACTTGCAACCGATACCCTGAGCAGGTCCTGATACTCATCCACCGCCGCAATCACAGCAACCAGGAAGAGCAGGAACTGGGCATTGTCCTTCGGATTGTCCCCGGGTTCCAACAGGTTGATTCCGCTGTCGGTGGAGATGGACCAGTTGTTGTGCTTGCCTGAACCGTTCACCCCGGCAAAGGGTTTCTCATGCAACAGGCAGACCAGCCCGTGCTTGTCGGCAACCTTTTTCATCATTTCCATGGTCAGCTGGTTGTGATCGACTGCCAGGTTGCTGGTGGTGAAGATGGGGGCGAGCTCATGCTGGCTGGGAGCTACCTCGTTGTGCTCGGTCTTGGCCAGGATGCCGAGCTTCCACAGCTCTTCATCCAGTTCACTCATGAAGGCCGACACCCGGCTCTTGAGGTTGCCGAAGTAGTGGTCTTCCAGTTCCTGGCCTTTCGGGGGTCGTGCTCCCAGCAGGGTTCGACCGGTATGAATCAGGTCTTTGCGTTTCAAATAGAGGCTCTTGTCAATCAAAAAATACTCCTGCTCCGGCCCGACGGTGGTCACCACCCGTTTCACGTCTGTCTTGCCGAAAAGCTTGAGAATTCTCAAGGCCTGGGTGCTGATGACCTCCATGGAACGCAGCAGCGGGGTTTTCTTGTCCAGAACCTCGCCGCTGTAGGAACAGAAGGCGGTGGGGATGCACAAGGTATGCTCCTTGATGAAGGCATAGCTTGAGGGATCCCAGGCGGTATATCCGCGGGCTTCGAAGGTTGCCCTCAGTCCGCCGGAGGGGAAGGAGGAGGCATCGGGCTCTCCCTTGATGAGTTCCTTGCCGCTGAACTCAAGCAAAGCCGAGCCGTCCTTTGCAGGGGAGATGAAGCTCTCGTGTTTCTCAGCAGTGATTCCCGTCATGGGCTGGAACCAGTGGGTGAAATGGGTTGCACCTTTGCTCAGCGCCCACTCTTTCATGGCATGCGCCACCTGATTGGCAATGGAAATGTCGAGTTCCTTGCCCTCCCGGATCGTCTGCTTCAACTCACGATAGGTGTCCTTTGCTAGATATTCACGCATCATCTTGTCACCGAACACCATGCACCCGAAATACTGGTCAACACGTTCTGTCATACACTGCCCCCTCTGGTGTGATAACGGGTTTTCGGCACACTCCTTTCTTGGCATTGTCACCGTCAGGCCGCCAAGAAAAGAGGTGCCCACCAACCCAATTCCGACGCATATGCCGGAAAAAGAGAAAGGCGCTGTAGCCCATAACGGACTACAGCGCCTTTGCTGATGGCACTTTGTACACCCAAGAGCCGATTGCTGTCAACTAGGGCTCTTCAAATTTTCAAATCAAGAGGAAGAACTTGCAATGGAAGCTATCCATCATTTGTCCATACTGTTTAGATTATAAGACTTAATCATCTTTTTGTTCAATTATATAAACGATAAGGCTTGTATATTCATACCATCACCCCTATACTGTCCACATGGGACAGAAAACAGTCGTCCTGCTTCCAAGCGTCGCAGCCAAGCTTGAAACCATGGGACATCAGATTAAGCTTGCCCGACTCAGAAGAAGTCTGCCGGTTGAACTGGTAGCCGAGCGCGCCGGAATCAGCAGGGCAACGCTCTGGGCTGTAGAAAAAGGATCCCCATCTGTTTCGATGGGAGCCTATGTGCAGGTTCTGCTTGCCATCGGACTGGTGGATGACATCCTGCTCATTGCCAAGGACGACATTCTGGGAAGGAAATTGCAGGACCTTGCCTTGCCAGTAGGCAAACGGGCTTCGAAGAGGTGATGTCATGGAACAAAGACTAGAAGTGTATGCCGACTGGATTGGCCTCAACGGCCCAAAGCGAATAGGTACACTTTTTATCCAAGATGATAGAACCAATGAAATATTCTCATTTTCATATGATTCCCAGTGGCTATCCTCCTATGCAAAAACGTATCATCTCGACCCGGATATTCAATTGTATGCAGGAAGGCAATATCAAAATCCAGGGAAACAGGGATTCGGTTTGTTTCTTGATTCCTGCCCTGATCGATGGGGAAGGCAGTTGATGCAAAGAAGGGAAGCTCTTTTTGCAAAACAAGAGAATCGCAAACCCAAGGTGCTCAAGGAGAGTGACTACCTACTCGGAGTCCATGATGCCGCCCGCATGGGGGCTATTCGATTCAAGCGTGCAGGAAAAGAAGCCTTTCTCAAGGAAGATACTCCTCTGGCAACACCTCCGTGGACGAGATTAAGGGATTTGGAATTCGGATACTCCCAGCTTGAACTTGATGTCCCGCAGAGTGATGTTACCTGGCTTTTACAACTCATTGCTCCAGGCTCGTCTCTCGGAGGAGCTCGCCCAAAAGCCACAGTAGTAGATGAACAGGGAAATCTTTGGTTGGCAAAATTCCCTTCAAAGCATGACCAAGGGAATACAGGTGCTTGGGAGATGGTAGTTCACGAACTTGCAAAGGCTTGTGCTATCGAAGTAGCACCAGCAACTCTACGAACTTTCTCAAGTCAAGGCAGCACATTCCTTACCAAGCGTTTTGACCGAGGACCGAATAATACAAGACTCCATTTCGCTTCAGCACTGTCCTTATTAGGGAAGCAGGATGGCGATAAGAATGCAAGTTACCTGGAAATTGTGGAATTTCTCCTGCAATTCGGGTCGCAACCGGAAAGAGACCTCTCCCAATTATTTAGAAGAATCATCTTCAACATTGCAGTCTCCAATACCGATGACCATCTGAGAAACCATGGCATGATACTCGACAAGAAAGGGTGGAAACTCTCCCCTGCATATGACATGAATCCCTCAAACGATACATATTCACTCAGTCTTTCTTTGGATGGATTCTCACATGACCTTGATTACGGTGTTGCACTTCAACAAGCTTCTTACTGTATGCTTGATGAAAAACAAGCTCTTGGTATCGTGCAGGATGTATTGCATCAAGTTCGTACATGGAGAGCCGTTGCTCTCTCTTTCGGTATCGGCAATGATGCATGTGATGCCATGGAACGGGCATTCCATACTTCATTATAAGGCCAGTGCAATCGGATAAATTTCCGCTACCCCCGTGACAAACTCCCTATTCTTGGATACACTGTGCAAAATTACCACAGGGACAAAGGCGTCCACCAAGGGTAGCTTCTCAGCAAGCTATCGATGGTGGACGCCTTTTTTCATGCCCGGGGAGTACACCATGGACGGCTGTCATCAACGAATTCCTTTGGAAGGAGCATTCCGCAACAGCAGCGGATGCGCCATCAGCGGCATCATCGACAGAAGCGGAAAGCGCTTCACCGCACGAGAGGCCATCACCTCCATCTCGGTCATGCACGACCGGAGCAATGGACTGGGAGGGGGATTTGCAGGATATGGGATTTATCCCGAGTACAAGGACTATACCGCCTTGCACATCTTCTATTACTCATCTGAGGCCAAGCGGGCATGTGAGACTTTCCTGGAAGAACACTTCGATTTGATCAACCTCTCCAAGATTCCCACCAAGAAGCACCCCGCCATCACCGATGTCCCCCTCATCTGGCGGTACTTTGTCACCGCGCTTCCCACCAAGCTCTCCTTCAGCCAATTGGACGAGGATGAGTATACCGCCCGCTGCGTAATCCGCATCAACCGGGAAATCGAGGGGGCGTATGTCTTCTCCTCCGGCAAGGATATGGGTGTCTTCAAGGCTGTCGGATTTCCCGAGGATGTAGGCGAGTTTTACATGCTCGACGAATACGAAGGCTACAGTTGGACAGTTCACGGCCGCTACCCCACCAACACTCCTGGTTGGTGGGGCGGCAGCCACCCTTTCAGCCTGCTATCCTACAGCGTGGTGCACAATGGTGAGATCTCCAGCTACGACGCAAATCGCCGGTATATCGAGATGTACGGCTACGCTTGCACGCTGCAGACCGATACCGAGGTCATCACCTATATGATCGACTACCTGCACCGCAGGATGGGTCTCACCCTCGAAGAGGTCTCCCATGTGCTGGCCGCCCCTTTCTGGTCGACAATCGAACAGAAGGAGCCGAAGGAGCGTGAAGAGTATTCATACCTGCGCAATACCTTTGCAAGCATGCTCATCACCGGTCCTTTCTCGATCATCCTCGGCTTCAAGGGCGGGCTTATGGCCCTCAACGACCGGCTCAAGCTGCGCAGCCTGGTTGCCGCCGAGAAGGCGGGGCGGGTGTACTTTGCCAGCGAGGAAGCGGCGATCAGGGTCATTGAACCCGAACCGGACCGGCTCTGGTACCCCAGCGGAGGAAAGGCGGTCATCGTCACCTTGGACAGCATGCAAGAAGGAGAAGAGCATGGGCATCAACTATCTGTATCCGCCCTTTGAGATCATCCGAAATCAGGACAGGTGCATAGCCTGCAGGGTCTGTGAGCGGCAGTGTGCCAATTTGGTGCATCACTACGATGAGGACAAGAAGCGCATGACCGCTGATGAGAGCCTGTGCGTCAATTGTCATCGATGCGTCTCCCTCTGCCCCACCCGGGCCCTGAAAATCGTAAAGACCGACCACACATTCAAGGAGAATGCCAACTGGAAAACCGAGGTGATCGAGGATATCTACCGGCAGGCCCAGAGTGGAGGGGTGCTGCTTGCCTCGATGGGAACACCCAAGGAGTATCCGGTGTACTGGGACAAGATGCTGATCAACGCAAGCCAAGTCACCAATCCTTCCATCGACCCGCTGCGCGAGCCTATGGAAACACGGACATACCTGGGCAAGAAGAGTGCAAAAATCACCAGGGATGGAGAGGGACGGATCATCACCAGCACAACCGGTCAACTTAAACTCGATATTCCCATCATGTTCAGCGCCATGTCCTACGGCTCAATCTCCTACAATGCCCACAAGAGTCTTGCCATGGCGGCCAGCGAACTGGGGACCTTCTACAACACCGGCGAGGGGGGCCTGCACAAGGACTTCTATCAGTATGGAAAGAATACCATCGTTCAAGTTGCCTCGGGCCGCTTCGGCGTGCACCCCGAGTATTTGAATGCCGGCGCAGCCATTGAGATAAAGATGGGACAAGGTGCCAAGCCGGGTATCGGGGGACACCTGCCCGGCTCGAAAATCGGCGAGGATATCTCGGCCACCCGCATGATTCCCCTCCATGCCGATGCGATAAGTCCCGCTCCCCATCATGACATCTATTCGATCGAAGACCTCAGGCAACTGGTCTACGCCCTCAAGGAAGCGACCCGCTACACGAAGCCGGTCATTGTAAAAGTAGCGGCGGTACACAACATCTCGGCCATCGCCAGCGGCATCGCCCGCAGCGGTGCGGACATCATCGCCATCGATGGATTCCGGGGAGGCACGGGAGCGGCCCCGGCCCGCATCCGTGACAATGTCGGCATTCCAATCGAGCTTGCCTTGGCCAGCGTTGACCAACGCCTCAGGCAGGAAGGCATCAGGGGCAATGTCAGCCTGGTCGTGGGAGGCTCGATCCGCAGCAGCAGCGACGTGATCAAGGCCATCGCCCTGGGAGCCGATGCAGTCTACATCGCCACCAGCGCCTTGGTCGCTCTCGGCTGTCATCTGTGCCGCACATGCCACAGCGGCAAGTGCAACTGGGGCATCGCCACGCAGAATCCCGAGCTGGTCAAACGATTGAACCCCGAGGTGGGAAGCCAACATCTGGTGAATCTTCTCACCGCCTGGAACCACGAAATCAAGGAGATGATGGGCGGGATGGGCATCAACAGCATCGAAGCCCTGAAGGGCAACCGCCTGATGCTCCGGGGTATCGCCTTGCATGAGACCGAGCTCAAGATCCTGGGCATCGCCCATGCCGGCCAGTAGGAGGATGAAACCATGAAACGCATCTACGTCAATGAAATGTGGTGTCTGGGCTGTCATCTGTGTGAGTACTACTGCGCCTATGCAAATTCAGGCATTCAGGACATGGTCAAGGCACTGAAAGACAAGCAGATACAGGCCCGCATCACCGTCGAGCAACGGGGTACCATCAGCTTTGCAGTCAATTGCCGTCATTGTACCGAGCCGCTCTGTATAAAAAGCTGCATCGCCGGGGCCATCACCAGCAAGGACGGGGTGATTGTCATCGACCAGAGCCGCTGTGTTCTCTGTTACTCCTGCATCATGGCCTGCCCGTACGGGGCTTTGATGCCGGCCAGGGAAGGAGTGATGCAGAAGTGCGAGCTTTGCACCACCAACTCGCAGGGACAGCCCGCCTGCATCCAGGGTTGTCCGAACAAGGCTATTGTCTTTGAGGAGCGTTGATATGCACTACGTCATGATAGGAAATTCGATTGCGAGCACCGCCTGCATCGAGGCCGTCAGAGCCATTGATGCAGAGGGATCGATTACGGTCATCGGAGAAGAGGACCACCCGTGCTACAGCCGGCCCCTGATCTCCTACCTCTTGCAGGGAAAAACCGATGAAAACCGCATGGTTTATCGCAGTGAGGCCTTCTACGAAGAAAACAAGGTGACAGTCATGAGAGGGGTGCGTGCACAGAGCATCGACAGGGAGGAAAAGACGGTATGCCTTGAGAATGGGATATCGCTTTGGTATGACAAGCTGCTTCTGGCAACTGGATCTTCACCCTTCATTCCTCCAATCAAGGGCTTGGAGGAGGTGAAGAACCGCTTCACCTTCCTTACCCTCGATGAAGCCAAGCGCCTTGAATCCAACCTGAGAAAGGAGAGTCGCGTCCTCATCCTGGGGGCGGGGCTGGTCGGCCTCAAGTGCGCCGAGGCGATCATCGACAAGGTGCAGTCGGTCAGTGTGGTGGACCTCGCCCCCCGGGTACTGATGAGTGTGCTTGATGATGCTGCATCCGAACAGGTGCGTACTCACCTCCAAAAGCAGGGTCTTCGCTTCTTTTTAGGAGACAGCATCGCCGAGTGTACCCCCAACGAAGCCCTGTTGCAGAGCGGGACTGTCATCGGCTTCGATCTTCTGGTCATTGCCGTCGGGGTAAAGCCGAATATACAGATTGCCTTGGAGGCAGGCCTCGATGTCAATCGCGGCATTCTCATCGACGAGGGGGGACGGACCAGCGATGCAGATGTCTTTGCTGCAGGCGACTGCACCGAAGGTCCTGAGATGATAATCGGCCGCAAGACAGTACTCGCCCTGCTTCCCAATGCGTACCTGCAAGGGGAGACTGCCGGCACCAACATGGCCGGCGGTACAGCCTCCTTTGACAAGGCTGTCGCAATGAACGCTCTTTCGCTAATGGGCCTGCACCTGATCACCGTAGGGCGGTACGAAGGAACATCCCACTTGGTACCCTGCAAGGATGGGTACAAGCGCCTGTTCGTCAAGGACAATCATCTGGTCGGTTGCATCCTGGTCGGAGAAGCTGGCAAAAGATCGGGAATCTATACAGCAATGATCCGCAATAAAGTCGAGCTTGACTCGCTCAATTTCGACCTGATTTGCGAGGAGCCTCTCTTGATGGCCTTCGCAAAGAGCGTACGGCAACAGCAATTGGGAGGGCCCGTATGACACACATAACCGCAGGCTTCATGGAGTACGAAGCCTTGAACAAGGCCGTCAGAAGCATGGAAGACGACCAAATCACCATAGAGCAGGCAAACGGCCAGCGGTATATCGGTTCAGCGCTGATGGACAAACACCTGTTCATCAAGGGAACGGCGGGCAACGCACTCGGATGCTTTCTCGACGGTGGCACCATCACCGTCTACGGCAACGGCCAGGATGCAACCGGTGATACCATGAATGACGGGAAAATCGTCATCCATGGCAGTTGCGGCGACGGGACCGGGTATGCAATGCGCGGGGGGTGCATTTATATCCGCGATAGCTCCGGCTATCGTTCCGGCATCCATATGAAAGCGTACCAGGAGAAACAACCCCTGCTGATCATCGGAGATCGTGCGGGTAGTTTTCTGGGCGAGTACCAGGCGGGAGGGACGATTATCGTACTGGGGCGCAACCAGGATGGCAGGCCTCCGGTAGGATATTTCTGCGGAACGGGTATGCACGGTGGAACAATGTATCTTCGCTGTGATACACTGCCGGTGAGCCTGCCCAAGCAGGTCTCAGCCCGTGACGCCGTGGACAGCGACAAGCAAGTGCTTTCCTGCCTCCTTGACGAGTATTGTACGATTTTTTCGTTTGACAAGCAGATGCTGCTTGCTTCTCACTTCTTTGTACTGCAGGCAAACTCTGCCGCACCCTATCGGATGTTATACACCCATGTTTGAGAGAGGGAGGTTTCCTATGACCACTACCCATAGCGAAGTGATGAGCTTCATCAAGGAACAGGATGTGCGGTTTGTACGCCTTGTTTTCTGTGATATCTTCGGCCAGATCAAGAATATTTCCATTTCCGCTGATGAACTCGATCGGGCTTTTACCACCGGCATCTCCTTCGATGCATCGGCGGTAAAGGGTTTTCTGCAGGTCGATGAGAGCGATTTGCTCCTGTTTCCCGACGCATCCACCCTCTCAATCCTCCCTTGGAGGCCGGCCCAGGGCCGGGTGGTTCGCTTCTTCTGCTCCATCAAGCGCCCCGATGGAACTCCTTTCGAGGGAGACGGAAGATCCCTGCTTGCAGAGACAGTGCAGAAAGCCGCCCTGCAGGGGTATCAGTTCGGTGTGGGACCCGAATGCGAGTTCTATCTCTTTAAACTGGATGAAAACGGGCATCCCACGTTCCAGCCGATGGACAGAGGCTCCTATCTCGATGTCGCTCCCTTGGACAAGGGGGAGAACGTCAGGCGGGAAATCTGCCTGACCCTCGAGCAGATGGGCTTCTATACCGAGCGCAGCCACCATGAATCGGGTCCGGGCCAGCACGAGATCGACTTCAAATACGGTTCGCCCTTGGAAGCGGCTGATAACTTCATCACCTTCAAGTCGGTGGTGAAAACCATTGCCGACCGAAGCGGGTTGTTTGCCTCGTTCATGCCCAAGCCCTTGGCCCAGGAGAGCGGCAGCGGCCTGCACATCAATCTCTCCATCACCCAGGAAGGCAGGCAGGACAGGGTGCTTGAGCAGCAGATGACAGCCGGCATCCTGAACCGCATCAATGAGATCTCCCTCTTCCTCAATCCTCTGGTCAACTCCTATGAGAGACTAGGCTGCTTCGAGGCTCCCCGCTACATCGGCTGGGGGCGGGCGAACCGTTCGCTTTTGATCAGGCTTCCACAATCAAGTCCTGAATATCGAAGAATCGAGGTCCGCTCGGCCGACCCTGCCTGCAATCCCTACCTCGCCATCACACTACTGCTCAACGCATCCTTGGAAGGGATTCAGAACCATATGATTCCTTCCGAGGAGTATGTGGGTTCGGCTTATCAGAAACAGAGTGGGAAGACCCTGCCCCAGTCGTTGTTCGATGCAATCGAACTGGCGAAGCACAGTGAGTTTGTCTCATCAATCGTCCCCAAGCGGCTGCTTGAATATTTCCTGGAGGCCAAGCTCGCCGACTGGCGTTCGTACGAGGATGCCGGCGATAAGCACCTGGCCAGCCGTCTTCCCTACTTCTTGACTACCTAGGAGGTTGCGTGATGCGTGTTCTGGTGGTTTCATCGACCGAGAAGGGATGTGAATCCCTCTGTGCCCTCATCGTCGAGCATGAGAGGCAGGTCGACATCACCACATGCCAGAGCGCTTCCCAAGCCAGACGCATCATTCTCGATTCCGAGCTGGATTTGGTCATTGTCAATGCTCCTTTGCTTGATGAGTCGGGTGAGGAGCTGGCGGTCATGGTGACCCAGCAAAGTCTCGCCACCTCGATCCTGGTGGTGAAAGCCGAGTATTTTGAGCAGGAACAGGCCCTTTATTGCGACCAAGGCGTTCTGGTGGTTTCCAAACCGGTCATCCGTCAGATGTTCTTCCAAGCCTTGAGTCTTGGGTTTTCCATGCGCAAGCGCCTGTCCGCCATGCACAATGAGAACGAGGAACTCCACCGCAAGATAGAGGAGATCAAGCTCATCGACCGCGCAAAATGGGCTTTGATCGAGAACCTTGGCATGGACGAAAAGCAGGCGCACAGACATATAGAGAAACAGGCGATGGATTTGCGCAAGAGCAGATACGATGTCGCTTCCCTGATTTTGAAGACATATCTATGAGGAGAGAGTGTATGGCCAAACATGTATTTGTGACCGGCGGGGTCGTTTCGGGCCTTGGCAAGGGAATAACGGCAGCATCCTTGGGAAGGCTGCTCAAGGCAAGGGGACTGAAAATCGCGGCGCAGAAACTCGATCCCTATATGAATGTCGACCCGGGAACGATGAGCCCCTACCAGCACGGGGAGGTGTTCGTCACCGAGGATGGGTCGGAGACCGACCTCGATCTCGGACACTACGAGCGGTTCATCGACGAGGATTTGAACAAGTTCTCCAACCTTACCAGCGGCAGGGTGTACTGGAACGTCCTGACCAAGGAGAGAAGCGGTGCATACTTGGGCTCGACGGTCCAGATCATCCCGCATGTCACCGGCGAGATCAAGGATGCCATCTACTCGTTGGCCGAAAAGACCAAGGCCGATGTGGTGATCACCGAAATCGGGGGAACCACCGGCGATATCGAGAGCCAACCATTCTTGGAGGCTATCAGGCAGATCGGCCACGAGGTCGGCCCTGCCAACTGCCTGTTCATCCACGTAACCTTGGTCCCGTATCTGAAGAGCAGCGCCGAGCACAAGAGCAAGCCCACCCAGCACTCGGTCAAGGAGCTGATGGCATCGGGCATATTCCCCGATATCATCGTCACCCGCTCCGATGAGCCGCTGGAGCAGAGCATCAAGGATAAAATCGCCCTCTTTTGCAATGTGAAGCGTGACTGCGTCATCGAAAACAAGACTGTGGAGGTTCTCTATGAGGCTCCCTTGATGCTCCATGCAGAACAGCTGGACACCATCGTCTGCCGAGAACTCAACCTTGACACACAAGAGCCCGACCTTACCGAATGGGAAGCGATGCTCAGAACCATCAAAGCAGCCAAAAAACAGGTACGCATCGCCTTGGTCGGCAAGTATATCCAGCTGCACGATGCCTACCTTTCAGTCATGGAGGCACTGAAGCATGCATCATGGGCTCTCGGTGCCAAAGTAACCATCGATTGGATCGACAGTGAGCTGGTGACTGAACAATCTGTGCACGACCTCCTTTGCAAGGCGGATGGGATTTTGGTTCCCGGCGGCTTCGGCGACCGCGGCATCGAAGGCAAGATTCTTGCCGCCCGGTATGCCAGGGAGCACAAGATTCCCTACCTGGGAATTTGCCTGGGCATGCAGATTGCCGTCATTGAATATGCCCGAAATGTTCTCGGGTATGCTGATGCCCATTCCAGTGAGTTCAAGCCTGATTCACAGCACCCGGTCATCGCCCTGATGCCCGACCAGCGGGGAAATATTCCCAAGGGCGGAACGATGAGGCTGGGCACCTATCCATGCGTGGTGTCGGAGAACACAAGATTGCATACAGCATATAAGAACCAGCATAGTATCGCCGAGCGGCACCGCCACCGCTACGAGTTCAACAACACCTTCCGCCAGGACCTGGTCGACAAGGGTTTGGTCATCAGCGGAACAAGCCCTGATGGAACACTGGTTGAAGCCATCGAGCTTACCGGTCATCCCTTCTTTGTAGGGGTGCAGTACCATCCGGAGTTCAAGAGCCGTCCGAACAGGCCGCACCCGATATTCAGCCTCTTCATCGCCTCCTCACTGGGCCTGACGAGTTGACAGTTTTGCCGCTCTGCGGTAGGTTTGTGTATGCAAATCCAGGGGCCATAGCTCATCTGGTAGAGCGACTGGTTCGCAATCAGTAGGTGGAGGGTTCGAGTCCCTTTGGCTCCAAAGAACACCCGTTTTCCAATCAGGAAGGCGGGTGTTCTTGTATAAGCTATCTTCTACTCATCGCTCTCAATCAAATTTATCGCGATGAGCTATGATATTCTATGCTCTATGCAACCATAACGGTGTACACAGTGCAAAATAAAACCCTCCGCCATGGAGGGTTCTTTGGCTACTCAGGGTTGTTTCCTTCGGTTATTCCCCTTCTTCACCACCACAACCTCATCGTAGCACCGAAGAGATGAATCGTCAATTTTTTCTTTCTTTGGAATATGGTTTGTTCTTGACAATACTGTATGTCATACATTATTGTATGGTCATGAAAGAAGACCCGATTCTCACCAACCTGATCACCGAGCTGAAACGAGGCACATTGACACTGTGCGTACTCAGCCAGCTTGCCCAGCCACAGTATGGCTATTCGTTGTTGCAGGTACTCTGTGACAAACAGATAGCCATTGAGGCAAATACGCTCTATCCACTGCTTCGTCGGCTGGAGGTTCAAGGGCTCTTGGAAAGCAGTTGGGACACCAGCGAAACACGACCGAGGAAGTTCTACCGTCTCAGCAGCAAAGGGCAAACCATACTTGGTGAGCTTGCAGCTGTCTGGAAAGAACAAACCACTCAGATACACACACTACTTGGAGAGGATGTATATGCATGACCTTATAAAGCGATATGTAGAAGAAACAGTCAGGCATCTGCCTGTCAAGGAAAGAGAAGAAGTAGCGCTTGAACTTGAGACGAACATCGAGGATATGCTTGGCGGCGACAGCTCAACTGAGAAGGTCGAAGAGACCCTGCTCGCACTCGGCTCACCAGCCATACTGGCTCGACAGTACCGGGGCAAGGAGCGTTATCTCATCGGGCCGGAGACTTTCGACCTCTATGTGATGGTCCTGAAAATCGTGAGCTTGGTGGTCGGTTTGGTAACCATGGTAATCACCTTTATCTCGCTGTTTTTTGCAGCGGAGTCAATCGGCCTCCCCCAAATGATTGCAGAGGTGCTTGCTTCGGTCTTTTCGGGCCTCTCCAGCGCGTTCCTCTACGTTACCATCACCTTTGCCATCATGTCCTACTACCAGGTCAATACAGAACTGGAAGAGTGGAACCTGAAAGCCCTGCACGCTCTTGAAGAAGCGCCCACTCGGCGCATCAAGAAAAGCGACAGCATCGGCGAAATGGTCGGACTCTCCATTTTCTTCGTACTCTTGGTAGTACTGTACAGCCGATCGGACCTTATCGCCCTCTACCGCAAGGGAGCAGAACCCATTCCCCTCTTCATCTCGCAAGCAATGAAACCCTATATCATCGGTTGGATGATCACGACAATCCTGACCTTCAGCGTTGCCGTCGTCAAGTACGCAAAGCAATTCTGGAACACAACATTGTTTGCAATCAGTGCCCTGGCAGACCTCGTGGGACTGTGCTACTTCATCTTCCTCAGCACCAGGTGGAGCATCTACAATCCTGACTTTTTGGCCTTCATTCCCGGCAGCATGGCCCGATGGCAGATCATCATCAAGGCTGCATGCACAGTCCTGTTGATCCTCACGCTGATCAGCCTTGCCGACGATGCCTATACGGTATTCAGGCGAACGAGACCGAACGAATCTGGGAAAGAACCTGCTCGGTGATCTGGCGGGACTCCTGGATGAACGGATTGTCATCCAGGCTGCCCAGAACGGCATCGCGTTCGGCAAGATTTCGATAGGTGCTTTCGCGGAAGCGGTTGTTGAAATCCTTCTCCTTGGTCTTGAACACCTGATTCTCGATATGCAACCGAATCCTTGCGACGTCCTCTACCAACTCCTCCCATTGCCCGATATTGATCTGCTTCGCCCCAAGGGTTTGGTAGAGCGTAGCCAAGGCATGGATGGCCCGGTCTTCCTCATAGGATGCAAACCAATCATCATAGGCATGGTGGACATCATCCCAACTGGAGAGAGTCCTGTCTTTCAAGTCGGCTTTCAACTGCTCCACCCGACTTGCAGGGACAAGCTGACCACCCACATTCAACCAATCCTCACGCCTGATCGTCTCCTTCTCTTGGAAAGAGGCAATAGTCTGGCCTGTTGCCAGACAGTATGCGGAGAGGGTTTTCACCCCGTAATAGAGCAGCATCTCCTGATAGGCATGATAGGCTTCCACCACCTTCAGGATTTCCACCGGCTCATTGCTGTTCTCAAGACCCCAGGCATAGATGTGCAGTGAATTCACTTCAACAGCCTTGTTCTTGAGCAAGTCCCTGCCCATCAGAATCAGGTTCCTCTGTTCCTCGTTGGATGCATGCGCCCTGTTGAAGTTCTGGGCAACCCAGAGACAGAGCAGGTCGCACGCCTCGAAAATCTCATTGACCGTATCAGGTGCCAGGTACTCAGTCTCGATGTGCTGGCGGATGACCTTGCGCTTGTCCCGCTTGCGATACTTGAAACTGTTTCTCTCCAAAGCATACAGGTTGTACATCCACCAGTAGGCCGGCATCACGATGCGGCGGCTCTCCTTGGTGTCGGCACTGAGCAGGCTGAATGGAAGCGGAATGTTCAACTCATGCGGATAATTCCCCTTGGTTATCAGGACATAGCTTGCAAATTTACAGTCGTACTTGAGTGTACTGGAGAGAGCCGGCCAGAAGCCTCTGCCGGCAACCATCTCCCCGTCGTTTCCCCTGCTGTTGTGGTTCGAGCCGATGTTTGCTCCAGCAGCCATGTTCGACTGGCCCTTGATCAGGCTGGCGATGAGAAAGGAGTTGTTGTGATGCTGCTCATGGCCTGAGAACACCAAGTTGCTCAAGAGCTCACAGCAGCTGACCGTCGAATTGTCCCCGAGGAAGGAGTGGATCAATCGCGCGCCGTACTTGAGATTGCAGTTGTCCCCCATGATGAAGCGAATCGCCTTGCAACCATAGAAAATGCGTGAACCGGAACCGATGATGCCGTTGACCAGCTCAACGCCCTCGCCGATCTGAACCGGTTCGGCGATTGTTGAGCGCAGCATCAGGTTCTTCAGCTTGTTCGCACCCTTGATGTATGAACCGGGGCCGATCCAGACATCCTTGATGGTATCGCAGGACTTGACGACCGACTGCTCACCCACAAAGCCGTAGTACCCGCGGCGCTTGTCCATGGTTTTTTCGGTCAACTCCTCGAATACCCTCATCAGGGCCTGGTCATCACGATACGTGCCCCACAGGAATGCGTCGGAAGGAAGGATGCCATTGAAAGGGCGGATGGTCCTTCCGCCGGCTTCGTTCATGATATCGATGGTGATGCGTACTTCCTCATCCTCCCCTTCCTTGAGAATGCCGCTGCCGAACTTGGCATGGTTGGTGGTCTGCATCTCCCCGAGCCGATAGAGGATGACATGGTGGTCGATGATGTAGTGGCTGAGGTAGGCGCAATCGAGAATGGCACAGTGGTCGCCGATGTCACAGCTGACGATGCGGCTGTTGGCAATACCGATAGGAACACTGAAATCATGAAAGCTGACAATGCTCTTATCCATCTTCCCGATGCGGATCAAGCCGTAAAACTCGCTGTTGCGGATCAACGAAGGGTCGAAGGGCTCTGAGACCAGCACATCGTTCCAACATGGCGAGGAGTTGAGGTTCTGCTCAAGGCTCTCGATTTCAGCTTTCGTCAGGTGCCGGTAGGAGGAAGCCGTCCGCTTGTTCTGCTGATTGCGGAGGTAGTACTCATCCTCTCCTTCAGGAAGAAAGGGAGCTGTAATAAAATCGTAGCCGAACCGTGCCTGGTCGAGAGTGATTACTTTGTCATTCATTGCATAAGTATAGCAACACCTATTGCGCTGTACAAGAAAGGAATACACCCTTCTCGTTGCAACTTTTTCCTCTTTTGGATATGGTAGGGGCATGCATCACATACCATCTTCACTCGGAACCGAGCGGATCGGCAGGCTCGTGGTGCGCCTATGCGTCCCAACCATTCTCTCCCAGCTGATCAACGCACTGTACACCATAGTAGACCGCATCTATATCGGCCACATTGCAGTGGACGGACCGCTTGCCCTAACCGGCATCGGCCTCAGCTTCCCCATCATCATGCTGCTCTCTGCATTCAGCATGCTTGTCGGCTCGGGAGGCGCCGTACACGCCTCGATCAAACTCGGGCAGAACAAGAAGGATGGGGCGAATCTGCTGCTCAACCAATCGCTTGGGACACTCTTGCTGTTCTCCTGTATTCTCACCCTCTTTTTCCAGTGGCTCAAGGAACCCTTGCTCCTCCTCTTCGGAGCAAGTGCAAACACCTTGCCGTTCAGTTTGGACTATCTGGGCATCTATCTATGGGGGACGCTCTTCGTCCTGATATCCATGGGAATGAATCCCTTCATTACAGCCCAAGGCTTCAGCAAAGTCAGCATGCTGACCATGCTGCTCGGCTCGGTGATAAACATCGTCCTCGACCCGATCTTCATCTTTGTCTTTGGCTGGGGGGTCAAGGGAGCCGCATATGCGACGGTGATAAGCCAAGCCGCCAGCGCTGTATGGGTCATCTCTTTCTTATCCTCAAAACGTTCAAGTCTCACCATCTCGCTGTCCAAGCTGAAACCTACCCGAAAGGTCATGCTTCCTGTCCTAGCTCTCGGCATATCGCCATTCTTCATGATGAGCACGGAAAGCCTGGTGAATATCGTGCTCAACTCCACACTCCATCGCACCGGTGGCGATATCGCCGTCGGAGCCATGGCGATTCTCTCCTCGGTCATGATGTTCAGCCTTGCCCCGCTGCAAGGCCTCACCCAAGGAGGACAACCCATTCTTTCCTACAACTGGGGGGCGGGAAACAGCAAGCGGGTGCAACAGGCCTTCACATACATCCTGCTTGCAAGTGTGTCTTTCACCACCATCGTATGCCTGGTGCTGGTCTTATCACCCTCAGTGGTGGTCGGCTTGTTCACCAAAGACGAGATTCTGCTTCAGACAACAGCGCAAGCGATGAGAATCTACAGCTCAGGCTTCTGGATCTTGGGAATCCAAATTGCCTGCCAACAAGCATTCATTGCCTTTTCACAGGCAAAGATTTCCTTTTTCCTGGCCTTGCTGCGAAAAATCATCCTCTTGATCCCCCTGGTTTACCTGTTGGGCGGCCTGCTAGGCATGCAGGGAGTATTCATAGCTGAGCCGATCGCCGATATCCTTGCAGGACTCACAACTGCAACACTTTTCTTTTTGAACTTCAAGAAGATACTTTCGAAACACTCCGCGACCTCATAAGAACTATGCATACTCCATGCAAGTTCTTTGCAAGCGGCTTGCGCGCTGAAGCTGGATATACTACGATGTGTCCACTATGGCTGACTATGATTTGTCTCCGAGGATGAAACGGCTGGTCGCCCTGATCAACAAGGTCGCAATTACCGATCCTGAAGGGCTGACTCCCAAACGCATCGAGGAACTGAACGATATATCGATTCCCAACAATATCCTGATACGCAAACTTCTTGGCAAGAGTGCGAGAAACATTGCGACGAAAACCTTCATCATCCCCGTCACCGATGGAATGGTTACCGGATATTTTTTTGAACGGCAGGGGTCAAGGGGCATCAGCGACCTGACCCCCTTGATCATCTTCTACCATGGAGGGGGCTGGGTCTGGGGCAACATGGACCTGTACAATTTCCACTGTGCACACCTTGCGGACATCACCGGGGCGGCGGTGCTCTCGGTCGACTACCGTCTGGCCCCGAAGTACAAGTTCCCCACTGCGGTTGAAGACTGCTATGACACCCTGCTTTGGGCTGCATCGGGCTGCAGATACTGGAAAACCGACCCTGACCGCATCTTCTTGGTGGGGGACAGCGCCGGTGGCAACCTTGCCGCCGTGGTAAGCCGCCTGGCCCGGGACCGCAAGGGACCAGCCATCGCCGGCCAGGTCCTGCTCTATCCGGTGACCGATGGACGCATGAGGACGCAGAGCTACGAGAAATACAAGGACTCTCCGACGCTGACGGACAAGCAGATGGCTTTCTTCATCAACAGCTACCAACGCGAACCGAAGGACATCCTCAACCCCAGCTTCTCGCCGCTTTTGGGAAAGGACCACAGCAGGCTTCCCCAAACGCTGATCATTGGAGCGGAGTACGATCCGCTGCATGACGACGGCATGCTGTATGCCGACGCCCTTGCTTCGGCGGACACCCCGGTCAAATACCTGGAAGTGAAGAAAACCGTACACGGTTTCATCAACTATCCCAAGGCTACGGGAACCGAGGAAACCGAGTGTGCAATCATCCAGTTCATCGGCGGCAGGCCGGTCGAGCAGGTAGCCCTCATCAGTCGGAAAGAGTGGGCGCGGGCACAGAATCGGGAACTGAAGAAAATCAAGAAACAAAGCAAGCATTTTGTGGATGCACAGATAGGTTAGATTAACGTTAACCCTGATTTTTGGGATTATCCGGGCCTTATTCAAGGAGTTATCCTTGATAAAGACCTGTTGCGTGTTAACCTTAACCTATGAGCATCCTCCTAAAAGACATTGCACAAGCAACAGGATTTTCCATTAATACGGTCTCCAGAGCCATGCGCTCCGACCCGAAAATCTCTGAGCAGACACGAAAGCTCATTCAGGATACCGCCCAGAAGCTGGGCTACATTCCCAACTCTGTTGCCGCCAGCATGCGCTCAGCCCACTCTAAAATGGTGGGCATCATCAGTGCAGACTCGGCCAATCCGTTCTTCAGCGAAGTGGTGCGCGGAATTGAGGAGGCTGCCACGAAGGCCGACTACCACATCCTGCTCGCAAGCACCGAGGAGTCGGTGAAAAAGGAAGCCGACCTAATAAAGATGTTCCTCTGCCGCAAGGTCGACGGAATCATCGCCATGCCGGTGTTTGACAACAGCAATGCACACCTCGACCTCTACCGCAGCCTCAAGATACCCTTTGTATTTCCGGGCAGGCGCTTGGAAGGGTTGGTGAACCACAGCATCCTGCACAGCGACCGCGATGGGCAGAGAAAGGTGATTGAGCACCTGATCGCCAATGGTCATCGAAAGATTCTCTACATTGCCGGGCCCAAGAAAGTGAGCAACACCATCGACCGTCTTGCAGGAGTCGCCGAAGCGTTTGCGAACAACGCCCTTGAAGTCGATCCCGACTATGTCGTCGAGGCTTCGGGACACATCGAGGATGGGTATTACCTGACAAACCAGGCGCTCAACCGGGGGCTGGGTTTTACCGCGGTGGCATGCTTCAACGACATGCTGGCCATGGGTGTCCTCAAGAGCCTGTATGAGAACAACCTCAAGGTTCCCCAAGACATCGAGGTGTTCGGATACGACAACCTGTACATGAGCCAATTCATGCAGCCCAGCCTCAGTACGGTGGACGTACCCAAGTACCGGCTTGGCTATGTAGCCATGGAGACGTTGCTTGCGCATATCCAGGATTCCAATCTGGAGTATATAACCAAGGATTTTCCCACGAGACTGGTCTTTCGAGAGACCACCCGGTAGGGAACAATCGCACGATACCTGTGTTCCAACAAGGAGGTTCACATGAAAAAGAGACTTGTTTTGGTAGCGCTCGTGGCACTTTTGGCCTCGAGTGTGCTGTTCGCCCAGGCTGCAGCAGAGCAGAAGAAGGAAGGACCGATCGAGATTACCTTCTGGTCGCTGTTCACCGGCGGCGATGGTGAGTTCTTCGATGCAATGGTCGATGAATTCAACGCATCACAGAGTGAGATTGTCATGAAGAATGACATGGTGAAGTTTGACAACTACTACACCAAGCTCACTACCGCCCTGGCAGCAAAGACTGCTCCGGATGTCGTGGTGGTCCATCAGGGCAACCTGCTCAACTATGTGCCCAGCGGCTCATTGTTGGCTCTGGACTCCTATGTGAGTCCTTCGATGCTCGCCGACTTCCAGAAGGCACCGCTCGATGCCTGCCGCTTCGACGGCAAGCTCTTCAGCCTTCCGTTCGACGTCCATCCGATCGTCATGTACTACAACAAGGACCTGATGGCAAAGGCCGGAGTCACCAAGGTTCCCCAGACCGCCCAGGAGTTCATCGATGCTTCACTGAAGGTAAAACAGGCTACAGGCAAATGGGGCATGGCCATCGACAACACCACCGGCGTCTACAAGGCATACACCCTTGCCCGCCTGTTCATGTCCATGGTCGCACAGCAAGGCGGAAGCCTGCTGACCGCCGACGCCAAGGCTCCCAATTTCAACAACGCTTATGGCGAGAAATCCCTGAAGTGGCTCCAGGACCTGGTGCACCAATACAAGGTCAACCCCGGTGAGCTCGACTACGATGCTGCCATGAATACCTTCAAGCTCGGCGACGCGGCTTTCTACTTCAACGGTGTCTGGGCGACCGGTACGCTTGAGCAGACTGCAGGCCTGAACTTCGGTGCTGCTCCGCTTCCGGCCATCATGGGCGGCGAGGCTGCATGGGCCGGCTCCCACACCTTGGCAATCCCGGTACAGAAGAACCAGGATCCCAAGCGCGTTGAAGCCGCCATCACCTTCATCGACTGGATGACCTCCCACGGCGAAATGTGGGCCAAGGCCGGCCACATCCCCACCCGAAAGAGTGTAGCCGACAAGAGCGAGATGAAAGCACTGCCGTATCGTGCGGACTATGCCGCTGCTGCTGCTTTCGCCCTGCCGACTCCGCGCACTGCAGCTTGGGAAGAGATCTATGGTACACTCAGCGACAAGCTCGAGTATGCCGTGACCAAGAACCAGAATCCGAAGGCGGCACTTGCCGATTTGGAACAAACGGTTAAGAATATCATTGCTTCGTATTAAGTTTGTTTTCTCCCTTCTCCCCTCGTCCGGGGGGAGGGGCTTTCCCTGGAGGGCCGTGCCATGATACCCGGAAACAAAGACACCCGCGATGGGATAGCGTTCAGCCTTCCCTTTCTTGTTGTCTATATCGCATTCATGATCTACCCCTTGCTGTCCGGGCTTTATGTCAGCTTCTTCAAGTGGGATATCCTCTCTTCTGCATCATTCATCGGTTTGGACAACTACAAAGTGCTGTTCACCGATGAGAAGTTCTACTCATCACTGTGGCATACCCTGCAGTTCGTGCTCATGACCACTCCCTCGCTCTTGTTGGTGGGCTTCTTGATGGCCTTGGCCATAACCGGGAAGTCCCCGCTCAAGGGTCTGATGGAAAATGTATTCTTCTTTCCCTACATCTTCTCCATGACGGTGGTAAGCACCCTGTGGGCTTGGATCATGCAAAAGGATTGGGGGGTGCTCAACCAAGTGCTCATGATGCTGGACAAGAGTCCTGTCAGCTGGTTGACCAATGAGAATTATGCCATGTGGTCGGTCGCCCTTACCACCTTGTGGTGGACCGCAGGCTTCAACATGGTCCTGTTCGGAGCCGGCATCAAGCAGATCCCCAAGGAGATTTATGAATCGGCTTCAATCGACGGGGCCACCTATTGGCAGGAAGTGCGCCACATCACCATCCCCCTGGTCTCCTCCACCACCGTTCTCTGCCTGATTTTACAGATCATCGCCTCCTTCAACGTCTTCGGCCAAGTATACGTGATGACCGGAGGAGGACCGCACGGGACTACCCGGGTGTTGGTCCAGTATATTTATGAAACCGGCTTCAAGTACTACAAAATGGGCTACAGTGCAGCAATGAGCTACATCCTCTTTTTGATCATCATGCTGGTCAGCGTCCTCCAGTACGCACTGCTGGGAAGGAAGGAGAACACATGAAAAGCAAAAAGCTCATCATCAGGACGCTCGAACTTTTATTCATCGCCCTGTGGGTCTTCCCCTTGGCCTGGATGCTTATCACCAGTCTCAAGCTTGAAGAAGAGGTCATTACCAAGACCTTCACCTTCTGGCCGCAGAATCCCAGTCTTGCCAACTACATCAAGGCATTTACCTCCACGTACATCGTCAACTGGATGGGCAACTCATTCATCGTCTCCCTCTTTGCCATGCTGCTCACCTTGGCAGTCGATGCACCCATCGCCTATGCCTTTGCCAAGATTCCATTCAAGGGACGCAACGTCCTCTTCTGGCTGGTGATGGGTGGCATGATGGTACCCTTCCAGGTCCTCATCGTACCCTTGTATCTGCAATTCAACTCCTATGGGCTGGTCAACACCCTGGCTGCAGCCTATCTTCCCAGGATTGCGCTGCCTATCGGAATCTTCATCCTCAAGCAGTTCTACGAGGGAATTCCCTCCGACTTGGAGGAGGCTGCATTCATCGACGGGGCGAACCGGGCGAGGATTTTCTTCAAGATCATCGTTCCGTTGGGTCAATCAGCCATGGCGACGGTGATCATCCTCTCCTTCATCAATGCATGGAACGATTTCCTTTGGCCTTTGATCGTCATCAATGACACCATCAAGTACACCATCACCGTCGGCATCGCCAACTTCCAGGGAACGCACGGCACGCAGTACTCCCTGATCATGGCAGGGGCTACCGTCGCCTCCATTCCCCAGATCCTGTTCTACATTTTCTTCAGGAAAAAAATCATCGCAGGGATAGCCACCAGCGGCATGAAAGGATAATCCGTATGCACATACTGCAAACCTCACCGGAGAAGGTGGAACTGCGCTCAAGCGAATCGTTTTGCACCCTTGCCTATACGCTGACCTTTGAAGGGAAGCGAAGGACTCCCTGTGCTCTCATCATCAAGGAAGCGTCCATCACTGCCGACTTCGGGCCGCTGGGAACCATCGAAGACCGCTTGCTCGACAGAGGGAATCTGCTTGTCCTGACCAGAAGTTGGAATCTGAGGCAGCAGGGTTCCTTCCGATTGCAGGTAGCTTTCTCCTACGATGACCAGGAGCTTGAGAACAAGCTGTTCATACCGGCGCTCTGGTACCAGGACAACAACAAGGGCAAGGGATGCTTTCCCTCGGCCGAGCGATCGGCGAACTGGTCCTTCCTCGAAACGAGGATGAGCATCCCCTGCTGTGCACAGCTGTCCAACGGCCAACGTCTCTTTACCTGTGCAAGCGAGCCTGCAACCGATCAGAGGTTCGTTGCATCGGTGGCCCCCGACCGCCACGGCCTGATCATCTCCATCCCAGGCAGCGAGTGGCCGTACAGCTACCAAGGTAAACAGTCCTTGGTCGACACCTCCTCTCTTGCGCTTCCCTGTCTTGAGGTCCCGTCGCTGGGGCTCTCCTACACGAGGACATTCTACCTCTCCAACCAGAAAGCCGGTTCCAGCCTGGAAGGCTACTGCCAATTCGTGCAACAGCTAAGCGAACTGTCGCCAAAAGACAAGACTGAAGGCATCGGATGGGAGCATTGGTTCGAATACAAGCTCACCCGGCTGATCAACCTCGTACAAAACGACGGGAACGGCCTTGCCTACCTGCTCATGGGTGAAGGCAACGGGGAGGTGCAGGATGTATACGCATTCACCAGCGCATCATTTTTGGTCAAGAGCCTGCAAGGCGCACAAGAGCTGGCAAGCCTCACCAAGTACCAGCCGAAAACCAAAGCCTTGGCTGCAGCAAGGGCGAATCTAGCCACCAAGTTCTCACTGGTCGACAACCACCTCCTGCTTGCCGAGGTGGCCAAGCGGATCGGGGATTTCTTTTTACAGGCGGAGCGCAGCGAAGGAGTATTCCAGGACAACTACGATCTGGTCAACGATATCTGGGGAGGGTACTTGGGCATAGGGGAGCATCCCGAGTTCAAATCAATGGTGAACAGCCGGTGCAACGGGGAGGCGATGAAACAGTACGTACTGCTCGCACGGACATTGCAGAAATCGGGGATGGAGGAACTTTCCTACCTCTCATTGGCACGCCGGGTGGCCCGCTTCTACTGTGAGGCGCAACTCTCTTCCGGTTCGTTCGGGCGTTGGTGGACCGAAAAGGGGAAACCCGGGGACATCCAGGGAACCAACGGTGCATATATCGGCTCGTTCTTCTGCACCCTCATTCCCTTGCTGTCCGATGAAGACCCCTTGAAAGCCGACCTTCTCAGTGCGGTGCATCAGGCCTACTCATTCTACAGCGAACTTGCCTATGAGGGTGCGTTCTACGGCGACACCCTCGATGCGGATTCCTGCGACAAGGAAGCCGGTGTGGCTTTGCTTTCATTCTTCCTCGACCTCTACGACCTTGAACACGACAAGCGGTTGCTTGAGAGTGCAAAGCTCGCCGCCCAGTTCATCGTCCAATGGATTTGGCAGTTCGACTCCTTCTTGCCGCCAGGGAGCGAGCTCGGCCAAAGGAACTTCCGCACCCGCGGGATGACATCGGTTTCGGTGGCCCACCACCACCTGGACTTCTACGGGATGGCCATCGCATACGAGTTTTTACGCTATGCCCATTGGACCGGGGATATGTTTTATCAAGAGCAGGCAAAGCTCATGATCGAAGCCTGCAGACAGCTGGTGGCGACAGAGACCGATCAGCTGGGACGCGATGAGACCTATATAGGCTGGCAACCGGAGCAGCTGAACCACACCACCTGGGAGTACTTCAACCGCACCCATGCGATGCAGGGCTATTATGATATCGATATTGCCTGGGTCACCGTCCTGACGCTTGGCTCATACCAATTGATTCTTGAGAAATTTCCTTCGATGCTTGAGGAGTGACAGATGCAGCGAATCAGTCTCATCACCTTGAATTTGTGGAATACCGAGTATTGGCAGCAGCGCAGAAGCTGTGTTGTTTCCTTCGTCCAGACCTTTGCCGCGGACATTTACTGCTTCCAGGAGGTTCGTGAGCAAACATTGAGCGTCCTGGACTCAGCGCTCGGCGAATACCGGCGCATCGAGGGACCGGACGAGGGCTGGAGGTGTGAGAACTCCATCTATGTGAAGAAAAGTCTGTTCACCGTTCTAGACTACGGGCGGGTCGATTTGCAGATGCCCGAACTTCATCGGGGTGTCTTCTGGGTGCGGCTCAAGACAGCGGACGAAAAGGCCCTGTTTGTCGCAACGGTGCACCTCACCCACCAGCTCAACGCAGACGAGCTCAGAACCGGCATCGGCTACCGCCATAATGAGGCTCATCTTGCCGCAAAGGCCTTGAACTTTCTTATCGGCTCTGACGATGCCATCCTCTGCGGCGACTTCAACGATCCGGTGCACCCTTCAAGGATTTTTGCCGAGCAAGCCGGCTTTGCCGATGTATTCACTACACTAGGCTTGTGTGCACCGGTAACCTTCCCCTGCCCTTATTTGAGCAGTGAAGGCTTCCTGGTTGAAGCTATCGACAAGATCATGGTCCGCGGGAACATCAAGCCGGTTCTGGCGTCCAGCCCGCAGTACACCATCCCCGGAGGGGTGCTTTCCGACCACTGGCCGGTGGCTGCCGTACTGGATGTAGGAGTCTAACGCTTCAGAAACCCGAAGAACTTTGCACGCGGGGCTTCTTCGACAGGAAGCTTCGGTGTCTCTGCTTCCCCGAACACCGAGAGGATCAGGGGATGGAGGGCCTTTGCAAGACAGGCGTGGCTCTCCTTGTCCATGTGAAGCTGGTCGATTGGACTACTTGCTGCCACCGTTGCAGCATCGAAGAAATATGCATGCTGTTGTTCGGCCATTACCTTGATGGAATCGGCAAGACGCTTGCTGAGTGCGGCAGAGCCTTTGTCGAATGAGGCAAAGATGGAAGATTCAATGTCGTCTCCGATATGGATCGGGGAGATGACCAGAACCTGGGGAATGGGATAACCAGGCCCATAGGGATGGTTTCTTACCGTGACAACCAGCTTTTCCAGCCCCTTGGCGATGATGCGTTCATTGGCGTTATTGAGGCTCTTGCAGTCATTGGTACCCAGACTGAGAATAACCAAGTCCAGAGGCCGATGGCTTTGCAGCGAAACCGGCAGGTACTCGAGCCCGTTTCTCTTGGGTTCCAGAGGGTCGTCAAAGACCGTAGTTCGGCCGCCGAGACCCTCCTCGATGATGCGATAGGAAGGGCCGAGCATCGAAGCAAGAAGTCCCGTCCATCGCTGGTCGACAGCCCACCTTCCCCCGCCGGGGTTGGTGCCGAAGGTATTGGAATCACCATAACAGAGAATTGTATGCATGAAGGCAGTGTAGCAAGAGATTGCTTCTAGCAAAAGTAGGCTGGGTATAATTCCCTGATCGCCTGTTCGTCAATCTTGTAACGGGAGAGGTGTTTCTCCATCAGCTGCTGTGCTGAATCAGGATCCCTGTCGGCTAGTGCCTGGACAATCGCCTGGTGGTCGCTGACGATCTTGATGTCCTTGACCGCAGTCAGGCTCATGCTGCGCACCCGGTCGAAATGAATTGTCAACCCTTCCATCATCCAACCGTAGCACTGTACCTTGTTCGCCAGCAAGAACAGCAAAGCATGGAACTGATTATCCAGTTCAAGCAATTTCTCGGGATTGGGATGTTCCACATAGAAGTTCTGCAGCCGAAGATTCTCCTCAAGGGAGGCCAGGTCGGCTCTCGTTTCGTTCATGCAGATAAGCTTGACGACTTCACGCTCAAGTACCAAGCGAAGAAAGCGCGATTCCTCCACCATCCCGTAGTCGATGAGATTGATGCGGCTTCCCTTCTGCGGCATGATCTGAACGATTCCCACCCGGCTCAATTCGATCAGGGCTTCCCGCACGGGAGTACGTGAGATACCCAGCTGGGCTGCTATCTCGTTCTCGCTGACCATACTCCCCGGAGCAAGGTCCAAAGAGATGATGTTATCCTTGAGCACACGCAATGCATATTCTGCAGCTGTTTCTTTTGGTTGTTTTGCTTCAATAATCATGAGCCCACCTACGATGAGGGTGCCCATACGGACACCCTCAACACAATGGGAATCATTACTGGATGGCAAGCATCTTGTCGATGAAACTGTTCCAGCCTTCACCCTTTGCACGATACTCGGCGAGCATCGGGCTGCAGGCTGCGACCCACTTGGCGCGGTCGGTGGGAACATGAATGGCAACACCCTCGGCTCTCATCTTCTCCAAGGAAGCCTTCTGGTCCTCGTCATCGATGACGGCCTGATAAGCGGCTGCTTCATCGGCTGCCTCGCGCACCACTGCCTGCAGGTCGGATGGCAGGGAGTTGAACCACTTCTCGTTGAAGAAGTA
>JAAZAT010000314.1 GCA_012514185.1 Spirochaetales bacterium | reverse complement strand
GCATTGATCCAACTCCTTCGGGGTTAAATGGAACAGAATCTTCAGCGTAACTAGTTTCCCCCTTGAACCACAGGTTCAAGAGCATTCTCCGGGTACGGCACCGCAGGTTTTATCTTGCATACAGGAACCATTCATCCATGCCAGAAACACACGATGCCTTGAAGAACATTCTCTTCATCAAACTTCCTGCTTCCATGGAGCGGGATATCAACAATTTTCATGTCGACAGTTCAATTGAAATCCCGGTGCAACGCCCTGAAGGAAGCCGTGATTTCGATCCGGCAAAGGATATCAGCGTTGAACTGATCGTCGCAGGCATGCTCAAAATCCTTGCCTATCAGAACGACCATGTACATGCACCATATTACCGTGATTTTGTGCTGGCCCTGCAGCCTGATGCCGTCCAGGAACTCAATATTGCAGCCATCGCCCAAGAACAGAAACGGAATTTTCCCTTTGCAGAAGAGTTGTTTCTCACTGTGTGCCACCTTGCACCGCAAAGTGCGACCTACATAAACCTTGCAACCCTGTACAGTCGCAAAGCAGCCGAGGACACTGCAAAAGGAGTTCAATACGACCTCTATCAGCAAAAGGCCTTGGAAACCCTCAAGGAAGGGCTGGATGTAGTCGGCGAGGACGCCCCCCTGCTCAATGAATTAGGGTTTTTCCATCTCTATCAAGGAAATGTGGAGATTGCCAAGGAGTATCTTGACCGATACCTGGCCATCGCCGACGAAGATGAGAAAAAGGCCCATGTGCAGAAGATCGTGGACGACATCGATGCCAAACTCAACGACGACCAAACGTTGATGCGCTCCTATGATGCCATTCAGATGAACAAGGAAGGCGAGGCAGTTGCCATTCTGGACTCCTTCCTTGCAGACAATCCAAAGGTTTGGAATGCTTGGTTCCTCAAGGGCTGGGCACTCAGGAGAATGGGCAACTACCAGGAGGCTGAGAAAGCTCTGCTTGCCGCTCTTGCGAACAGCAAGGGGACAAGCGACATCTATAACGAATTGGCCATCTGCAGCTTGGAGACCGGCAAACCCGAGCTTGCAAAGGACTATCTCAATACTGCAGTTGATTTGGACAGCCGGAACATCACCCTCATATCCAATTTGGCATACCTCTACTTGAAAGACCGGATGTGGGATGAAGCCCGTGAATACTTGGAAATCGCCCGTACCATCGACCCCAACGACCCCTTGATCATCCAGTTGATGAAGGATTACGAGCAAGCCAGCGGTGACACACTCTCCTCCCCCATTGTTCAGGAATTTGTCGATACCGAGGATGTAGTACGGCAGACCAAGAAAGAAAAGCCCTTCTTCATCCAAGGCAGGGAAGAAACCGATGACCTGGAGACGGACTTTGACATCGAGGATTTAGTCTGATGACATATATCAGCCATAGTGAAGAGGAGACTCTGTCGTTCGGGTATCGCCTGGGCAAGAGATGCAAAAGCGGGACGGTCATATCGCTTCGAGGGAGTCTAGGAGCAGGAAAAACCGTTTTTGCCAGGGGTGTTGCTCGAGCTTTGGACATTACCGAACCGATTGTAAGCCCCACCTTCACCCTGATTCAGCAGTACGAAGGAACGTTGCCGCTCTACCACATGGATTTGTATCGGATAGGCTCGACCGAAGAGTTCGAAATGATCGGTGGTGAAGAACTGCTGTACAGCAACGGGATTGCAATAGTCGAATGGAGTGAAAAAATTGCCGGGATGCTTCCCGATACGACACTTTTTGTCGATATTGATATCATGCCGAATGAAGACCGAGTAATAACCCTGCACGGGGCCGACCTATGAATATCCTTTCCTGCGACACTTCGACCGAGGTCATGCATGTTTGCTTCGCGCGCTTTGAGGAGGGCAAAAAGCCTTTCTATGAAGCAAGAGTTGTGACAAGTGCAAACCAACACTCCGAGATGTTGGTTCCATCCCTGCTCGAGGTGTGCCAGCACAATACTGTCAAGTTGAATGAGCTCGACCTGTTGGTGTGCACCTGCGGTCCGGGTTCATTCACCGGCTTGAGGATTGCCATGAGCACCTTGAAAGGCATCAGTCTTGCCACCGGCATCCCTATGGTTGCCATTCCTACCTTGGAAGCATACCAAGCCTGCAACAACTCGTATCCTTATACCAGGCTTGCAGTCATCGATGCAAAGAAAAAGCGGTTCTACACTGCCTTGTTTCAAGCCGGCGAAAGGCTGACGCCTGACCTTGACCTCGATCCCTTGCAGATAGAACACCTGCTTGCACCCTATCCCGATACCCTCTTGCTTGGTAACGATGCATCCTTGCTTGCATCCAAGCTCTCCAAACGCTATGCCGTCGATGAGAGCAGCCAACTCAACCTTTCTTTGGTGCTCTGCATGCTGGGCAAGCGGAAATTTGAACAATGTGGGGCGGATGAAGCAGACAGGGGCCCTGTTTATGTGAGAAAGAGTGATGCAGAAATCGCATTGCAAGAAACAATCAGTTCACTGGAGGAAACACATGATTGAACAAGATGTCCTGATCATCGGATCAGGGGTTGCGGGCATGTCCGCAGCACAATACGCAGCACGTGCCGGTCGCTCTGTGACAATGCTCGAGTCGATCGCCCCCGGTGGGCAGACCATGTACATCGACATGATTGAAAACTACCCTGGATTCGACCAACCCATCAGTGGTTATGAAATAGGAATGAAATTCCATGCCCAGGCCGAGGCCTTCGGGGCAAAACTTGTCTATGCAACAGTCACCAAGCTGTCCAAGGAAGGGGACACCTTCCTTGCAGAAACCGCCGACGGGGAAACATATCAGGCAAAGGCTGTGATTTTTGCAACGGGAGCGAAACACCGCCATCTCGGAGTCGAGGGCGAGGAGAAGTACAACGGCAAGGGAGTCAGCTATTGCGGCACCTGTGACGGTCCCTTCTTCAAGGGCAAGAAAATCCTGGTCGTCGGAGGAGGTGATACCGCTCTCACCGACGGTCTCTACCTCTCAAAGCTCAGTGAGCACATTACCATCGTGCATCGAAAGGAACGTTTCAGGGCCCAGGACAATCTGGTCGAGCAGGTCAATAGAAACAAGAATATCGAGCTGGTCATGCAGCATACCATCAGCCTCATCAAGGGTGACGGCAACAAGGTTACCTCGGTCATCCTCAAGGATCTTGCCAACGATGTCGAGTACGAGCGGGAGTTTGATGCAGTATTCATCTTTGTCGGTATGCTTCCCCAAACCGAACTGCTGGACAAGAGCGTCCTCGATGAAAGCGGGTATGTAATCACCAACGAGAGAATGGAAACAAAGCTGCCCGGCCTGTACGCAGCCGGAGATGTACGCACGACGGTGTTCAGGCAGTTGGTGACAGCTGCCAGCGATGGTGCCATTGCAGCTCACTGTGCAAGCGAATACATCGATGAGCTTGAAGGAAGAGCATACCGCTAAATAGCGGGCTGCATCTCATATATCACACAAATCTCCTTGACGATGGCTGGTCGTTAGTGTTCTAATTGAGCCATGAATATATGCATGGTTTCCAGTGAATCTGTACCCTTTTCCAAATCAGGAGGGCTTGCAGACGTGGTTGGTGCACTCTCGGCCGCCCTCGCTTCCTTGGGCGAGGATGTCAGGGTTGTGCTCCCGCTCTATGGAAGTGTGGATGCTTCAACCTTTGAGGAGGTACCGGTTGCCGGAACAATTTCATTGCTCGGTTGTGAGGAGCAGGTTGATTTCTGCCAGACCATCCTCAACGGAGTAACGTACTATTTTCTGCGTCACCCTTACTTTACCGGACGAAAAGGAATCTATGGGGATACATCGTTCACCCCTTATGCCGATAATCTCAGACGTTATACCCTTTTGAACAAGGCAGCACTTTTCTTGTGCAAGGAACTTGCTTGGAAAGTGGACATCATGCACTGCCATGACTGGACCTGCGGGTTCCTTCCGTATCTGCTGAAGACCGGGAAGGACAAGTTTTTCCGAGGAACCAAGAGCATGATGACCATCCACAATCTTGCCTACCAAGGTGAATTCTCGCGTCTTGAGCTGCTTGGATGCGATATAATCCCCGACCAGGCCATGTTCAGCGGGCACGCAACGAATAAGCGGACCAACATGTTGAAGACAGGTCTGGTGTTCGCCGACAAGCTCACCACCGTAAGTCCGACCTATGCAAAAGAAATCCAGAACAAGGAGTATGGCTGTACCCTGGAAACGTTGCTTGCAGAGCGGTCCCAAGATTTGACAGGCATCATAAACGGCATCGATTACGAAGAGTGGAATCCGCAAACCGATCCTTTCATCAACCACCACTTTAGTGCAACCCAGCAGAAGGGAAAGGCCTTGACCAAGGCTGAAGTGCAAGCCGAATTCGGCCTTGAAGTGAATGAGGGCATCCCGCTCTTTTGCATGATCAGCCGCTTGGCCGAGCAGAAGGGCTTTGTCGAATTGCTTGAGGGTTCCCCCTGTGCATTGGAAGAGATGCTTCAAACCCATACGATGCAGATGATCATCGTGGGAACCGGAGACCATGCATTGGAGAAGAAACTCGTCGAAATCGGACAGCGATTCTCCAATCTCTCCGTCAACATCCTGTTCAGCAACAGGGCGGCTCATCTGCTCGAAGCCGGATCCGACTTCTTCCTCATGCCCAGCAGATATGAGCCATGCGGCTTGAATCAGCTGTACAGCCTTCGCTACGGGACGCTTCCTGTCGCTCGAAGAACCGGAGGCTTGGCTGACAGCATCATTGACTTGGATGAGAATCCCGAGACCGGAACAGGAATCCTCTTTGACTCCATGACCGGCCGTGGTATACTTGGGGCAGTGGAACGAGCACTTCAATGGTGGAACAAAGGAAAGAAAACCATGCAAGCTATCAGAACTCGATGTATGCATTGGGACAGTACCTGGGAACGGTCTGCCCGATCATATCGTTCAATATATGAATCCAGCATAAGGGGGAACTAAGAATGCGCACGAAAGAAAAATCAATCGCTATAGTACTGGGTGGTGGCAAGGGTACTCGATTGTATCCGCTTACCATGGACCGCGCCAAACCTGCCGTACCTTTCGCTGGAAAGTATCGATTGGTGGATATTCCCATCTCGAACTGCATCAACAGCGGGATCAGGCAGATTTACATCCTCACCCAGTTCAACTCTGCTTCACTGCACAACCACATCGCAAACACCTACATCTTCGACACATTCAGCAACGGCTTTGTTGAGATCCTGGCTGCAGAGCAAACCAACCAAACCGATACCTGGTACCAGGGGACTGCCGATGCTGTTCGAAAGAATTTGCGTCACTTCCATGATCAGAATGCAGACTACTACATCATCCTCAGCGGTGATCAGCTCTATCGCATGGACCTCAAGGAGATGCTGGACAGGCATATCAGCAGTGGAGCGGAATTGACCATCGCCGCCAAGCCGATCAGCCGTGAACAAGCTACGGGACTGGGCATCATCGGCTGCGACAATGACGGCATGATCACTAAATTTTATGAAAAACCGGCTAAGGACTTGGATATCAGCGAGTACAAGGTTGCCGACTCTTTCATGCATGCTTCGCTTGGCAAGCATGTCGATGCAAGCAACGAATACCTTGCGAGCATGGGTATTTACATCTTCAATGCGAAGTCGATGGAAGAGGTGTTGAACAACGACAAGACTGATTTCGGCAAGGAAATCATCCCTGATGTCATCAAGCATCGAAAGGTTGCAACCTATCTCTTTGACGGTTTCTGGGAGGACATTGGAACCATCAAGGCCTTCTATGAGACAAACCTTGACTTGGCTTCCATCAATCCCCAATTCAACTTCTACAACGAGATGATGCCGATTTACACCCACCGCCGCCACCTGCCGGCAACCAAGGTGAACTTCTGCAATATTTCCAGCTCGCTTACCAGTGAAGGCTCGATCATCACCAATGCATACATCGTCAACTCCATCATCGGCGTCCGAACCATCATTGAATCGGGAGCCTCTCTGGACGGGGTATACTGCATGGGGGCGTCCTACTATGAGACCGAAGCTGAGAAAGCCGCCAATGCCAAGAAGGGGATACCCAACATCGGCATTGGAAGGGGAACCATCATCCGCAAGGCCATCATCGACCAGAATGCACGCATCGGCGACGGATGCAGAATCGGCATCGACGACATCCCTCGCCAGGAAGGTGATTTCGCCATGTACTCCATCCATGACGGCATCATTGTCATCAACAAGAATGCAGTCATCAAGAATGGGACTGTCATGTAGAGACACTCTGTTCCAGACAGCGGAAGAACTCAATTCTTCCGCTGTTTTTTTATGTTTTATCTGGAAATAATCCGATATACAGGCTATAATTATAGAAAGGAGAATTGAATGCAAACCAACCAAATCAAAGAAGAGATACTTCAAGGGAAGACTGTATTGGGAATCGAGCTCGGTTCCACCCGGATCAAGGCGGTCTTGATCAATTCCGAGAACCAGCCGATAGCACAGGGAGCCCATGATTGGGAAAATACCTTGCTCGATGGAGTGTGGACGTATGCACTCGATGATGTTTGGAAGGGAATACAATCCTGTTTTGCATCCTTGCAAGCCAATATTCAACACACCTATGCGGTGAAGCTCTGCCGCACCAAGGCGTTGGGGGTCAGCGCCATGATGCATGGCTATCTGCCATTCGATTCCGAGGGCAGGCAGCTTGCCGCCTTCAGGACCTGGAGAAATACCATGACCAGCCAAGCTGCACAAGAGCTGGGCACCCTCTTTGATTATCCCGTTCCGGAACGATGGTCCATCTCCCACCTCTATCAGGCCATCCTGAACAAGGAAGGGCATGTAAAGGATCTGGGTTTTCTCACCACCCTGGCGGGCTATGTACATTGGCAATTGACCGGAGAGAAGGTCTTGGGAATCGGCGATGCTTCAGGCATGTTTCCTGTGGATACGAAAACCGGCAGCTACGACACACGGATGCTCAAAGCCTTTGCTGAATTGACCCGGGCCCACAATTTCCCATGGCAGCTTGAGAAAGTTCTCCCGTCCATCCTCACAGCCGGAGAGCATGCAGGAAATCTCACCAGTTCAGGAGCGCGTCTGATCGATCCCAGCGGCACGCTTGAGGCGTGTATTCCTCTTTGTCCCCCTGAAGGGGATGCAGGAACCGGTATGGTTGCAACCAACAGCATAGCCAAGCGCACCGGCAATGTTTCAGCGGGTACTTCGGTTTTCGCCATGATCGTCCTGGAAAAGGAACTTTCCAGAAGCTATAACAAGTTCATCGACCTGGTCACCACCCCCGATGGTTCGCTTGTTGCGATGAGCCACGGGAACAACTGCACCGGTGAGTATGACAACTGGATGCGATTGTTCTCGGAGGTGCTCACCACTGCGGGTTTCTCACTCAGCAAGAGAGAGCTCTACGACAAGCTGCTCTACAAGGCTTTGGAAGGAGACAAGGATTGCGGAGGTCTGCTGCCGTACAACTATCTTTCCGGTGAGACCATGACCGATATGAATGAGGGTCGTCCCCTCTTCGTGCGTGAGACAAAAAACACCTTCAATCTCGCCAATTTCATGCGATCCCAACTTTTCACCGCCCTTGGGGTTCTGCGGATCGGCATGGACATCCTGTTTGAGCAGGAGAAGGTTGCCATCGACTCCATCACCGGGCATGGAGGATTCTTCAAGACTGCCGAAGTCGGCCAGAACATGATGGCGAGCGCCCTCCACACCCCCATCTCAGTGCTGAAGACAGCAGGGGAAGGCGGGGCCTGGGGGATTGCACTGCTTGCTTCGTACATGGTGCACAAGCAAAATAGAAGTCTTGCTGAATTCCTTGCAAAAGAAGCCTTTGCCACTGCTGAAATTTCCACTGTAGAGGCAAGCAAGGAGGATATTGAAGGCTTCAATAGTTTCCTGGAACGCTACAAGCAGGGACTTCCCGTTGAGAAGGCCGCAGTACAGTATTTGAAGTAAGTGCTGTTCCTAAAAAAGGAGGTTCGATCGAACCTCCTTTTTCCTTGCCTCGAATATCACCCGATCAACGCAGCTTCCAAGCCAGGTCGGACAAGAAGAGCTGCTGCTTCAGCGATGAGACCGTGCTCTGGTTGTTGATGTGCACAAACTCAATTCCCATAATCTCGCACCAATCCTCCAACATCTCTGCAGTTGCGTCATAGCTGAGCACGGCATGATGTGCCCCCCCGGCAAGCATCCAAAGATGGCTTGCCTGGTTCAAATCCGGCTGGGGTTTCCACATGACCCTTGCAACCGGAAGGTTGGGCATGCGGTAGATTGGCTTGACCACCTCGATCTCATTGACGATCAAGCGGACGCGGCCGCCCATATCCACCAACGAAGCGAGGATGGCATTGCCGGGATGTCCTTCAAACACCAACCGGGCAGGAGGCTCCTTCCCCCCGATTCCCAATTCGTGCACTTCGATGCGTGCCTTGTCGGTCCTGATCGAAGGACAAATCTCAAGCATGTGGGCTCCAAGGGAGAGTTCATTGCCTTTCTCAAGATGATAGGTATAGTCCTCCATGAAGGTGGTGCCTCCTCCCAGGCCTTCGGTCATCCGCTTGATCAGGCTGGTCATGGCAGAGACCTTCCAGTCCCCTTCCCCGCCGTAGCCATATCCCTCAGCCATCAGGTCCTGGCTTGCAAGACCGGGAAGCTGGCGCATCTGCTGCAAATCTTCAAAGGTATTGGTGTAGGCATAGGCACCTTCACGCTGAAGGAACCTGCGCATGGCCACTTCCTCCTGTGCCTGGTACCGTACCGTCTCCATGTCCTTGGTGGCAAACTCATAGCGGCTGCGATACACTTCCATCTGTGCGTCAATTTCGGCTTCACCGACCTGTTCGAGCTCCCTGATCAAATCGCCGACACCCCACGAGTTCACCTGCCAGCCGAGCTGCATCTGCACCCCGACCTTATCCCCCTCGGTCACTGCGACATTGCGCATATTGTCACCGAAACGGACCACCTTGAGCTTTCTGCTTTCAACGGCACCGACAGCGGAGCGCATCCACGATGCAAGCTTGGCCAAAACAGGTTCGTCCTCCCAGAATCCGGTAATGATCTTGCGTTTTGTATGCATCCTTGCAGCAATGAAAGCATGCTCGCGATCACCGTGGGCGGACTGGTTCAGGTTCATGAAGTCCATATCGATCTCGGTATCGGGAATGGTGCGGTTGAATTGGGTATGGAGGTGGCAATACGGCTTTTGCAGCAGGTCGAGTCCCCGTATCCACATTTTTGACGGTGAGAACGTATGCATCCAAGTGATCAGCCCGGCACACGAGTCGTCGTAGTTTGCGTCCTTGACACATTGCTCGATTTCCTCGGGGGTTTTGACCGTTGCTTTGTAGAGCAACTTGCAGGGAAGCAATCCACTTGCGTTCATGCGCAGGACCATCAGCTTGGCATGGTCGGCCACCTGGTCCAGAGTTTCCTTT
Source organism: Spirochaetales bacterium (assembly GCA_012514185.1). GTDB lineage: Bacteria > Spirochaetota > Spirochaetia > Sphaerochaetales > Sphaerochaetaceae > Sphaerochaeta. The sequence goes on along the minus strand of JAAZAT010000314.1, from coordinate 3,887 downwards.
CCATAGAGAAATTGCGATCCCACCACAAACCAAAATTCATACGATGCCAACGGCTGTCTTTGCATGATATCCTCCACCATCCATGAGGGCGAACCTCTTGAAAATTGTTTGCGTTTACGTTAACGCAACCATATTAGTATATTTACTCGTACTGGTCTTTCTGTCAAGGGTTGAAGAAAAAATATTGCTATACATCGCGTCAAGCGATGTTTTCATCGCATAGACAAAAAGACTTTCTGTGGTATACTTGCGTTATCGATAAACAAACAAATCCGGGCAACCGGAAAGGATAGAAGAGACGGATGACAATATCGGAGATTGCAAAGCTTGCGCATGTTTCAATCGGAACAGTAGACCGGGTATTGCACAAGCGTGGCCGGGTAGCTCCCGAAACCGTGAAGAAAGTCATGAGCATTGTGCAAGACTATGGCTACCAGCCGAATACCTACGCACGCAATCTCAAGCTGAGCAAGGAGTTTACCATCGGGGTGCTCCTCCCCTTGCTCCACTCCGAATTCGGATATTGGAGTCTCATCTATGAAGGAATCCTGAAAGCCGCAAAGGAGTTGCACACCTTGGCTGTACGCATCGACATGATGGAGTTCGACCGCATGGTCCCCGGTTCATTGCTCGAAAAAGGGGAAGCCCTGCTCACCCACAACATCGACGCTCTCCTGCTTGCCCCTGTCGTTCCCGCAGATGCTCAAAAGCTCCTCAGTGCAAAGGACATTCCTTTCTATGCGTTCATCGACTCTCCGCTTCCCGCTACAAACCCGGTCTCCTGTGTTGTGCAGAATCCCTTCCGGGGAGGGTTTCTCGCAGGAAGGATGATGCATCTGCTCACCCGGAAAAGCGGTACGCTGCTGACCGTACAGACCCACCGTGCAGCATACAACTCAATCGAGCGGGCACGTGGCTTTGCAGAGTACTTTGAAAATAAACCAGAGTTCTCCGTTTTTGAGATGGAAGCCCCCCTGACACAGAACATGGACAAGGAGCTTGATTCGTTCTATCGGAAACACGGCAACGTGTGCGGGATTTTCGTAGTCAATGACGCCATTCATAGAATTGCCCAGAGCGTCCTGCTGCTGGGCCGCAAGAGCCAGACAACCATGATCGGGTATGACTTGATCGAGCACAACCGCAGGGCGATGATTGCAGGCTCGGTCGACTGCCTGATCAGTCAGAGGCCGGAGTTTCAAGGGTACACGGCAATCTACCAGTTGTACCGGAAGGGACTGCTTGCCCAGGATCCGGAAGAAACCATCTGTGTTCCCATCGATATCATCCTGCCCGAGAACCTCATCGACGAGAAGGGCTGGTGCCCGACCCTGTAGCATCAAAGGCAAGAGCCGTCGGTCAACGTTTCAACCCATCAAGTTCTTGAAGTTGTTTAACGATTTCCCTATCACTCGGAGCGAATGAGTAGCCATCCATCTCATCAAGGCCTACCCAGCGGTACTCTGTATGAAATCGGAAAGGAAGCTCATCGATAGTATCAGCATAGACGCGATACGCCTTCAGGTGATACAGCGTCTCCTTGTTGGTGAAGTCGTGACTGTGCACGAGTTGACCGACTTTCACGGTAATGCCAAGCTCTTCGGCAAACTCACGCCTCAATGTTTCCTGTTCGGTCTCCCCGTAGCGGTTCTTCCCTCCGGGAAACTCCCAAAGTCCGCCGATGGACCCTTTATCCTCTCGCTTGGCTATGAAATAGGTATTCCCTCTCATCAATATGCCTGCAGTGGTAATTCGCTCCTGCATAGATGCCTCCTACAGTAAAACCAGTTGGGGTGCAATGAAGTGAATGATTGCAATACCCATTGTCAAGTAGCCCACATTTCGCTTGTTTCGTTCCATGTAGAGCCCTGTTGCATCCAGTACCGTCTGCTGCTGCTCCTGCTTCATCTCGATGCCACGCAGCGCTTGATAGAGGTACCAGAGCGTGAGGGAGAATACATTGAGCATAGGAACCAAGTCCCCGAGCATCCAAGGCCCTGGATCCATCGGGAACAGGGCTAATGCAATCGTCAGCAGAAGCCCGCTGAGAACAAGCATCCTCCGGACCGCCCTATGGGTCCGGAATGCATATCGCAAGGAGAGCAAAAGGGGAAATGACAGACCATACGAGTCTGAAAGCAGGAAAGAGGAGCCAAGCAAGAGATAGGCGATGGAAAGCAGATACACCTGGATCAAAGCTCGGCCTCCTGGACTGCCTTGCCAAGGAAGGCAAGCAAGGTTTCACTATCGTAATAGCCATAGGCTTGTCGTGCAAGACGACCCGCCTCCTGATGAATCAACGCTCCCTCCAAGGAGGCAAGCCACCCATCCTGATATTTTGCAAAAAGCGAGGCAATGATTCCTGATAGGACATCACCGCTGCCGGCAACGCCAAGTGATGGATTGTTGCCCTCGATGACCACCACGCTTTCCGCCTTATCGACAATATGCACCAAGGAGCTCTTCACTACGAGCGTCGCGTTGAGGTCGGCGGCCGCCCTCTGAATTGATTCGAAGAAAGCGTTCGGACTCGTTCTGTCATGGTCATCGCCATAAAGGCTTGAGAGCAGGCAAGAAAGCTCTCCGAGATGCGGGGTGAGGATGAGCGGGCCGTGCTGCGGTCTCCGTCCACAGGCGAGCAAGGATGCGTAGGCGCGAATCCCATCGGCGTCGAGGACTATGTTCTGTCCAGTCGCAAAGAGCTTTTCGAGCAGGGACTCCCTTCCAGGGCCCCACCCCGGCCCCACCAGCAAAGCGCCATAGGCGGGAATCGACTGCCCTTCATAGATCTTGACCATCACCGAAGGGGATTCGCAGGCAGCAAGCCGGTAGACATCAGGGTCGCAATACAGGCTTACCAGCCCGGCACGGGCTGCAAAACACGCCTTGGCTGACAGTCTTGCCGCTCCGGAATAGGCAACGCTACCTCCGAATATCGCAACATGGGAGCGGCTGTTCTTGTACTCATCGATTGCAAGCTTGGGCAGGCATGCCTTCCTTTCACAGAGGAGTGCCGCACTTGGCACCTTCTGAAGCAAAAACGGGGGGAATGAGGGATTGACGCAGAACAAGCTCCCGCATCGAGCGCGGGTGGAAGGATGAAACATGCTGCGCTTGAGCAGTCCCATCGTTACAGTCATGTCAGCTTGGATGCAAACCGCATCAGTGGGGACATCATCACCCAAGCCCGAGGGAACGTCGATTGCCAGAATTCGTGCTTTGCTCTGATTGGCAGCCGCAACCAAGGAAGCGACAAGGCCGTTGAGGGGACCCTTCAAGCCGGTGCCCATCAAACCGTCGACAATCCAGTCGGCCTGCTGCAACTCAGTAAAAAGGCGGGCGAATTCAGTTTGTTCGGCCTGCAAAGAGACAAGAGCGTATGCTTGGGCAACTAGACGGTGCCGTGCACATGATTCTGTAATCCGGCTACCCGTATAGATCAGGACCTGGTTGGTGAAACCATCCTGAAATGCATACCTGCTGACAACCAAGGCATCTCCGCCATTATTGCCGCCGCCGCACAAGAATACCAGACGGTCCTCCTTGGAAAGACGGGCTTTCCATTGTTGATAGATCTGCAGGCCTGCGCTCTCCATGAGACAGAGAGGCGGAAGCTGAGCCACATCTTGGGCATTCTCATCCAGTGTTGCAATATCGGAGGCAAGTGCAAGAGGTTTCATATCCATACTGTACATGAGGGGCAGGAAGCGGTCAACATTTCCTATCTTGACACATTCGGGTCATCCCGTTAGGCTGGATATGTCCTGGGGTGGCGTAACAGCCTGAGATTACACCCGTTAACCTGATCTGGATAATACCAGCGGAGGGAGACAGTCACTTCTCAATCACACCTATCCCCATGGCAGACTATTCAATATGGAGGTGCT
>JAAZAT010000294.1 GCA_012514185.1 Spirochaetales bacterium | reverse complement strand
AGGGAATGGTCAAGACTGGTGTTGCTTTTTTTTCTTGGTTTGGACAACTGTATGAATCAGGTCGTGGTTGCCCCTTCCTTGTGTTGCTATAATCTCTGTTTTACGGTACAACAGTACCATTGAGAGGAGTATATCCTGATGGAAGTGAGAGTACGCTATGCTCCCTCTCCAACCGGTCTTCAGCATATCGGTGGAGTGAGGACGGCTTTGTTCAATTATTTCTTTGCCCGGGCGAACGGAGGCAAATTCATTCTGCGAGTCGAGGATACTGACCGTGAACGGTACAGTGACGAGTCCTTGCAGGACCTCTATGACACGCTGTCCTGGCTGGGCATTGCTTGGGACGAGGGCCCTATCGTGGGCGGCCCTTGCGGTCCCTACATCCAAAGCGAGCGCTTTGAGCTGTATCGCAGCTACGCCGAGCAACTCGTTCGGGACGGCAAGGCGTATTATTGTTATTGCACACCCGAGCGGCTTGAAGCAGTCCGCCTCAAGCAGCAGGAAGAGAAGAGCGAGGTTCAGGGGTATGACCGGCACTGCCGCAACCTAAGTGAGGCAGAGCGTTCGGAGTATGAGCAGCAGGGAATCCAGCCTGTCATCCGACTCAAGGTTCCTACCGACGGAAAAACGACCTTTCACGATGTGTTGATGGGTGATATCACCCGGCGCAACCGTGATGTCAGCCCTGACCCGATATTGCTGAAGAGCGACGGCTTTCCCACCTACCACTTGGCAAACGTCATTGATGACCACCTGATGGGCATCACCCATATCATGCGCGCCCAAGAGTGGATACCCTCGGGTCCTCTGCATATCCTGCTGTACGAAGCATTCGGATGGGAGCCTCCGATGTATTGCCACCTGCCGATGGTGATGGGCAAGGACGGACAGAAGCTTTCCAAGCGGCATGGTTCCACTTCGGTACGTGATTTCAAGGAGAAAGGGTATCTGCCGGAAGCCTTGATGAACTATGTCAGCATGGTCGGTTGGTCGTATGACGGACAGCGTGAGTTCTTCAGCAAGGAAGACCTTGAACAGGTATTCAGCCTTGAGAAGATCAACAAGGCGCCCGGAGTGTTCGACTACAAGAAGCTTGACTGGTTCAACGGCCAGTACATCCGACAAAAGAGCGATGAAGAGTTGATGGCTTTGTTGCTGCCCTATTTGACCAAGGCCGGATTTCTGCCTTCCAACCCATCTGAAGCAGAGCGGGCGAAGCTGCTCGACCTCACCAAGGTGGTGAAGGAGCGCTTGAAAGTCCTCGGCGACGTTGTTGATTTGGCCCGGTTCCTCTTTGAGGAGCCGAAGTATGAGGATGTAAGCTTGTTTGCTGCAAAGGGTGTTGAGCTTGCGGTCACACTCGCAGCCCTCGAGCGTGCCTACGAGATCCTCAAACAGGGTTTTAAGGCGGATGAGAGCCATGAGGCCACCGAACAGAAGCTTACCGATTTGGCCGGTGAGATGGGACTGAAGGTCAACGGGGTGTTCATGCCGCTGAGGGTGGCCCTGACCGGAAGCACCGTCAGCCTTCCTTTGTTTGATTCCATTGGCCTGCTTGGGCAGGAAGTGACTTGTTCACGCATAGAAAACGCATTGGCTTTACTGAAGAGAGAGGTACGATAAATGGCAGAAGTAACGATGGACAAGATTGTCTCTTTGTGCAAGCGACGTGGATTCATTTTCCAGTCGAGCGAAATCTACGGTGGTTTGAACGGTGCCTACGACTACGGTCCGCTGGGTGTCCAGCTGAAGAACAATATCCGTGATTTCTGGTGGAAGGAGATGACCCAGATCCATGATGACATTGTAGGGCTTGATGCTTCCATTCTCATGCATCCCCGTGTTTGGGAGGCAAGCGGTCACGTTTCGAATTTCAGTGATCCCATGGTTGACTGCAAGCAGTGCAAGAGTCGGTTCCGCGCCGATCAGATCGATCTCAAGGGTGCATGCCCGACCTGCGGTACAAAAGACAGCTTCACCGAGCCGAGGAACTTCAACCTGATGTTCGCCACCCATATCGGCGCGAACGCAGATGCAAGCTCCACGGTTTACCTCCGCCCGGAGACAGCCCAGGGCATCTACGTGGATTTCAAGAACGTAGTCTCCTCAAGCCGGGTCAAGATTCCCTTCGGCATCGCCCAGGTCGGTAAATCCTTCCGCAATGAGATCACCACCAAGAACTTCATTTTCCGTTCCTGCGAGTTCGAGCAGATGGAGATGCAGTGGTTCTGCAAGCCCGGCAGCGATGAGCATTGGTTCAGCTACTGGAGAGAGCAGAGGATGGCGTTCTACCATAAGATGGGCATCAAGCCAAGCAGCCTCAGATGGCACCAGCATGGGCCTGATGAACTTGCCTTCTATGCAAAGGATGCATACGACATCCAGTTCCTCTTCCCGATGGGGTGGCAGGAGCTTGAAGGCGTGCACAGCCGCACTGATTACGACCTCACCCAGCACCAGACTTTCAGCGGCAAGGAGATGACCTATCTCGATCCCGAGTCCAATGAGCGGTACATCCCCTATGTGGTGGAAACCTCTGCCGGTCTTACCCGCAACGTGCTGATGGCCCTCAGTGATGCCTATGATGAAGAGGAGCTGGAAGGAGGGGATGTGAGGACCGTCCTGCATTTCCATCCCATTCTTGCCCCGGTCACCGTCGCTGTGCTGCCCCTGGTCAAGAAGGACGGCATCGCCGAGTTCGCTTCCAAGCTGGAACGTGAGCTCAGAGACGATTTCTCCACCTTCTATGATGTAAGCGGCGCCATCGGCAGGCGTTATCGCCGCATGGATGAGATTGGAACCCCCTACTGCGTCACCGTCGATTATCAGACGCTTGAGGACCAGACGGTAACCTTGCGCCTGCGCGACAGCATGGAACAAGTACGGGTAGCCATTACGGACCTGGTAGCCACCATAAAGCAGGCGACCAAGGAGTACAAGCGGGTGGAGCGGTAAGATGAATACAGCACTTCAGACCTTGATCGACCGCGGGTTCATCAAGGCATGTACCGATTTTGATGCGCTCAGCGATCTGATGGACAAAGAAAAAATCACCTTCTACGTCGGGGCGGACCCGACGGGAAGGAGCTTGCACATCGGCCACATGGTGCCCTTCTTTGCCATGCACCACCTGCAGAAGGCCGGCCACAACCCCATCGCCCTTGTCGGCGGCGGGACGGCGATGATCGGCGATCCGTCGGGCAAGACTGAAATGCGCCAGATGCTCAGCCCCGAGCAGGTGCAGGAGAACTGCAAGTCGATCAAGGCCCAGCTGGGAACGGTGGTGGACTTCTCCGAGCATCCGAGTGATGGGATGGGCAAGGCGATCATGCTCAACAATGCCGATTGGCTGACTGATTTGAACTACATCACCTTCCTGCGCGAGATCGGGCGGCATTTTTCGGTAAACCGCATGCTGACTTTTGAATCGTACAAGCAGCGGCTCGAACGAGGACTTTCCTTCATCGAGTTCAACTATCAGCTGTTGCAGTCCTATGACTTCTACATCCTCAACCAGGAGCATGGATGCAGACTGCAGATCGGCGGGGACGACCAGTGGGGCAACATCGTCAGCGGCATCGAGTTGATCCGCAGGATGAATGGGGGGGAGTGCTACGGCCTTACCTTCAACCTCATCACCCGCAGCGACGGGCACAAGATGGGAAAGAGTGAGAAGGGAGCGGTGTTCCTCGATCCCGAGCTTTTCAGCCCTTATGACTTCTATCAGTATTGGCGTAATGTAAACGACGACGATGTCATCAAGTTCCTCAAGCTGTTCACCTTCCTCTCGTTGGAGGAGATTGCACAGTATGAGAAGGACGGGGTGAACATCAACGAGGCCAAGGAGCGGCTTGCCTACGAGCAGACGAAAATCATCCATGGCGTTGACGAAGCCGAGAAAGCAAGAGTTGCCGCCAAGGCTATGTTCAAGGGGGCCGATCTTGGTCAGGAAGGAAGGGAAGGCATGCCCTCGATTACCATCACAGCCTCCGAACTTGAAAGCGGCATTCCTGTCCTTGACCTCTTCAGCCGTACCGACCTTGCCGCCACCAACAGCGATGCGCGAAGGCTTGTTGCAGGCGGTGGTGCCTGGATCGGTGATACGAGGATCGATGATCCCAGGACCGTGATAGATGAAAAGTACTTGGATGCTTTTGGGGAGATGATCCTCAGGGCGGGCAAGAAGCGGTACTTCCGCATCATCATAGCGTAGATTGCAAAGAGAGAGGGGGGAAACCCCCTTTCTTCATAGGGAGATAGTATATGAAACGTTTGCTGTGTATTTTTTTGATTATCCTGACCGTCACCTTCACCCTGGGAGCCCAAGCGGTTTCCGAGACCCCGGTTGCTTCCTTATTGGATGTTCAATTCGGCGTCATGGCCGGGCCCACTGGGTTCTCTTCGGTGGCCTTGACCCAAAATGAGGGTAAAATCAGTGACACGGTGCAGGTCAACATGAGTGTGTTCCCCTCTCCGAATGAAGTCATCGCACGACTTGCCAACGGCGAGCTGGATTTTGCCGCTCTGCCTACCAACGTGGCTGCAAATCTGTATAACAAAGGAGTCAAGGTCAAGCTTGCCGCCGTCATCGGCAACGGCATGCTCAGCGTACTTTCCAGCGACGATTCAATCACCGACGTTCAGGATCTCTTGGGCAAAACCGTGCATGTTCCCGGCTCAGGGTCGACTCCCGACCAGATGAGCCAGCTTCTGCTCAAGCAGGCGGGTCTTGAGGCAGGAAAGGATGTCATTCTTGACTATTCTGTTGCAGCTCCGGCACAGCTGGCCCAGCTGGTCATTGCCGGCAAGGTCTCCCTTGCCGTTCTTCCCCAGCCGTTTGTCTCCATGATTCTCAACCGCAGTCCGAAGGCCCGCGAGGTTTTGGATGTGCAGGCCCTGTACCGCCGGCTTTCCGGTTTCCAGAGTTATCCGATGAGTGTGCTTGTAGTGTCCGAGTCCTTTGCGAAGAACCATCCGCTTGCCTTGGCTGCGGTGCTCAAGGCATATGAGGATTCGGTTGCATGGGTCAATGCAGATCCAATAGCAGCAGGCCAGGCCATCGAGGCTGCAGGCATCATGGCAAGCGCCATGGCAACCCCTGCAATTCCCTCCTGCAACTTGGTATTCGTTCCCAGCCAGGAAGCGAAGACCGAGGTACAAGCATATTTTTCCTTCCTCCACGGCTTCAGTCCGGCCTCCATCGGTGGTACCATTCCTTCTGACGATCTGTATCTATAAAGGATGAGTCGATGCATTCGGTCAAGCGTAGTCTGATTCTCTTTCTCTCATCGGCTTTGCTGCTCGTGGTGTGGCAGCTTGGTTCGGTTGTGCTTGATAGCCAGATTCTGCTTCCCGGCCTCGGCCCTGTTTTTTCCGCCCTGATCGAGCTGGTGCAAGGCGGCCCGTTTTTCGCAAACGTATTTATCACCATCATCAGGGCCTTGCAGAGTTTTGTGATCATCGTTGCCAGCGCAACGGTGATCGGTCTGCTTGGAGGAAAGTTTCCCTTGTTTTCCCTGGCCCTCAAGCCGTTTGTCACGGTCCTGAAGGCAATTCCGGTGATGAGCATCATCCTGTTGGCCTTCATCTGGTTCACCAGTGGAACAGTACCCCTCTTCTCCGCCTTCTTGATGGGCTTTCCCGTCATGTACGTACAAATAGAGGGAGGCGTTCGACAGATGGACAAGAGCCTCGATGAGATGTGTCGCCTCTACGACATCAGGGGCAGGGATAAGCTCTTTCACTATACGATTCCATCCATCCTGCCGTTTTTCATCATCGGTTCACGTTCCGCCCTTTCCATGGTCTGGAAGGTGGTCATTGCAGCCGAAGTGCTTACCGTCCCGCGCTTCGGGGTGGGAGCGCGGATGCAGCTTGCCCAGGTGCAATTGGAGACCGACAAGGTGCTCTCCTGGACCTTGATTGCAGTCCTGCTGACCGCCGTATTTGATTTGCTGTTTGATGCCTCCGTCTGGGCTTTCGGAAAGCTGAAGAAGCGTGTTGATCGAGGGAGGGCGATATGCAATTCCAAAACATAAGCAAATCATATGCTCAGAATTGCATTTTTGATTCATTCAACCTGGAGATTGAAGCACATACGATTCTCTCGGTGGTAGGTCCCTCGGGTGAAGGGAAGACGACCTTGCTGCAGATTGCCGCCGGCTTGGTCGAATTGGATGGCGGAAGGGTCATCAAGGAAGCAGAGGAGCAGGGGAGTATCAGCTACCTTTTCCAAGAACCGCGCCTGCTTCCCTCCAGCACCGTTTTCAGCAATGTAGAACTTGCCTTGCGATCTTTTGTGTCCAGCAGGACGGAGCGCGAAGCGGTCGTACTGCATTATCTTAAGATGGTCGGCTTGTCGGACAGCGCCTGCTTGTATCCCGCCCAGCTTTCGGGAGGTATGCGCCAACGGGTGGCAATCGCCCGTGCTTTCGCCCATCCTGCGAAGTTGATGCTTCTGGACGAACCGTTTCAGAGCTTGGACATCAAGCTCAAGGTTACTCTGCTCAATGCCTTCATACGTCTTTGGGAGGAGAGTCCGAGAACTACGCTGTTCGTAACCCATGATCCCAAGGAAGCAATCCTGCTTGGAGATGCGGTTTGTTGTTTGGGCGATCCAAAAAAACCCTTGCTCTACCAGAAAATACATATTCCCCGCAAAGCGAGGAATATTGGTGATCAGACTTTGTTGGCTGTGGAAGCCTCATTGGTGCAGGCTTTGGTCAGCTCCTAGAGCGCAACCTTCCACAATCCATGCAGGTTGCAGTACTCATACACGGCAACGGCCTTGTCGTCGTCAAGGGCGAAGGTTGCATGGGGCTTTCCATCGACAGGAAGACTTTTGCGCATGCCGCCCTTCTCGGTCTGGACATAGATGAAGGCGATGTGGTGTTCCTTGGTCATCGGATGGTCAACCGATCCCACGTTCACTTCAAGCTTATTGCCTTCAATCTTTACGACAGGAACGTGCTTTTCCTTGGCAGCATCAACGGTATTGGCCTTGAGAACAATCATCTCCTCTCCACAGCAAGAGATTTTCGGCCCGCGGTCGATCACCTTGGCAACAATGTTTCCACAATGTTTGCAAATGTAAAATTCATGTTCTTTCATCGGTATTCTCCTTGTCTCTCATTCTAACCGAAAAAACCGCTACCGTACAGTCGATTTCTCTTGCTACGCACGCCCTTGCATCCCCTGGGGAGAAAAAAGGCAGGTCCGAAGACCTGCCTGCTCTCAAAAGCCAGGGATATTATACATAACCCTGGGCGATCATCGCTTCACTGACTTTGATGAAGCCTGCAATGTTGGCACCATCGACATAGTTGTCCTTCGTGCTGTATTTCTCAGCTGCACTGCTGATGGAGGCAAAAATGTTCTTCATGATCTGCTGCAGCTGGATGTCGACCTGGTGGGGAGTCCACTGCAGTTTCTGGCTGTTCTGAGCCATTTCAAGACCAGAGACGGCAACTCCGCCTGCATTTGCCGCCTTGCCGGGGGCATGGAGGATTCCTGCATCCTTGAAGATTGCATCTGCTTCCAGGGTGGTGGGCATATTGGCACCTTCACCCACAAGCTGGATTCCATTGGCAACGAGGTTCTGTGCATCCAGGGCGTTGATTTCGTTCTGTGTGGCGCAAGGGAATGCATAATCGGCCTTGACGTTCCAAAGCGGGTTGCTCGTTTGGCTTCCATTGTGCGGAATGTATGTTGCTTCCTTAAACTGGGTGGCATATTCGGCAATTCTTCCACGTCGTACGTTCTTGAGGGTCTTGATGTAGGCAAGCTTCTTCTCGTCGATGCCGCTAGGATCGACGAGGACGCCGGAGGAGTCGCTGAGGGTAAGCACCTTGGCCTTCATCTGCAACAGCTTCTCGACGGTGAACTGCGCCACGTTGCCGCTTCCGCTCACCAGACAGCTCTTGCCTTCCAGGGTCTTTCCCTTCGATTCGAGGATCGCAGCCGAGAGATAGACCAATCCATACCCAGTTGCCTCGGGACGGATGTAGGAACCTCCGTACGAAGGTCCTTTTCCGGTAAGAACTCCGACCGAACGATTGGTGATTCTCCGGTACTGGCCGTACATGTAACCGATTTCGCGGCCGCCTACACCGATGTCTCCGGCAGGTATGTCGGTATCCTCTCCGATATGCCGTGCAAGCTCGGTCATGAAGCTTTGGCAGAAACGCATCACCTCATTGTCGCTCTTTCCCTTGGAATTGAAGTCGCTGCCCCCCTTGCCGCCACCCATGGAAAGTCCGGTGAGACTGTTCTTGAAGGTCTGTTCGAAAGCCAGGAACTTGAGGATTGAGAGGTTCACCGATGGATGGAAACGGAGGCCGCCCTTGTACGGGCCGATGGCGCTGTTCATTTGCACCCGGTACCCGCGGTTGATCTGCAGCTGTCCATCATCATCAATCCAGGGCACCCTGAACATGATGACACGCTCCGGTTCTACGATACGGTCGAGTACTTTGTGATACACAACCTGCGGGATGTCGTCCACCAAGGGGTCGATGGAAGCAAGGAATGATGTCACCGCTTGGATGAATTCCTTTTGATAGGGATCGAGCATGATTACATGGTCAAGAATCTTTTGGGTTGCGTCGTGCATGGTGGGTATCACTCCTCATAGGCATGTATAAATATACATAAAACTGCATACGATACTAATGAATTTGTCAAACTTGGTAAAGGCTTTCGGAAATGCGAAAAATTAATTCTAAATTTTGCGGGATGCGTAGAAACACAGGGCTTGGCGGCCACGGTTGAGGGAGTGCTCAATCGAGGGCTCGTCTATTACCCATTCCACCAATTTATCCGAAAGAAATTTTTCCGAAAAAAGTTCCCGTGAATTAAGTCAGAGATTCTCTCCATGCCTCAGCCGTTCAATGTTTTGCTTGAACGGGGGATAGATGATTCCCCGTTCGGTGATGATGCCGGTAAGATTCTGGTGCGGCGTGACATCAAAAGCGGGGTTGTAGACCTGCATGCCTAGAGGAGCCACCTGCACTCCCTGCACGTGGGTGACTTCAGTTGCTTCACGTTCCTCGATGGGAATTGCCGATCCATCGGGAATGGAGAAGTCGATGGTGGAGACAGGCACCACGCTGTAAAAAGGCACCCCGTATGCTTTGCAGATGACCGAGAGGGCGAAGGTCCCCAACTTGTTTGCGACATCCCCGTTGGCAGCGACTCGGTCGCCCCCGAGAATGACCAAGTCGATCTTTCCATCTCGGATGAGGGTTGCGGCGGCACTGTCAGGGATGAGTTTGGATGGAATCTTGGCTTCCATCAACTCCCATGCGGTAAGCCTGGCTCCCTGGAATCGCGGCCGTGTCTCATCTGCATAGACGAATATGTTTTTCTTGTCATAAAAAGCCTGCTTGATCACCCCCAGGGCGGTCCCCCAGCCTGCGGTTGCGAGGGCGCCGGTATTGCAGTGGGTAAGGATGGTCGCCCCGTAGGGGACAATCGCATTGCCGATTCTGCTGATGGTTTTATTGGTTTGGATATCTTCTTGGCGAATGGCATCCGCCTCATCAAGGAGTCTTTGGATGGTTTGGGAACGGCCTTTCATCTTCGTCGCTTCATAGACGGCGAGCATCCGGTCGATCGCCCAACGTAGATTCACTGCCGTCGGCCGGGCTAGACCCAGAAACCTGCAGCCCTGATAAAAATCGGCTTCCTTTGGACATTGCTTGAGTGCAAGGTATACTCCGTAAGCCGCAGCTGCACCAATGGCGGGAGCTCCTCGAACAACCATGTCGCGGATTGCAAACTCAACCTCCTCGAAGGTTGCACAGGATACATATTCCACCTTGGAAGGCAGGATTCTTTGGTCGAGCAGGACCAACTTCTCTTCTTTGAACTGCAGTGCGACAAACGATTCATCCATGCTTGTTTCTCCTATCGTTGCTGAACCTCGGCCCAGCTTTCCTGTACATCCCTGATTACCCGATCATGGTCCAAAGTCAGCACGTTCCGACCTTGCATGAGAATCCTGCCTTGGCAGAACACGGTGTCAACATCCGAAGCCTGGGTGGCGTAGACCAAGGCGCTGAAGGGGTCGTTGAGCGGGGTGAGGTGGCTCTTCTGCATATCCACAAGGATGATATCGGCTTCCATTCCAGCTTTCAGTTGTCCGATTTTACCATCCAATCCCAAAGCTTTCGCACCAGCTGCTGTAGCCATGTCCAAAACATCGTAGGGATGAAGCTTGTAATCGGTAGGGGCATATACCTTGCCCAGAAGACTTGCGATATGCATCTCTTCAACCATGTTCAGATTGTTGTTGCTGCTTGCCCCGTCGGTGCCGAGAGCCACATTCAAGCCGCTCTGTACATAGGTGCCGACCGGGGCGATGCCGCTGGATAGTTTGCAGTTGCTGCTGGGATTGTGCACAATGCTCGAGTCCAGTCCCCTCAACAATCCTACTTCCGTGTCCGTGAGGTGTACGCAGTGGGCCAGCAAGCTTTTCACATCCTGCAAAGAGCCGATATCCAGCAGGTATTCCAAGGGGGTCTTTCCCGTTTCTTTTACGCAGTCCTGGACTTCCAGTTGCGTTTCACTGAGGTGGGTGTGCAACACCGCCTGATGATCCTTGGCCCAGCTGTGGGCGAATTGGTACGTTTCCTTGGGACAAGTGTAGATGGCATGCGGTGCACAATCGACCTGGATGCGGCCTTCACTTCGGTCGACATAGGGTCCAAGCAGCTTTTCGCGCTCGAAGAATCGCTGCTTGTTATCCTCAAGGCTTCCGAAGAGCGTCATGCTGATGCTGGCCCGAATGCCTGATTCCACTACTGCCTCGGCTGTAGCTTGGGGATGAAAGTACATATCGGCGAAGGTCGTTACTCCACTTTGGATCAGCTCAACCAAACCCAACCGCGAGGCGAACAGGATGTCCTTTTCAGAGAGCTTGTCCTCGATGGGGAATATTTCGGCAAGCCAGGCCTGGAGGGTGGGCAGATCGTCCTTGTAGTTGCGCATCAAGCCCATGCTCAGATGGGTGTGTGCGTTGACCAAAGCCGGCATGGCGATGAAAGAAGATCCGTCGATGATTCGATCGGGTATGAACGAAGGGTCGTTCTTTCCAACATAGGCAATGTATTTGCCGTTAATGCCGATATCGCCGTGAAAAGAAAGCCCCTGCTCCGTCATGGGAACTATCAGGGCGTTGCTGATGAGTAGTTTCATGGATGGCATTGTACCATGAACAGCTTATGCAGTCACCTTGTTGCGCTTGATCTTTTTTGTACTGGTCATATCCATCGGCTTGTCCAAGATGGTCAGGCGGGTAATTTTCTTGTATCCGGAAACCTGTTGGTTCACTTCCTTGATGACCCGGTCCAGATCCTCACTGACGGAGACCGGGTGCTCCTTGTAATATTCTGCATTTGGATAGATTACCGCCTCGATCATTTCAGCAGGAACATCCTTGTCCTCCTGATAGCCTCGGATCAGGATCTGCTCCACTTGAGTGTAGAGCTGGAAAAGATCCTCGATCTCCTCGGGGTAGACATTTTTCCCCCCTTCGGTGACGATGATGTTTTTCATCCTGCCTTTGAGATAGAGATAGTTCTCTTTGTCCAGATACCCCAGATCACCTGTCCTCAAGTATCCTTGCTCATCAAAAAGCTCGGCAGTGTGCTGTGCATCCTTGTAGTAGCCTTGGGTTACATTCGGACCCTTGACCCTGATCTCTCCCACCCCGTTCTCGTCCGGGTCTGCGATTATCATATCCACCATGGGGAATACCATGCCGACTGAATCCACCTTGAAGTGGCTGATGGGATTGAGGGTGAGGATGGGACTGGTTTCGGTAAGCCCGTAGCCTTGAATGAAATCCAAGCCGAGCTGCTGGTACTGCTTGAATACCTTCGGGCTCAAGGGACCCGCTCCGCAGATGAGGAAATTGTTGCGGTCAAGGCCGATCTTTTCGAGCAGCATTGTATTGAAGGCCTTGCGAAAGAGGTTCCAGTGCAGGTACTTCTTGGTAAAGCCGTTGATGGTCATCATGGTGCAAACCAACCCATATACAAAGGCTCCTTTCTTTTTCACCTGTTTGAGCAGCCCGGACAGAAGTTTGTTGTAGAGCAGGGGGATTCCCATGAATATGGTGACTTTGCCCTGGGTGAGGTCGTTGATCATCCGACTGACGGCGATTTCCTGGCCGAAGACACACTCGGCGCCGTGCTTGATGGATTCAAGCAGTACGGCAGTACAGCAATACGAGTGGTGCAGTGGCAGCAATGCATACAGGACGTCGTTTTCATCGAGGCTGAGGAAGGTGCCGTCACATGCCTGATAGAGGTCGCTGACTATATTGGCATGGGTGAGCATGGCTCCTTTTTCGTTTCCGGTGGTACCGCTGGTAAACAGGATCGCTGCAAGGTCGTGTTCAGCTGAAGGCACACGTTCACCAATCGAAAGGGGAGCAAGCTCATCGATGGAAGGATGCTTGTCACTCTTTCCACCCAGCGTCGCCAAACCCTTGAGATTCCGAAACCAAGCCTTCTCTGGATCGAGTGCGTCGATGACAGGCTTGTCGCCAAAGAAAAATGAGGCATCTACAAAACTGCTGAGATTCTCAACCCTGTCGGTGTGCAACTGGTTGTCTAGCGGCACCACCACAGCCCCTGCATACAAGGTTGCAAGATATGCTATTGCCCAGGCAGGGCTGTTCTTCCCATTGATGACGATGCGGTCCCCTTTCTTGATCCCCCGTTCCCCAAGGTATGATCCTACCCGCTTCACCTGGTCGAGGATTTGGGTGTAGGTAAGCGTGACCCGGTCGGGCCTGAATACCGTAAAACCGTTTCTCATGCCGAACTTTTGTTCGGTGATAAGCAATAAATCTATGATGGTCGGCCACTGTCCTTGGAACAGAACCCCGCGATATTGGTCTAAATCATCCCAAGAGTGTTTCATGATAAGGGATACTCCACGTTTCAACGCATGATACAAACATACTATTCACCCGTTATGGGCATTGTTGGTATGATTTTCACAGAATACACCCTATTTGTCAAGAAACGGATAACTCCTTGACTCAATTATGATTGAATAGATAGTTAAAAAATACTAGGGAGCGGGAAACAGTCGTTTGTCTGTGAGCAAGGCTGAAATATCCGGATATACGACATCAGAAAGGCGCCTGAGGCTCTTCTTGTCATTACTTCCGCTCAACAGTGCGATGGTGTAGCCGGCCTCTGCTCGCTTTGCGAACACCATGTCGGTGATGGTGTCCCCAACCATGGCCACCTGGTTTGTGCCGAGGCCTTGCTGCTTGCAGAACTCCTGGAAGGCTTGGGGGTGGGGTTTTTTCTTGTAGTGGCTGTCGCGGCAGGAGACGAAATCGACATACCCGCCCAATCCCATCAAGGAGAGAAAGAGGGATGTGGAGGAGGCGTTGTCATTGGTGATGATTCCAATGGAGTATCCTTGTTCCTTGAGGTTTGAAAACAACGTCTGCTGGACGGTGAAGTCCATCTTGCTGAGTTTGCGGCTCAGGATCGCTTCGCTGTTTTGTACACTTTGGTGATAGGCCCTGATAGTCTTGATGGCGTTCACCCGGTAGCGGAGGCAGTACGTGAGGAATCTGCGAAAAATATGGAAAGGTCGGTGGGTGAACACAAGGCCCTTGGGATGGCAGTCTCCGTGTTCGTCTATCCCCATCAGATGCAGCATCGCCTTCTTGGCTTTCTGATGGCCTGCCTTGCCCATGGATGCAAAGGCGCTGTTGATTCCTTCTTTCAGCACATCCTCCCATACCTGGGCGTAGTCGAAGAGTGTGCCATCCTTGTCAAAAATGATTCCCTTGAGTTTCTCATTCATTTGTGCCATGTTGGGGTATTATCATACGGTACACGCTTGACGTCTGCCTAGGGGGAATGTATGAAAACGTTGCAAGAAAGAGTTATCGAGCGCACAAAAACGTTCGCACAACAGGTGGAAACGCTCCGTTTCAGCTGCGACTGCTATATATACAATCCATTGACGTATGCATGGGCGATGCATGAACTGTATATCCGAACGTATCTCAGACAGCCGGTCAAGACACTGCTGCTGGGAATGAACCCTGGGCCTTGGGGGATGACGCAGACCGGGGTTCCGTTCGGTGAGATTGATGCGGTGAAGCACTTTCTCAAGCTTGAGGCAGAAATTGCCAAGCCCTTGGTTGAGCACCCCTCACGACCGGTGTTGGGACTGCAGACGAAGCGAAGCGAGGTGAGCGGGAAACGGCTCTGGGGCCTCATTGCCGAGCATTATGGCAGTGCCGAGGCGTTTTCGAAGGAGATGGCGGTCATCAATTATTGTCCCTTGGTCTTCATGGACAGGAAGCCTACTGCAAAAAACATCACTCCCGATATGTTGGTAAAAGGGGAGCGTCTTGCCCTTGAGACAATTTGCGATCGATACTTGCTTGACATGATCGACCTGCTCGAACCCGTCTACCTCATTGGAATCGGCAAGTATGCAATGCAGAAATTCACCCATGTTGCGAACAAGAGAAGCGATGTAGTCATCTCCTCGATATTGCACCCAAGTCCTGCCAGCCCGCAAGCCAATCATGGGTGGAAGGAAAAAGTAGAGGAGCAACTTCGATCTTTGGGAGTGTGGAGCTGAATGCAATCCAAGATTTGTATTGTATTCTTGGTGAATTAATCACTTTGAGAGTGATATTGTTTTAAAAAACTTGCTCAGAGAAACTACATATGCAAAAATCTTACTAGACAATCAGGTTCCCCTTTGATACTCTGTTATGCATGGATACCGCATGTTCGCGTCCTGCCTATGCCAAAGTAAATCTGCATCTGGCCGTCGGACTTCCTTACCCGGATGGGTATCATCCCATCCAGTCCCTGTTTGCATTGGTGGGCTTGAGCGACACCGTTTCTCTGGTGTGGAAAAAGTCCAGGACATTTTCTGTTCACGTGCATGGATTGGAAGCGATTTGCAGTGGGTCTGAAGATACCCTGACGAAGGCGGCCCGCCTCTGGCATGAAGCCGGGGGGTATCCTTTGCAATTGGACATCCGGTGCGACAAGCAGATTCCTGTGAAAGCAGGGCTTGGTGGTGGTTCAAGTGATGCAGCCGCTTTATTGGCCCTGTTGCAGGCCATCGATCCCGGGCGCTCGGTTTCTGATCAGCTGTTGAAAGACGTCGCTCTGCAGGTCGGCAGCGATGTTCCCTTCTTTCTTTCCGGTTCAAGTGCGGCTCTGGTGACTGGAAGAGGGGAGCAGGTTGCTCCAGTTGAAAGCCGTTCAATGCCCGCTCTGTTGGTAATGCCGACTTATTTTGACGTATCTACGTCATCGGCGTATCGGGCGTTGGATGAAAAAAGAGGGGATCTGCAGAACGTACCTATGCCCGACGCCCGGGAGTTGTTGCGAATCTACAAAAAACCTTCCCAAAATTGGAGAGGTTCATTGTATAATGATTTTCAGTCGTGCTCGGGCAATGGTGCTTTTTACGAGACTTTGGAGACTGTTTGCAAGGGATATAAGGGATTTTCCAGTATGAGCGGTAGTGGAGCCTGTTGGTTTTTCGTCAGTGAGGATGCTTCTCAAGTCCATGATGCGCATAGAGACATTGTCGCCGCTTTCGGCCCTCGTGTCAGGTGTTGGATTACCCGCCTGATGAGTTAAAGTTCAATGAAGTTGCTGGTAGTTGTTTGGAGGTTTTTGTGGATATTTCAGAGGTACGTGTACGGAAAGTCAATCAGACAGGAAAACTCAAGGCTTATGTGACCGTTACGTTCGATAGCCAATTCGTGGTTCATAACATCAAGGTCATCGAAGGCCGTGATGGTGATTTCATTGCAATGCCGAGCAGGCAGTTGGCCAATGGCGAATTCAAGGATGTTGCGCATCCGATCAGCAGTGATTTCCGCGATCATCTCCAAAAAGTAATCATGGAGGCCTACGCCTCCGACACCGGTGAAGCAACTGGCGAAGAAGAGCTCTCATAAACCGCTGGACAAACCCGGTATTTTCGTATACTGTCGT
The DNA here is from genome assembly GCA_012514185.1 of Spirochaetales bacterium. GTDB lineage: Bacteria > Spirochaetota > Spirochaetia > Sphaerochaetales > Sphaerochaetaceae > Sphaerochaeta. The sequence continues at coordinate 20,684 of JAAZAT010000294.1, read as the reverse complement.
ATCCGTTGTTGGGAAGTCGCCAAGCGGTTAAGGCTCTGGTTTTTGGTGCCGGCACCGGGGGTTCGAATCCCTCCTTCCCAGTAGGGCAATCCAGGATATGGGTTGCCTGTTTTTTTGTAGAGGGCTTGCCCTTGTAGGGCTAAACACTCTATACTCGCTTCTTAGTGGTATTCTGAATATCCAAAATGCTATGGTAATTGGACATCGATGCATGTGCCAATGAGAGTACAAGGAGTTTGTATGGCTGACAACAAGAGTTTGAAGGCGGAATTGAGAACCGAAGATTTCGGAAGTGCCGGCGCCCGTCGTTTGCTTCGAGCAAAACGCATTCCGGCAGTAATTTATGGGAAGAATGCTCCGGTGCACATTATCCTGGATTCCCGTGAATTCACCAATAAGATGCGCCATTTCTCTGAAACCGCCCTGTTGAAGATTTCAGTAGGGAAAAAGACCTATGAGTGCCTCATGAAGGACTATCAGGAAAACCTGATGATCGGTGAGATCAAGCACGTTGACTTCTTTGAGGTTACCCGCGGCCAGGTTCTTCGCACACTGGTTTCCATCGTGCTGAAGGGCAATCCGGTTGGAACCAAAGAGGGCGGCGTCCTCGACCAGGTCATGCATGAAGTTGAAATTGAATGCCTGCCCAAGGATCTTCCTTCTTCCCTCGGGGCTGATGTGTCTGCCATGAAGATCAACCAGAGTCTCCATCTCAAGGATGTGGTGATCCCTCCCAACGTGAAAGTGCTTGATGATCTTTCCAAGACGGTTGCTTCCGTCAAGGGTGTCAAGGCTGAAGTTGCCGCTCCTGCAGAGGTAGTCGCTGAAGTTGCTGCTCCTGCTGATGCAGAAAAGGATGCAAAGGCGAAGAAATGAGGTTGATTCTTGGACTGGGCAATCCCGGGGCCAAGTATGAACACTCCCGACACAACGTCGGCTTTGATGTAGTGGAAATGAGTGCAGCGTTTTTTCAGGTCACTCTGAAGAAACGCTGTTTTCGTCTCTATCGTCAAGCCAAAGTGGGCGATGATGTACTGTTGGTCCAGCCGCTTACCTACATGAATGCAAGTGGAAAGGTTCTCAAATACTTTCGCGGGACGGATGCTTCCGATATGATTGTAATCTGTGACCAGTTGGATCTACCTGCAGGAATGATTCGCATTCGCAAGGGAGGTTCGTCTGCAGGCCACAATGGGCTCAAGAGTTTGATTGAACATCTGGGAAGCGGTGATTTTATTCGGATGTATGTAGGGATAGGTCGACCTAAAGAAGGTGTGTCGGTAATTGAGCATGTCCTTGGCCGCTTTGATGATCAGCAGATAGTGGATGGTATACGCCTGGCATCCCAAGCCTTGAATGAGCTGGTTGGGGGACGGGCGCTGGAGGAGGTGATGGTTGCCTACAATCGACGCAGCCGTGTGGGAAAAGGTTGATTCTTTTCTCTCTGAGCACCACATCGATAGGCATGAGCGCATCGGGGTGGCATTTTCCGGTGGAAGCGACTCCCTCGCCCTGCTTCTGGCTCTTGCCCAGCTCTATGAACCGCATCGTTTGCATGTGATGTATGTGCAGCATCATCTGCGGCCGGACTCCGAGCTCGAAGCCGAGACTGCCCTGAACAGGGAAAATTGCCGGAAGCTGGGGGTGGTTTTGCATGTGCTCGATTTGGGCAAGGGCAGTGTCGTGCAGGCTTCTGCAAGCAGGAAAGGCGGTATTGAAGAGGCGGCAAGGCACCTTCGCTATGAAGCCTTGTACACCGAGTGCTCCCGAGCCGGCATTTCCTGCCTTGCCACCGCCCATAATGCCGATGACCGGCTGGAAACCCTGTTGATGAGGCTTTTCCAAGGGGCCAGCATAGCGGCATTGGAAGGGGTGCGTGTCCTGCGTACCATTGATGAGTGCAACCTCACCCTCATCAGGCCGGTTCTGGGGTGCACTCATGAAGAACTTTCCAACTTTGTGAAACAGCACGACATGGTCTGGTCGGAAGACTCCAGCAACAGTGAGGATGCATACCTGAGAAACACCATCCGCCATACAATCACCCCTGCGATACTCTCGGTGTTCGGCGGTGCATATGAGGCTGTCGCCCTGATGACCAAGCGCTTCGGCGAAACGGGGCACTTGTTGGATTCACTTGTCGAGAATTGTCTCAAGGCAGTGACTTTTTCTGCCGACCGTATTGTCTTTTCCCGCTCATGGTTCAACTCCCTCTCTCCTGCTTTGCGGGATTTGGTGCTCTTTCGCATCGTTTCATACCATGATGAGGCCAACCGCATCAAAAACTCATTCATCCAACGCTTGAGGCTTGCATTGGAAATGCATCGCGGTGACGATGGCTGGATCTTGGAATCCGGAATCCGCCGTTTGCAAGTCAATCGGGATGTTTGCTCCTATTATGTGATGAGAGGGTCCGATTGGCAGTTTTGCCTTGCCCTGGCAAATCCTGGTGAGCCTCAGACATTGGAGCTTGGAAACAATGTACTTTTCTCTATTCGGCTTTATGAGGAACATCCAGCCGACCCAACGTTGCTCGCCCTCGATGAGTCGATGCTGCAAGGGGCGGTGCTCCGGTCGGTCCAACCTTGTGATGAAATTGCCTTGGAGGGAGGAACGGTGAAGGTGACCAAACTCCTCTCTTCCTATAAGATACCGAAACACCTGCACTCCTCGGTTCCGGTGCTTGCCGACCGCAGCGGCATTGTCGCCGTTTTCGCCCGCCTTCACGGGGGGCGTGATCGGCTTGCCAAGCGGTTTAAAGCTCCCCTTGCCCGAAGATTGACAAATATATATAGTAGTACCATAAGGAATCATTGCAGTGAAATTGAGTAAAGACAGCCAAGAAAGCGATTCGGAAAAGAAGCCTGGGAACCAGGATCCCAACCAATATTGGCAAGGTCCGGGAAAGGATAACAAAAAACCGTCGTTCAGGCCTTCAAACAATCCGAAAAACCGTTTCGCCCTGATTGTGTTCATCACCTTGGCGATCATGTTTGCCTATATGTTTTTTGATTCAGCCGCTGGTGTAAAAGACCAAGTGGTTCCCTATACGACATTTACAGGATATGTGGATGCAAACCAGGTCATGCAGGTCGAGATCAAGGAGCAGTCCTTGATCCGTTTTGTCCTGAAGAACGGTCTTTCCGCCCAGACCAGGATCCCGTATTTTGATGAGACATTGCTGCCCTCTTTGAAGGCGAAGGGAGTCTCGGTAACCGGCAGCGTACAAGAGATCTCGTTTTTGCAGATTGTTTTGCAGCTTCTGCCTTGGATCATCTTCATCGGATTTACCATCATGCTGTATCGCCAGTCCAGTGGACTGAATGGCAAGATGATGTCCACCTTGGGCAAGAGCAGGGCCAAGGAGTACATGGAAACCGATACGAAAATAACGTTCAAGGATGTTGCCGGGCAGGTTGAGGCGAAATATGAACTCGAAGAGGTCGTTGCCTTTCTCAAGCATCCGGACCACTTCACCAAAGTAGGGGCAAAGATACCCCGCGGTGTTCTGTTGGTGGGTCCTCCGGGAACCGGCAAGACCTTGTTGGCGAAAGCTGTTGCAGGGGAGAGCGGGGTTTCCTTCTTCCACACCAGCGGTTCCGACTTTGTGGAGATGTTCGTCGGCATGGGTGCCGCCCGTGTCCGCGACTTGTTCGAGCAAGCCCGCAAGCACGCACCCTGCATCCTGTTCATCGATGAGTTGGATGCTGTCGGGCGAACCCGCGGCGGCGGTCTCGGCGGCGGGAACGATGAACGGGAGCAGACGCTGAACCAGATTCTCGTCGAGATGGATGGATTTTCCACTACTGCAGGGGTCATCGTGATGGCGGCCACAAACCGTCCTGATGTTCTTGATCCTGCATTGCTCAGGCCAGGCCGTTTCGACAGGCAGGTTGTGGTGGACCTTCCCGATATCAAGGAACGTGAAGAAATCTTGAAGATACACTGCCGCAAGATCAAATTGGAAAAGGATGTGGATTTGAAGCGGCTCGCCCGTGGAAGTGCAGGCACCAGTGGTGCGGACCTTGCCAATCTTGTCAATGAAGCCGCCCTGTTTGCAGCACGCAAGAACAAGTCCACGGTCAATATGGAAGATATGGAAGAAGCCAGGGACAAGATCCTGCTTGGTGTGGCACGCAAGAGTCGTGCAATGAACGAGCAGGAGAAGCTTGCAACCGCCTACCACGAAGCCGGCCATGCCCTTCTTCACTACTATTTGAAGCATTTGGACCCTTTGCATAAAGTCACGATCATTCCCCATGGCAGGGCGCTCGGTCTTACGGTGAGCCTGCCCGAACGCGATCCCTATACCAAGACCAAGTCGATGCTCTCCGACTGGATCAAGGTATGCATGGGCGGATATGTAGCTGAAGAGCTGGTCTATGGTGAAACCACCACGGGAACCAGCAATGATATCAAGCAGGCAACCGACCTGGCTCGACGCATGGTCACCGAATGGGGGATGAGCGGCTTGGGATTCGTCAATCTGGCTGATGAATCGGAACCCTTGTTTCTTGGGCGTGAGATCACCCAGCATAAGGATTACAGCGAAGAGACGGCAAAACGGATTGACCAGGAGATTCATGCAATTCTCGATGATGCCATGAATGAGACAAGATCGTTGCTCTCGACAAACCGGGACAAGTTAGAAGTTCTTACCAAGGAATTGGTGGAGAAAGAGACCTTGGACGATGCTCAGATCCGCGTGCTTTTGGGCTTCGACCAGATTGCATCCCCTGCTTCTGAAGAGACCGGACAAGTTCCCGTCGAACAACCGAACGAATAAGGACGAGTATGAGTGCTGATTCCAGACTGACCCGAAACTTTTGCATTATTGCGCATATCGATCACGGCAAGTCGACCCTTGCCGATCGTTTCATTGAGATGGCCCATATCAACTCTTCGCGGGGACCAGCCCAAGCCCAGATCCTTGACAATATGGATATAGAGCGGGAAAGGGGCATCACCATCAAGAGTCAGGCGGTGACGATTCCTTATACTGCAAAAAATGGAAAAACCTACTCACTGAATTTGGTCGACACCCCGGGCCACGTCGACTTTTCCTATGAGGTGTCAAGGGCTATCAGCTCCTGTGAAGGCGCGCTGCTGCTCATCGATGCATCCCAGGGAGTTGAAGCCCAGACGCTGGCCAATTTGTATATGGCCATGGAACATGATTTGACGATCATCCCGGTCATCAACAAGGTTGACCTGGCATCTGCAGATATTGAGGCCTGCCTGCATCAGATCGATCACGATCTCGGTCTTGACAGCTCCTTGGCAGTCAAGGTCAGTGCCAAGACCGGTTTTGGCGTGGATGCGTTGTTCGAGGCCATCGTCAAGCAGATCAAGGCCCCTGAAGGCAATGACGCATTGCCGTTGCAAGCTCTCATTTTTGACTCGCACTACGATGCCTATCGGGGTGTCATTGTTCATTGCCGTGTGTTCGACGGTGTTGTGAAAGTCGGTACCGAAATCCAGTTCATGCACTCCGGCGGTGTCTACAAGGTTGAAGAGGCCGGGATTTTCCAGCTTGAGCTCATCAAGACCGGCGAGCTGCATGCCGGTGATGTAGGGTATGTGATCACCGGGGTGAAAACCATCAGCGATGTACGGGTTGGTGATACCATCACCACCACCAGTCATCCGGCAAAGAAGCCGCTTCCCGGATTCAAGGACGTCAAGCCGGTTGTCTTCAGTTCAATCTACCCGGTGGATACGAATGATTATGAGGAGCTGGTCAGCGCAATTGAGAAGTTGAAGCTCAACGATGCCTCCCTCGTGTATGAGAAGGACAGTTCTGCTGCCCTGGGTTTCGGATTCCGCTGCGGTTTTCTGGGCATGCTGCATCTGGAAGTTGTTCAGGAGAGGATCGAACGGGAGTTCGACCTGTCCATCGTGTTTACCAGCCCTTCGGTGAAGTACATCGTTCACCTGAAGAACGGTGAGACCATCAATATTGATAATCCCTTGGAATATCCCGACCCGATGCGGGTTGAATATGCTGAAGAACCCTATATCCAAGCCAATGTGATCACTCCGACCCAGTATGTGGGGCCGATCATCAATTTGTGCATGGAGAAGCGCGGGACGCAGACCGGCATGAACTATCTGGATGAGAAGCGTGTTGAGCTGATTTATGAAATGCCCTTGGCGGAAGTGTTGTTTGAGTTCTATGACCGTCTCAAGTCAATCAGCCGTGGGTATGCTTCCTTCGATTATCAGGTCATCGGATACAAGCGCACCGATCTGGTCCGCCTGGATATTCTGGTCAACGGGGAACCTGTAGACGCCCTCAGCCAGTTGGTTTTCCGTGGGAACAGCCAAACACGCGGCCGTCAAGTTTGTGAAAGGCTCAGAGGTGAAATCCCCCGCCAGCAGTACAAGATCGCCATCCAGGCAGCCATCGGGGGGACCATTGTCAGCCGCGAGACCATCACGGCATTCCGCAAGGACGTTACCGCCAAGTGTTATGGTGGTGATATCAGCAGGAAGCGGAAGTTGCTTGAGAAACAGAAAGAGGGCAAGAAGCGCATGAAAATGGTTGGAAACGTTGAGATCCCGCAGAGTGCCTTCCTTGCCGTTCTCAAGAGCGACGACGACGCAAAGTGACACTGTTCTTTGCTGCATTCTTTATTGCCCCCTCGAGGAGAGGGGGTGTATACTTGAAAGAAGAACTAGAACAAGGGGTATCCTATGTTGACCAAACGCTCGGTTGCCACTACTGCTGAAGGTGACGATATTTTTTCCATTACGCTCACCCAGGGTGATATCACTGCTGAAATTCTCAGTCTTGGTGCCAATCTCAAGACCCTGAAAACTCCTGACCGCAACGGTGAAATCCGCGATATCGTGCTGGGATTTGACAACCCGCTGGACAATCTTACCTCAACTACGTATTTCGGACAGGTTGTGGGCAGATTTGCCAATAGAATCGCCAATGCCGAGTTCGTGTTGGATGGCAAGACCTGCACGCTTGAGAAAAATGAGGGAAACAACAGCCTTCACAGCGGCAAGAGCAACTGGGGTTGGCGCAACTGGCATGTGGAAACGTTTGACTGGAATGGTGATCCGGGGGTGGTGCTGAGCCTGTTCAGTCCCGCCGGTGACGGCGGCTTTCCCCATGCAGTGAATTGCACGGTTTCGTATGTACTGACAAGAGACGGCAATCTGCGCATAGATTATGAAGCAACGGCAACAGGACATACTCCCATCAATCTGACCAATCATTCATATTTCAATTTGGGTGGGGCTGCAAGCGGGACCATTCTCAATCATGAACTCCAGCTTGCCTGCGACCGATATCTGGAAGTTGATTCTGCATCCATTCCTACCGGCAGGATCATTGATGTGAAAGGCACTGCTTTTGATTTCACGAAGAAGAAAGCGATAGGCCGTGATATCGAGAAAGCCGGAGGGTATGATCATTGTTTCATCCTCTCCCAGAGTTCGGATAAACTGGTTGAATTCGCATCGATTTATGAACCGAACAGCGGTCGTACCATGAAAATCAGCACGACTATGCCGGCTGTGCAGCTGTATACGGGCAACTACCTCAAGGCAGCTGAGATCGGCAAGGGGAACATAGCCTATCCAAAGCATGCAGGAATGTGTTTTGAGACCCAGTATTATCCTGACAGCCCAAACCATCCTGAGTTTCCGTCCTGCATTTTCAATAAGGAACGAAGCTTCAAGCATACAACGGTTTTTAGTTTTGGAAGTAGATAGCGATTGCGTCCGGGTGTTGCCGAAAATGCAGGGGAGTACATGATGAGAGAGGTGAAGATCATTGGTATTACCGGAGGCTCCGGATCCGGTAAATCCACTATTGTAAGAAAAATCGGAGAAGTCTGTTCCGACTTCGTGTTTATTCCCCAGGACAATTACTATCGGTCTGCTTCATACATCAGCAATGAAAATATCACTGCATTCAATTTCGACCATCCTGACGCCTTCGACATCGAGCTTTTGTATGAACACTTGAAGGCGTTGAAAGAAGGCAGGAGCATCGAGATGCCCCTGTATGATTTCGTGCACCATCGCCGCAGGGATGAAGCGGTGAGTGTCCAGCCAAAGCCTTTGGTGATTATTGAGGGGTTGATGGTTTTGTATGACAAGCAGATACGTGATCTGCTCGATTTGAAGTTGTATGTGGACACCCCTGACGATATTCGGTTCATCCGTCGCCTCAAACGAGATATCGCCGAGCGCGGGAGAACGGTGGAAAGTGTCTGCAACCAGTATCTTGAGGTGGTCAGACCCGGGCATTTCAATTTCATTGAACCCACAAAAGTGTTTGCCGATATAATAATTCCCGAAGGCGGCTACAATGAAAACGCCTTGTCGGTGCTCATCCCCTTTGTCAAGGAACTCTCCCGCTGATCATCGTTTCCTGAAGAGGGTGAACCCATCCCGTATGGCTTTCCAGGACCAGGTTTCCGGGACCTGGTCGTCACCCCCATAGTACCACCGGCTGCAGCGCAGGATTCGGGCAAAGCCCATGATGAAGCCTCTTGCGATGCCATGCTTGAGCACGGAATTGACCATGTACGTGGAGCAGGTGGGATGGTACAGGCAACCGCCTCCGAAAAACGGGGAGAGCAATCCTTTGTAGAGATATACCGGGATAAGAAATATTTGTCTAAGCAACTTTGTTGGTTTTTTCATAGGAACATTCTATGTTTGGATTGTCAAAGTTGCAACAAGTAGGTAAAATAGAAAGGTAGGGATTTGACTTGACAGGTGAGAATCGCTATAGTAACCAAGAATTGAGCAAATTGTATGGAGGGATAGGTATATGGCTGGTAACGTATCTAAGAACGCTCGCCGTGAAGGTGCAAAGGTTATGATGAGCCGCTGGGGCGGCCCGATCAAGATGAAGGCGGTTTTCGAGAATGGAAAACTTCGCCACGTGGCTTATTGCGAGAAATCTGGGAATACCGCTCGCAAGCCGAAAGACTTGATGTAAGGATTTTCGTATCTGAAATTATAACCATAAGCCTGTGAATATAACAATCACAGGCTTCTTTTTTCTGGAAATAACGGTCTAAATCAGCATTTTTCGCGTATTTTTGATGTATCCGATTCTAGCAGTGTGTGTTATAGTGTTGTTGAGTACGTAAACAACGACACATGAGAACGTCATGAGGAGGAAACACGTGAAACGTCTTTCAAGAACAATTATGACAGCAATGCTGGTAGCTTTGTTGGCTTTTTCCCTTGTAGGTTGTAAGAGCACCGCCAAGGTTGAGCCAATTCCGCCAGCTCCTGTTGTAGAACCTGCTCCCGAGCCAGTCGCTCCTGCAGCACCCGTTCCTGAGCCCGCCCCGGCCCCCGTACCGGTTCCTGAACCAGTCGCCCCGGCGCCTGCCCCGGCTCCGGCCCCGGCCCCTGTTGCTGCCGCTCCTGTTGAGATGGAGCTGCCCTACGGAGTGAAGGAAATTGTTAAGAATGATGACGGAGCGAAGGTATTCGATCTGTTCATCGTGCATACGAACGACCTGAACGGCAACATCTACGCCGCGAACGGCGGACTGGGACTTGCGAAGTTCTCGACCGCCCTGAAGGCCGGACGTGCGATCACCGACAACTGGCTGCTTCTGAACAGCGGCAACGTTGGTGAGGTACCCGCCGAGGCAGCGATGCTGGCGGCCGAAGTCGTCGACGAGCTCGGCTACGACGCCTACACCCCGCAGGCGATCCAGCTGGCCACCGGCATAGCCGGGACGAAGAAGGCCCTTCCGCTGAGCGTGAACGCCCTCGACGCGAACGGATACCTGGTTGCGCAGCCCTACCAGATCTACGACTTCAACGGGTTCAAGGTTGGCGTGGCCGGCCTGGTTGCCCCGAAGCCGATCCAGGGCGTGAGCTTCACCAGCGACGTGATCCTGGACAACGCGCAGTATGCGGTCGACCTTGCCAAGGGATATGTTGACTACCTGGTAATCCTGAGCGATCTGGGCGACAAGGGCCCGATCACCAGCGAGATGGTGGCGCAGAACATCGACGGCATCGACTTGATCGTTGACGGCAACGGGTCTGCGATGGCGAAGACGGTGAACGGCACGCTGATAGTCAGGGCCGACGAGCAGCTGAAGAGCGTTGGTGCTGTGCAGCTGAGCGTTGCGAACGACGAGGTGAAGGCTGTCTACCCGATGCTGCTTCCTGCAGCCGACGTTCTCGAGCCTTCCAAGAGTGCGATAGCCAAGGCCTACGAGCCGATTGCCAGGGCGATGGGATACACGCTGATGGTGACGGTGCCCGAGGATCCGGCGATTGTGGCGAAGATTGGTGCGACCCCGGTGGTGAAGGCAGCAGTGCCCGCTCCGGCTCCTGCACCGGCTCCCGCACCTGCTCCTGCTCCTGCACCGGTTGCCCCGGCTCCGGCCCCGGCCCCTGTTGCTGCCGCTCCCAAGGCTGTTGAGTATCCGCTCGGTGTTACTGAAATTGTGAAGAACGATGCAGGGACTGCTGAGTTCGACCTCTTCATCGTCCACTCCAACGACGTGCATGCACGTATCGTTCCTGCCGACGGTGGAATGGGTTATTCCAAGCTGTCCACAATGCTGAAGATGGGACGTGCTCTCACCGACAACATTCTCGTTCTTGATGCTGGTGACGTTTCCCACGGAACGAACCTTGCGAACATGTTTGAAGGCGAGACCGTAGGAGTCCTGCTCGACATGCTCGGCTACGATGCTGTTGCTCCGGGCAACCATGACTTCAACTACGGCGCTGACCGCTTGGTTGAGGCTGCAAGGTTTGCTGAAGAGTACAGTGATCTCAAGGTCCTCTCCGCCAACGTATTGGATGAGAACGGCTATCTGCTGTTCCAGCCGTACCAGGTGTACGATTTCAACGGTTTCAAGATTGCAGTCGTTGGTTTGACCACTCCTGACACCGCCACCAAGACCCATCCGAAGAACGTCAAAGGCATAACCTTTGCTAATGAAGAAATCTTTGAGATCGGTCAGATGGCAATCGATATGGCAAAACAGTATGTTGATTACATCATCGTACTCGGCCACATCGGTATGGATCCTGATGGAGCCAGTGGGCTTACCACCGATAAGATTGTCAGTAGAATCAAGGGTATCGACCTCTTCATTGATGGTCACAGCCATACCTTGCTCAAAGAGGGCATGAAGATTGGCGACACCCTGGTAGTATCGACTGGCGATTATTTGAGGAACCTTGGACTGGTTCAGCTGCATGTCAAGAACGGTAAGGTGACCGCAACCTATCCGATGTTGATTCCTGCAACCGATGTCCTGAATGCCAAGGATTCCGCTCTTGCCAAGCAGTACGGCATCACTGATGTTCCCAACGATCCTCAGGTCGATGAGTATGTCGGATTCATGTCTGCTCAGCTGAGCGATAAACTCAGTACTGTTGTTGCGACACTGCCTGAGAACTTGGATGGCGAGCGTGCAAACGTCCGCACCAAGCAGACCAACCTTTCGAAGTTGATCACCATGGCAATGACCGCAGAAAGCGGCGCTGACTTCACCATTACCAATGGTGGTGGCATCCGTGCTTCCTTGAAGGCTGGAAACGTGACGATGGGCGATGTCATCAACGTCCTGCCGTTCACCAACATCATCACTGTTGTTGAAGTGAAGGGTTCCGACGTCTATGCCGCTCTCGAGCATGGCTACAGCAAGCTGCCCGAACAGAATGGTGCATTCTCCCAGACTGACTTGCAGGTTGTTTACAACCGCTTTGCAGCCCCTGGCAAGCGCATCCTTCGTGTCCTGCTCAATGGCAAGGCCCTCGATCGCAACGCGACCTACAAGGTTGCCACGAACGACTTCATGGCCGCCGGCGGTGACGGATACACCATGTTCGGCAAGGTTCTTTCCGAAGGTTCCCTGTTGAGCGATGTGTTCATCGAGTTCCTGAAGAAGAACTACCCTGTGAAGTAATTCACACGAACCAGATTCATTGGACGGCTACCTTCGGGTAGCCGTTCTTCACTTTCAGCCGAATTTTCTTTCACCTGATTTTCTAGGGATTGTAAAGGAAACTGCTTGACATAAAAAATGGTATGAGGTAATGTACCAATCGTTCGAAACGATATTCGCCTGTAGCTCAGTCGGTAGAGCAGGTGGCTGTTAACCACCCTGTCGGGGGTTCAAATCCCTCCGGGCGAGCAAGAAAAAAGACAATCCTTTGTGGGTTGTCTTTTTTTCATAGTATGACGAACAAAGAAAAGGGGCAGGGTTGGCTGCCGCTTGAGCTTTGATGACCCGTTAGGCCTTCAGTCTCTTCTGATTGGCCTCATAGACTCTCCAGGTTGTCTCCAGGATGGTCTGTGCGGACGAATGTTCTGCTTTCCATCCAAGCACCTTCTGGGCCATCTTGGATGAAGCCACCAGCTTGGCGGGATCTCCGGGACGGCGGTCTACATACTGGGCCTCTATGGGCTTCTTTGTTATGCTTCTGGCGGTGTCGAGCAGTTGCTGAACACTGAGGCCCTCCTCAGAGCCTAGATTCACAATCAAGTTGCCTTTCCCTGCCATCAAGTGGTCGGCAGCCAATACATGACCCTTGGCTAGATCTGTTACGTGTACATAATCCCTGACTCCGGTACCATCGACGGTGTCATAATCATTGCCGAAAACCAAAAGATTGGGTCGGATGCCCATGGCGACTTCCATGACCACAGGTATCAGATTGGCTGGATTGTTCTCAAGACCAAGCATCCTTCCTTTTTCATCATACCCGGCTGCATTGAAGTACCTCAACGATACATATTCAAAATCCTTCAACTCGGCATACCACTTCAGGTTCTCTTCAATGCACAGCTTCGTATATCCATAATAGTTGGTGGGATTCTTTGGATGATTCTCATCGACTGGAAGATAAGCCGGTTCTCCGTAGACTGCAGCTGAGGAGGAGAGAATGAAGTGCTTCACTCCCGCCTTGATGCAACCGGTGATCAGATTGAGCGAGCCGGTGATGTTGTTTTCAGAATACTTGATCGGCTTTATCATCGACTCACCTGCTGCTTTGTATGCAGCAAGATGGATCACCACATCCCAGCCAAGCGACAACACTTCAAGCACCCGGGCCTTGTCTCGAATGTCACCTTCATAAAAGAGAGAGTCTGAATGAACATTGCTTTTCAAGCCTGAAGACAAGTTGTCGAAGATTCCCACTGTGTCATTGCGGTCGATAAACTCCAAAGCTACATGCGTGCCTATATAGCCGGCACCTCCGAACAATAGTACTTTCATATGACGCTCCTGGTCAGTCGAACTTCTTGATGATGTCAGAGAGCTCTTTGGTCCTCTGCTGCAGTTCTGCATCGCTCTTGGCTTCTACAACCAGGCGCAGATACGGTTCGGTATTGGACTTTCGGACATTGAACCACCAAGAGGGGAATTCGATGCGATAGCCGTCGAAATCCATGACCTTGGAAGGCTTATCATGCTCTACGAACCTGGCATGCAAGGCGGCCATGGCGTCATCCTTGTGTTCCAGCTTGAAGTTCATCTCGCCGCTGTTTGCGTATGCAATGACTGAATCGATGAAAGAACCGATGCTGATACCCTGCTTCTTCAGTTCACTGACAACCTGCAGTACGATGAGGGAAGCGAGAAAGCCGCTGTCGCAGTTATAAAAGTCCCTGAAGTAGTAGTGCCCTGCGAGCTCGCCGCCGAAAATCGCACCCAAGTCCCTGAGCTTGGTTTTTGCAAATGCATGACCTACCTTCCAGACATGGACGGTCGCCCCTAGGCCGGTCAAGTATTCGGTTGTCGAGCGGCTGGTCCTGATGTCGACCAGGACATTCCCTTTTTCTTTGCCCAGGTAGTAGTGGCCCAGGACTGCTGTGATGTAGTCGGGCTGGAGGAATCTGCCGTTCTCATCGAGGAACATGACACGATCAGCGTCGCCGTCGTAGATTATCCCGATGTCGCTCTTGTTTTTCAGCACCGCAACTTCAAGGTCCTTGCAGTTTTCCACTTCAAGCGGGTTTGGCTCATGGGCGGGGAATGTTCCGTCGAAATGGTCGTACAAGTAGTGGTGGTGATTTCCCAAGAGGTCTTTCACCAAAAGGTTGGCCATACCGTGGGAACAGTCGATGGTGAGGTTCAGATTGGAGGTATCGGGGACAAACTGCTTGAGGAATGCAAGATAGGGCGTTTTTGCATCCTTGGCGATGATGCTGCCTCTCTTTGCTGCCAAAACGATGGGGTCGTTGAGAACCATCTGTTCCAGCTCAACAAGGCCGCTGTCAGAGCCCACTGGCACAGCCTTTGTCCTACTGATCTTCAGTCCGTTGTATCTCGCGGGATTGTGGCTGGCTGTGATCTGAACCGAAGCACCAACCTCAAAATGAACGGTGGAATAATACACCATGGGAGTGGTGGCCAGGCCGATGTCGTACACATCGCTGCCGCTATCAGTAATACCCTTGCACAGGTACTCAAATATTTCCTCACTACTGGTACGGACATCCCTTCCTACGAGCACTACGTTGCTCTTAAGGAGTTTTGGAAGAAAATACCCTATTTTATAGACGGTATCCTTATTGAAATCCTTGTTGTAGATTCCTCTGATATCGTATGCCTTGAACGCTCCCATCTATTCCTCCTTGTTGCTTTGCTGCAACTCATTCACAAACTGTTTCCGATTCATCAGCTCAAAGAAATGAACGGTTCCATCCTTCAACGTCACCATCTCAACCATCTGCCTGAACAGCCTGTCCAGAAGGTTGGGGTTCTTTACCGAAGCGCTGTCACGCTTTCCTTGGATGATTTTTGCAGCCAAGGTTTTGGGGATGGGCCTGGTATCCTCAACTTCTTCGAGAGAAAAGGAACCTTCATATTTATTGAAGGGGGTTTTTGCTCTCTTCGATTTCAAACTAATGCCGAACATGGTTGGATTGCGTTCAAAATCTTCAAAGTAGAAAGAGTTTTTGCATCTATAGAAGAAAACCCCGAACTCTCTGAATACCTCATGGTTGTTTCCATACCAAGTGGCATAGGTTTTCCATGTCAGCGGTGCTTCGTGCCTCGTTTCAAGTGCAGCGATGAAGGCTTGTGCATCTTCTTCCATTATTTTTATCCTTTGCTTCACTAGCTTTTTTCCATATTAGCATATACACTGCGTTGCAGAAAGAGCTACCAGGATTGTCATGGATTACACAGAGAAGGATTTTAGCAAGATTTTGAAAGGAAATGCTCTCAAAATGCGCCGTATGATGCTCAAAAGCGGCACGACTTGTATGAGAGTGTATGATCGAAACCTTGAAAGGTTTCCCGTAACTGTGGATCTCTATGGTCCCTATGCCAGGGTCACCGATTACAGTGAAGAGGGCTTGGATGAAGAGGAGGAGCGGATATGCTGCGATATCGTCTCCCGTATGCTTTATGTCCAAGCGGACCGTGTGATTTTCCATCGCCGACCGAAACGGGTGGGCAAGGAACAACACAGCTTGCAGGGCGAGACCTCGTTGGTTGTACAAGTCACGGAGAATGAACTGTTCTTTACCGTAGACTTGACCAAGAGAATTGATACCGGTTTATTTCTTGACCACATGGCAACGAGAATGCTGGTTGAGTCGATGAGCCGGGGATGCCGGGTTCTGAACCTGTTTTCTTATACAGGATCGTTCTCGGTCTATGCAGCAAGGGGCGGGGCCTCCAGCGTTGAGTCGGTGGATTTGTCCAGTACCTATACTGCATGGGCTGAAAAGAATCTTGCTGACAATGGGTATGGTTCCGCATTGTATCCTTGTGTTGCTGCAGATGCGTGGCAGTATGTTGTTGAAGCACTCTCGAGTGGAAAGGTGTATGATTTGATCATATTCGATCCCCCGAGTTTTTCCAACAGCAGGAAGATGGAGTATGATTTTGATGTCCAAAGAGATTATCAGCGTTGGATGAAAGTGCTCAATGCACTCTTGGCGAGGGAAGGGAAACTGGTGTTCTCAACAAATCTGGGAACATTCAGCATGGACACGAAAGCAGTTCGAGGATTTGAGGTTCAAGAGATAACGGCCCAGGTTGCAGCCCCTGGGTTTACACGCCGTCTAGGAACGGCAAGGACGTGGTTGCTTGAAAAGCAACAGGATGTACGGATAACTGCAGCAGATCTGCGGACCGTTGAGAAAAAAGCTGGCAGAGACCAGCGTGAAGAACATGTGGAAGAAAAAAGTATGAAAAAAGAAGAAGTAGCAAAAGACATTGATGTACAGGAAGAGAACGTTGCAGCAGATATTGCTCAGGAAGAAACTGTACAGGCAGACGCAATGGTAGCAGAGAGTGCAGAAGAAGTCGTACAGGAAGAAGAGTCCTCTGATCTTGAACTGGAAACTGAAGAAGCTGCTGTTGAAATGGAAGCCAATGAAGTGGAAGACGACCTTTTGACCCTTCGCTGGGATGATGAAGATATTGCTCCGCTTTTTGAAGGAAACGAAGAGGCTGAACAGGCTCAACCCGAGCATGCTCCCAGAAAAGAGCGCGAGAGTCGTAACGATGACCAAAGAGTGGCACGTGATGACCGTCGTCCTTCCTACCGCGATCGTGATGACAGAAGGTCCTCCGGCGACCGTCCTTCCTATGGAGAGAGAAGATCCTACGGCGACAGGGGCGAACGACCCTCCTACCGCGACCGCGGCGACCGCCCCGCCTATGGTGAGAGAAGACCCTACGGCGACAGGCCTGATCGTCCTTCGTTCCGCGACCGCGACGAACGAAAGCCGTCCGGTGACCGTGATGAGAGAAGACCTTCATCCGACCGCCCCGCCTATGGTGAGAGAAGACCCTACGGCGACAGGCCCGATCGTCCTTCGTTCCGCGACCGCGACGAACGAAAGCCGTTCGGCGACCGTGATGAGAGAAGACCTTCAGGCGACCGCCCCGCCTATGGTGAGAGAAGACCCTACGGCGACAGGGATGCCCGTCCTTCGTTCCGCGACCGCGACGATCGAAAGCCGTTCGGTGACCGTGATGAGAGAAGACCTTCATCCGATCGTCCCTCCTATGGTGAGAGAAGACCCTATGGTGACAGGCCCGATCGTCCCTCGTTCCGCGATGACCGAAGACCTTCAGGCGACCGCCCTTCCTATGGTGAGAGAAGACCCTACGGCGACAGAGATGCCCGTCCCTCGTTCCGCGACCGCGACGATCGAAAGCCGTTCGGCGACCGCCCCTCCTATGGTGAGAGAAGACCCTTCGGCGACAGGCCCGATCGTCCTTCGTTCCGCGACCGCGACGAGAGAAGACCGTTCGGTGACCGCGAGGAGCGAAGACCTTCATCCGATCGTCCCTCATATGGGGAGAGAAGACCCTACGGTGACAGGGACGAGCGTCCTTCATTCCGAGATCGTGATGATCGAAGACCTTCATCCGATCGTCCCTCCTATGGTGAGAGAAGACCTTTCGGCGACAGGCCTGATCGTCCTTCATTCCGCAGGGAAGACCGCCCTGCGTTCGCCACACCACGTGATGAGGCCGGTTCGGAAGGCAGGGTGAAGCGTGAACGCAAATCGTCTCCCAAGCCTTACGGTTTTGACAAATTCCGTGAGACCAGAACCAGGGGAGAGAACGAAAACGACTCCTTCTTCTGGCTTGATGACGAAGGGAAGAACAAGGATAAATAATGCTATCCTGTACTGCGAAACCCCAGGATTCCCTGGGGTTTCCACGTGGATGTCCGGTTTTACCAGTATCTTGTTGACACTGCGTTTGGCATGGACTATCATGACTATTGAGATTGTATATCATTTAGGAAATTCCATGAAAGAGAAGCGACAGACAATACAGAAAGGATTGGTTTGGGAAGCTGTCACCACTGCAACCAACCATCCGAATGCTGAACAAATTTACGAGAACATTGTGCTGAAGCATCCTTCCATCAGTCGGGCAACGGTGTACCGAAATTTAAACATGCTCGTGGATGAGGGAAAGGTGAAGCGTATTCGAGTGCTTGGCGGCCCTGATCATTTCGACCGCACCCTGGGTAATCATTACCATATCCAATGCACGGCTTGCAAACAGGTGAGCGACATCGAAGTGTTCGATGATATCGATCTTTGTGCCAAGAATGTGGAAACTTTCGGATACGTCCTTGAATCGTACGAAATAGTGTTCAACGGGATTTGTCCCGATTGCCAAAAAAAGCATGCTGCCCAAAGGCAGTGAAGGAGTAAGGTATGGAATTGAAAGGATCAAAGACGGAAGCCAATCTGAACGCTGCATTTGCAGGGGAGTCCATGGCTCGTAACAAGTACACGTATTATGCCTCCCAGGCCAAGAAAGAAGGCTATGTACAGATTGCCAATCTGTTTGAGGAAACCGCTTTCAATGAGAAAGAGCACGCCAAGATTTGGTTCAAGCTTCTGCAGGAAGGCGGTGAGATCCAGAATACTGCCACCAACCTCAAGGATGCTGCCGCCGGCGAGCATTATGAGTGGACCGAGATGTATGTTGGTTTCGCAAAAGAAGCCCGTGAGGAAGGATTCAACAAGATTGCCACTCTTTTTGAAATGGTTGCCGCCATTGAGAAGCACCATGAGCAACGCTATCTCGACCTCTTGAAGAATGTTGAAGGTGGCTTGGTATTCAGCAGGGAGGGCGACCAGATTTGGAAGTGCTCCAACTGCGGCCATATCGTTATCGGCAAGAAGGCTCCCGGCATGTGCCCTGTATGCGCTCATCCCCAGGCATATTTCGAGATTGTTGCCAAGAATTACTAAGCATATCCGGTGCACCGCAACAGAGGCAGGCTCAAAGCCTGCCTTTATTGTTGCCCGATATGCATGAAACGAAGCGGATTGACCGAAACCATTGCATGAACCTCATCATCGGAAAGCGGGGATTGCTCGAACATCCGATAATAGGAAGTATAACTTTCAACCTTCATCAGGTTGACTGAAAAATCAGTGCCGAACAGCGAACGGCTCAGGATGACCTGCCGTTTCTCTTCCTCCAAGGAATTGAGATAATTGACCAATTGCGGATAGAAGTCCGGATTTGCCCCGCTGAAGGATACATCGGCATAGATGTTGGGATAGAGCTGCATCAACTCGGTGATCTCGTAAAACCATGTGGAGTCGGGGACCTTGCTGGTCAGGCTGGAGATGACGGTGATGGGATTCTTCTGCAACGGTGTATATTGCCAGCCATAATGTGCAAAGTCGATGCGAAGCAGCGGAAAGCGTGCGAGCACCGGTTTATAGGCCGAAGGGGCTGTATACTTCCATGCTTCCTTGGCAGGGATTCCACGGAAACCCTGGTCGTCGCAGTGCGTCATGATGGGAATATTGTTCCGGCTGCAAAACTCATAGATGTAGAGGACCTTTTGGCGCTCGATCTCATCGGATGGCCACGGGTCGTATCCAAGCGGCGGGTAGAACTTGATGCCGTAGAACTGTTTGGTCCCGGTTGCGATATAGGTGGACAACAGTTCCTTGATGAAATCCAGGGAGTGAACCGGTGGATTGATTCCCAAAAAAGGAAAGAACTCGAAAAGGCCGTCTGGCCGCTGGCTGTGGTAGTAGGAAAATCCCTCAAGCGAATCTTTCACGTAATCGAGGATTTTCTGTTCATTGGGAGTGGGGTAGTACAACGTTTCCTTGCGTACCAGGCTGCTGGAAAAGTCCATAAGCAAAGGGCACATCGCCATTTTGTCGTACGTCCTTCCCCGCATATGCAGTTTTCCTTCCCTGATATAGGGAAGCTCTGGTCTGGGAGCTCCCTCCTCATGGGAGGTGAACACCCCTCTCAGGTCGTCCTCCATCATCACCAGAGTCTGCCCGATGGACTGTTCGAAGGTGGTCAACGTATTGGTCAGCCGGTTCAGAAGGATCGGGCCTTTTCGGTTCTTGGTCGTGAGGATGTAACTGGGGGAAAGGGCTCCGCTGGTGATGAGATCGGGAATGCCGGTATCCAGCGAAGAGAGGAAACTGATGAGGTTCGGATGGGAAATATGCATCACATGGAAGTGCTGGTCAAAAAAGTAATCCATAACTCTCTCCCTGCTGGAAGGGGACGGACACCGTCCCCCGCAGCACGTGTCTTACACACCCATTTTCTGTTTGAGCTTCGCCCAGGAATCCTTCAAGGTCACGGTCCGATTGAAGACCAAGCCTTCACTGCGGTTGTCTTTGCAGAAGTATCCATTTCTGATGAACTGCAGGTAATCGCCAACCTTGGCGTTGAGAATCTCGGGTTCGGCTTTTGCATCGGTAACAATTTTCAAGGAATCGGGATTCAGGTCGTTCAGGTAGTTGCCGGTAGCCGCTCCTGGATACTCGGACAAGAAGAGCTTGTCATACAAGCGGGCCTCTATGGTGACGCCTTCTGTTGCACTTACCCAATGGCTGGTTCCTTTCACCTTGCGGTTGTCCGGTGTTGCTCCTCCCCGTGACTCGGGGTCGTAGGTGCAGTGTACTTCAACCACGTTGCCGTCTTCGTCCTTCACGACCGAGTTCGCCGTGACATAATATGCGTATTTCAGGCGGATTTCTCCTCCAATGAAGAGGCGGTGGTACCCCTTGGGGGGAACTTCCATGAAATCTTCCTTTTCAATGTACAGCTCTCGGGAGAAGGGAATCTGATGGGTGCCGCTATTGGGATCTTCAGGATTTTTCACAGCCTCGAAGTACTCGACCTTTCCCTCGGGGTAGTTGTCGATGACCAGCTTCAAGGGATCGAGGACGACCATCAACCGCT